>CAYZVN010000173.1:0-1591 GCA_964482025.1 uncultured Saccharophagus sp. | reverse complement strand
GCTTTTTTGCGCTGCGCGTTTGGGCTACCATCAATTCTTTCCAATCACGTTGTGCAGCAATGATAAACACTCCCATAAGACATTCGTTCCCACTTAGTCTCCTCAGCTTGGTACCGCTGCTATTTGCAGCATCTAAACCCTTGGCCCAAGAAAAGCCCACTGTTGAATCTACATTTGAGCAATGCCGCTCGTCGCTTCGTCAAAAGGCAGTGGATGAAGGGTTCTCGGATTTTATACTCAATGACGTTATAGGCAATTTAACGTCGCTTGAAAGGGTCATCAAACTGGATCGAAGTCAACCAGAGTTCACTGAAAGTTTTGCAGGGTATGTTCGCAAACGTGTAAGCAAATTTCGCATAGAAACAGGTAAGCGCATGCTGCAAGAGCACGCAGTCCTGTTGGATAGACTGGCGCGCCAATACGGGGTTCCACCGCGTTATATCGTAGCGTTTTGGGGATTGGAGACCAATTTTGGCAGCTATAAAGGTGAAATTGAGATATTGAACGCGCTGGCAACTCTTGCTTGCGACCCGCGCCGCAGCCAGTATTTTACTCACGAACTATTCAACGTATTTTCACTATTAGAAAATCAGCAAGTTAAGCGGGAGCAATTGCTGGGTTCCTGGGCTGGTGCCATGGGCCACATGCAATTTATGCCCAGCGCACTGAAAACCTATGGTAAGGACGGTGACGGTGATGGAAAACTGGATGTATGGAACAGCTTGCCCGACGCTTTTACGTCCGCCGCAAACTATCTGCAAAAGATTGGCTGGAATAAAGAAGAGATTTGGGGTCGTAGAGTCGAAATCCCAAAGAACTTTGATTTTGGGGAGGTGACTTTTGATAAGACCTATCCGCTCAGTCGTTTTAAGGCACTCGGTATTACTAAAACCTTTAATCGCGCGCTTCCAGATTATAAAACTCAAGCGCAATTGGTCTTACCTGCAGGGCATGCCGGTCCGGCGTTTTTAGTGTACGGAAATTTCTCTGTCATTTTGAAGTGGAATTTTTCACAAAATTACGCGCTAGCGGTTGGCTTGCTCGCTGACGAGCTAATCAACATTAATAACGGACTCGACAATTTTGGTGAAGAGAAAAATTTTTTCACCAATGAAGCTCTTAAATTACTGCAGCAAAAATTGAAGGAAAAAGGCTTTGATATCGGCGAGCCCGATGGAATCTGGGGGCCTATGACACGCAATGCTTTGCAAAAATATCAACTGCAAAACAAATTAGTCGCGGATGGCTTTCCGAATCGGGAGGTGTTTGCAACACTTGAGATTGAGCTTGGTGAGCGCTAAATGCTCAGTCGCAATTTATTTAGGCGTAATCAACCATTTCGAAAAATTCATTTAGAAGAGCGATCAACAAGCACCATGAAGAAAAAGATACTAAGCCTGAACCGGAAACCGGATCAAAACACTAAACCCGTTGACCACAAAGCCGAAGCTGTTTCTGAGGCTGATCCACAGAAGCGTTTTTTGGCCGGTGTGGCCATCAATCCAACACCGGGCATTCGCTTGGAGTTGGGTTCTGAGCAACCCTCGGTGCGCGCACTGGACTTGATCACGCCAATCGGAATGGGGCAGCG
>CAYZVN010000172.1:0-1662 GCA_964482025.1 uncultured Saccharophagus sp. | reverse complement strand
CCATTCGATAAAACCTGACATGCTCCTCCCTTACCGCGGCTAGCACGCAATGGGTTTCCGCCTTGTCTACCTCGGTGATGATGTTTCTGTAGATGCTGAATCTCGCTCGAACCCCGCCTTTGCTCTGGAAGTCCGGATGGACAACAAACCGATTTGCCTCCAAGAACGATTTTTCCAGGCCTATTTCTTTTTTGATTTCATCTTTGAAGATATTCATTACCGGAATTTTCCAGCTCTCCTTGGGGTTATACCGACACAGCCTGATTGAACCGATTGGCTTCTTATCATGATAGGTCAAATAGGACGTGCAATTGGGCTGTGAGTCATATTCGTCCATAAAACGTTTGGTAGGGTTTTTTTCAATATAGTCTTCCGCGCTGTAGCTTTCATAGCGCAGTGAAAACACATGATCCAATAGGGGGCCATAGGCTTTAATATTGTGGTATCTAGGGCTGCTTGAGGAGAGTGTGTTGGTGGGATTTTGAGAGACGTTGTTGATTTCGGCGACGGACAAATTGGCAGTTGTAGATGCTAAAGAAATTGCCATTATTTCTTACCTCGTTGGTTACTTCGGGTGGCAAGAAAAGTATGGCGACAATTTGTTAATTTTCACACTCCTTACAAGGCGCGGAATTAATACTGCAAGGATTATTTTGTGAAAATGCGAATAAAGAAAACTTCTTTAAAGGATAAGCGAAGCGGCGGAAAGGACGATTTTAACGCCAAGGCAAAGAGCGCGTTTTATCAGTTGATATAAGCTTTCTGAATAAGAGTTTTTTTCACTCTGTAGCCGATGCATTTTTTTATCGTTAGCGTCATCGCTGACAGCGAAATCCCCCTTCTGAAATGAGGTCTCGATTAATCACTTTGCTTTCTTTTTGTTATAACGCTGGGCCTTAATTTTCTCGCCTGGGGTAAACTAAAAATAGCTTCGTTGTGTTGGGTTTTAATAAGCAGCGCTAACCGACGAACGGTAATGAGTGAAAAAAGCGCGGCGATCCCGTTGCTCCTTGCTGAAGCTGCGAGAGGCCCAATGGGCTTGGAAATGTGTCCTCACGGTGAGGTTTTAAAAAAGCTTTCGGCGGTGACGAAGGCATCACAGGTTGACCGCAAGTGCGTTCCGGTGCTATCAACGCTGCGCCGGCCTCAAACGTCCAAAGTGCTTGATCGCGGGGCGGCTCGCGATCCTGCCGTCATTGTCGGCCTCTAATAAGGAAACTCTATGTTGACGCTGTTCGCCAAAATTCTAAAAGTGCTCAACTCCGAAGACTCGCCCTGGCAGATTGGCTGGGCGGTTGGCTTCGGGGTGCTCGCTGGATTATTGCCCTTTGGCCTGCTGACCATCGCCATTTTGTTGGTGGTTTGTTTGTTCACCATCAATCTCTCGGCCTTTCTCGTCGTTTGGGGGGTATGTGGTGGGTTGATGCTGATCTTTGGCGATGCTTTGGAGGCATTGACGTGGCAGTACGCGCAAAGCCCCGCCTTTCTCGAGCTTCTGGCATCAACAGAAGCGCTGCAATTGCTGCACTTGCATCATACTCTTGTGCTTGGGGCGTTCGTGCTGGGGCTGCTTTTGTTACTGCCGCTGGGCTGGCTCACGACATTTCTGGTCACCCAGTATCGGGTGCGTGTCATGCAGCAAGTGCGCAAATGGAAGATGGT
>CAYZVN010000171.1:0-1904 GCA_964482025.1 uncultured Saccharophagus sp. | reverse complement strand
GTGTCCCCCAGGCGCACCCGGTCGCCAACGGTGGGGCCGAACATATCCGCGTAGGCGCGACGGTCGATCCTACTCATCAGAGATCCCCCATGATGGCGCCGCGAAAGCCGTAGACCTTGCGATGGCCGGCAAGGGCCACCAACTCCACCTCGCGCTCCTGCCCCGGCTCAAAGCGCACGGCGGTGCCGGCAGCAATGTTCAGGCGAAAACCGCGCGCGGCCTCCCGGTCGAATTGCAGGGCGGGATTGGTCTCGTAAAAGTGGTAGTGGGAGCCCACCTGAATGGGCCGGTCACCGATATTGGCGATCAGCAGTTTGACGGTGGCGCGACCGACGTTGAGGTCGATGAAGCCGGGTTGAATCTGATATTCACCGGGAATCATGGGCGGCTCCTAGACGATGGGATTGTGGACGGTGACCAGTTTGGTACCGTCGGGAAAGGTCGCTTCCACCTGCACCTCGGGGATCATTTCGGGGATGCCTTCCATCACATCCGCGCGGGTGAGAAGGGTGCGGCCTTCGCTCATCAATTCCGCCACGGTTCTGCCATCGCGAGCGCCTTCCATAATGGCGGCGCTGATCAGGGCGATGGCTTCCGGGTAATTCAATTTCACCCCGCGCGCTTTGCGCCTCTCCGCCAACAGCGCGGCGGTGAACAGCAAAAGTTTGTCTTTTTCCCTTGGCGTCAGCTCCACGGTTACCCCCGGTTTGTCCTCAAGATGCGTTAGATTTGCCTACTGGCAGGGTCGCTGCGGAGTTCCAGCCATTTGTTCCGGGACCGCTGCAAGTACGTCCTTGTAAGCTCCCTCACCGACGTCCTGTCGGTGAGGGTCCCGGAACAAGCGGCTAGAACTCTGCCGTTCATTGTTTCGCCCCTGATGAATCGGTTGCTAACTTATGTATGCCAAATACGCGGCACTTGGGCCGGCACACCGGTGAGGTCGGGCCGCAGATCGCGCCACAACAATTCAAAGCCTGCGCGGCATAAGCGGGTGGATTGGCCCAAGTAACGCGCCACAAACAGCTCGCCTTTTTGCGTCAGACCCCATTCGTGGTCCGGCCCTGGCGCCAGGGCATCGAGCGTCTCCAACCATGCGTCAACTTGATCGCGAGCGGGCTTAAGCGTAGCGAGAAATGTGCCAGCCACAGGTGCACCGTGCAGCCCCCAGCGGGCGTACATGTGCTCATCGGTCCCCACAAAACGATTGCGCTCGATCAACACCGGCCGCTCATCCCGGTAAACCTCCAAAATCTGCTCGCAGCGGCCGTCCCGCAACGCCTCGCCGGACGCGGGCCGACCGAGACACACTATGTCCCATACACAGGCTCGGGCGTCACCCTGCAACGCCAAACGGGTACGCAGCCGACCGTTAGCGCCGTTAAATATAATCGTCTCCTGCGGCAGCCACTCCAGACAGGAGCCGCTCGCACCAGAAAGGTGCACTTCCTGACGCTGCGCTTCCGTTGCGCCGCGGGTGTCATACAATTTGCCCGCCGAGGGGGTGGTCACCAAGGTTTTCGCACCCGCCTCCGCCGCTATGGTAATTTGCAGTAAATCGCCCAAGACCATTCCACCGGGGGGATGCAGCAAATATACGTGGCAACAGCCGTTTTCCTCGGGATAAAACGGCCTTTGTACCCGCAGTGGCCCACAATGGCTCACGTGTGTGAGCACGGTTTTAGCGGCGCGCAACTGCATCGTTAAAGCGAGTTTGGCAAACCATTCGCGCGGGCTTGTGCCTAAGGAGGGGAAGGACTGGGCAGATCTCATTGAGTATTCCGTCATACTGCGCAACGGCTTGCGTAAGCCAACAGGCAGCAAATGCATCACAATGGTGCGTAAGATTTTGCAAAGCACCAAATTGGCGCCACAGGCGCGGAGGTTTTTATGATTTTTGACTTCTC
>CAYZVN010000170.1:0-2039 GCA_964482025.1 uncultured Saccharophagus sp. | reverse complement strand
ATGACCTCTCACACACCATGACCTCTCACACACCATGACCTCTCACGCCGTTTCCTTAAGTGGCCTAATCGTCGCTTTACTCGCCGCCGCACCGGCCTTCGCGCAAACCATACCAGCGGCAGACTGTGTTGTTACCCCCCACCGGGTAACGGAGCTGAGCAGCCCTGCGATGGGGGTGATCGAAGATGTGCTGGTGAACAAAAGCGATAAGGTTAGCAAGGGCCAGGTGGTAGCGACTTTAGAGTCCAGTGTGGAAAAAGCCGCTGTGGATCTTGCCCGCGTGCGCGCCGCCATAGAGTCGGAAGTCGAGGAAGGACAAATCAATCGAGACTTCGACAGCCGGCGCAAACAGCGCATGGATTCACTCTATCAACAAAAAAACATTTCCGAAGACGTGCTCGATGCCTTTTTACGCGATGAAAGACTCTCGCAAGTGCGCCTGCGCCAAGCCCAAGACCTCAAAAAAATCCGCCAATACGAACTCGCTGGAATGGAAGCGCGCCTCGCCCAAAAAAGCATCCGCGCGCCTTTCGATGGTTATATTCTGGAGCGCATGAAAAACCCCGGTGAATTTGTCGAAGAGCAAGCAATAGTCCGCATCGCCCAACTGGACCCATTAAATGTGGAAGCCATTTTCCCCATTGAATTATTCGGCCAAATCAAACCCGGTATGACTGCCAACATTCATATGGAAGCTTTTCCCAATCAAATCAAAACAGCCAAAGTTGTTCTCGTCGATGCCATAGGCAACGCCGCCAGCGGCACCTTTGGTGTGAGGCTGGAAATTGCCAATCCGGATAACGCGATACCAGCGGGGTTGAAGTGCCAAGCGCAAATTCAATAGGTTACCTCGGTAACATCACATAAATGACAGTGGGCTTTTGACGGCGTTCGCACCTTGCCGCAACACGTGAGTGTAAATTTGCGTCGTGGCGAGATCCGAGTGACCGAGCTGTTCTTGGATAGTGCGTATGTCGGTCCCATTCGCCAATAGATGAGTGGCGAAAGAATGCCGAAGCGTATGGCAGCTAACAGGTTTGCTAAATTTGCATTTTATCGCGGCGCCCCGAATGGCCTTTTGCAAGCCCGTCTCATCGATATGATGGCGCCTGAGTAACCCCGACTCTGGATCACGGCTTAATCTGCGGGAACCGAATAGATATTGCCAACCAAGCTCTTTATTAGCATTGGGATATTTTCGACCCAGCGCATGTGGAAGCCAAACGCCTTGAAAATCGGAATTGGCAAGGTCGTGCTCAAAATAGCTCTGCATGAGTTGAATCTGCGCTTTGAGCGCCGAGTGCAGCTCGCGCGCCAGGGTGACTTGGCGATGTTTACCGCCTTTCCCCGCCCAGATTCTCAAGCAACCGTAATTGAAGTCCACGTCAGCGATGCGCAAACGCACGGCCTCCATCAGGCGCAACCCGCTGCCATAAAGTAGCTGCGCCGGAAGCAAATAGGAAGAGGGAACATGCTCAAACAACCGCTTAACTTCGGCAGTTGTCAGCACAACGGGCAATTTCTGCTGGATTTTAGATTGATTGAACTTGAGATCAAGAGCCAAAGGCCTTTTTATGATCTTATCGTATAAGAACACCAGAGCATTTAACGCAAGCTGCTGGGTAGACCGGCTGACGTTGCGCTTATTGACAAGATGAGATAGAAAGGCTTCTACTTCGGTGTTACCCAGATCGGCCGGGTGACGCTTGCCCGAGTAAAGTATGTACATCCGAATCCAATAGGTATAAGTTTTGATTGTTCGTTTGGCGTAGCCCAAAGTCATCATCTGCTGGGCCACGTGAGGTAGAAATTTTGGGCGGGTCATAAACGTCCTTGTTCGAGATGCTGTATATGTATACAGTATTTGAGATTGAGATAAAAGACAAGCCCGACTTCTCCGGTCTAATCCAAATCGCGCAACCTTATGTTTTGGAATGCTACGGATTAGCAGTGGCGGCGGGTAAGTCGATGCTTACCCTTAACTGGGATTAGACGGACAGTTGGCTGTGTTAGACCGAAAATTTCCGTGCTAAATGCAG
>CAYZVN010000169.1:0-2089 GCA_964482025.1 uncultured Saccharophagus sp. | reverse complement strand
GAATCCGCCGTTCCTGCGCCTAATGCGCCGCCAACCCATTCGCCAACAGAGGAGCGGCCTGTGGATGACGCCGCGCCGGCAGAAGCCGAGGCCGAAGCGGGCACCGATACGAGCGGGGCAGTAAAGGGCGATGTCGTGTTTAGCGCCCCCAGTAGGCCAATAGATTCCATGTCGCCACTGTTTGACGGCGGTGGCAGTCCTATCGATAGCGGCGGTGGCTTTACCATGTTCAGCGCCGATAGCCAGCGAGAACTTCGCGACCATCTGGACGGCGCAAACCAGAGTTTGGCGGCGAGCATTGAGCAGGTGCTCTACAGCGCTCCGCTACAGAGCCTGTTCCCCAGCCTGCAGGAGTCCCTTTCGCTGTTGAATGACCTGCGCTATGGCAGTGACCTAGCCGATGCCGTCCAGAACATTCACAACGCTCGACCGACACTCACCGCCGCTATGGTTGGCGGTACAGCGGCCGTATCAACCGGCCTCTCGGTGGGCTATGTCATCTGGACTTTGCGCAGTGGCATTTTGTTGACCAGTCTGCTGAGTTCTCTGCCGGCCTGGCGTTTTATCGATCCCCTGCCAATATTAAGCGGTAGCGTCAGCGCCGATGGCGAGGAGGATGAGGAGACGCTGGAATCCCTAGTGGCGGAGGCCGACCACGTGCAAGAGCCCAGCGGAGCAGAGTAGTTCATGTCGATTTTTACGCGCATCAAACAAAAGAGCACCCAGTACCGGCTGGCCTTAGGGCTGACCAGTATTACGGTGACTTTGATGCTGATCGGCGGCTTTATCGGCCTGCTGCCGGATCATGGACAGCAGAAACTGCAGGCGCGGGCTCAGCTGGCCGAAGTGGTGGCGGTCAACGGTACTCTGTTGCTGACGCACGCCGACGTAGCGCGTATGGAGGCGGTGCTGCATCACGTGGTGCAGCGCAACCCGGATATCCTGTTCGCGCTGATTACCCGTGAATCCGGCGAGGAAGTGGCGCGGATCGAAAAAACCGAGCGCGCGCCGCACACCGCCACGGAGCGGGTGGCCGTGCCCATTTGGTCGGCCGAGGAGCGCTGGGGATCGGTAGAGCTCTACTTCAAACCGGCCTTCGCGCCGGGCATCGGCGGGTTCCTACAACAGCCGTTAGTGCGTTACATCCTGTTTGTCAGCCTGATCAGCTTTTGGTTTTTCTTCATTTATCTCGGTCGCATGCTGAAACTGCTGGACCCGTCCCAAGCCATTCCCGACCGGGTGCGCTCGGCGCTGGACACTATGGCGGAGGGCCTGCTGGTGCTCGACGCGCGCCAGAATATAGTGTTGGCCAACCAAGCCTTTGCGAGAATTCTCGACAGCGATGCGGGGGATCTCGTCGGCCTTAATTGCCGCCGCTTTCATTGGTCCAACGTCGACGATACGCCCTTTATCGCTAAAGCCTCGCCCTGGGGCCGCGCCATCGAAACCGGTGAGGCGATAACCAGTCAGCGCATTCGTCTGCAGCTGGAAAGCGGCCAGTGCCACACCTTTATGGTGAACTGCTCGCCCGTGCTCGCCAACAATGGCAAAGCCGGCGGCGTATTGGTGAGTTTTGACGATGTCACGGTGCTGGAACAACAAGAGATCGAACTGCTGAAATCCAAGGAAGAAGCGGAAATAGCCAACCGATCGAAAAGTGTTTTCCTCGCCAATATGAGCCACGAGATTCGCACGCCCATGAATGCCATTATGGGCTTTACTGAAGTGCTTCAGCGCGGTTACGGCGAGGGTGAACATTATCGGCGCTACCTGGATACGATTGCCAAAAATAGCCGTCACTTGTTGGAGCTCATCAACGACATATTGGATTTGTCCAAAGTCGAATCCGGCCAAATTGACGTGGAAAAAGCGCCCTGCGCCGTGCACGAAATTATTCTGGATGTGGTGGAAGTGCTGGGGATATCGGCGCAAAACAAAGGCATTGCGCTGACCTATAAACCGCTCACCGAACTGCCCGCCCAGGTGCATACCGATGCGGGGCGGGTGCGCCAGATCCTCACCAATCTGGTGGGCAACGCGATTAAATTTACCGCCAGCGGCAGCGTTACCGTGACCAGTCGCTATGACC
>CAYZVN010000168.1:0-2229 GCA_964482025.1 uncultured Saccharophagus sp. | reverse complement strand
GGGTCTACCACTGCGATCATATTCAAGGCGATGGGGTGCGATACCAGCGGCCACAGGAGGTGGGTGCCGTAACTGGTAAAAACGTCGAGCAAACAGGCGCTGATGTAACCGCTAAGCACGGCAAGGTAGTGTGTGCTAAAGCGAAGCTGGTGACGAAAAATCGGCCATAACAGCAAAGCGGCTAGGGCAGCCCCAAAGGGCGCAAAAAATAGTGAATGAGTGAAATGTCGGTGATATTCCAGCACCAGCAGTGGGTCGGCTGAGCTGCGAATCAATACATCGAGATCCGGAAGGCTGGCGCCTACGGCACCCAGTACAGCGACACGTCGGCGCAGTTGGGGCGGTGAAAAGCCGGTTGCGGCGAGCGCACCGGTGAGGGCGTGGGTGACTATGTCCATAAGCGGTGCTTTAGGTATCGGCAGTATTTAGGTTAATGGGTAAAGGCTTTTTTGCATTTTAATTCTGCTTCGGCGCCAAAGGGTATGGCGGTTTGGCGCTTATAGTCACCTAATCAAGCTTATTTTGCCGAGTAGTTTGCGACAGGTCGCATAAGTGCGCCCGGCGCGCGCTACCTCCGCGTCACATTGCGGTGTAAAATCTCGCCCGCTCTACCCCTATAGATGTCATTTCAACAGCCCGCCAAAGCACCGGCGCCGGTATGAAGTGGTGTCTAAGAAGCCCGCTAAAGGCGCTTGTCCCACCTTAGGTTTATCGACAACAGGGAGCATCTCGTGGCTATCGATTTCGACCTCAGCAGTCTCTTATTTTCTCAGGAAACCCGTCATTTACGTATAGAGTCCAGTCTCGAAGATGGTCCGCTATTGTTGCGCCGACTCCACTGTGTGGAAGGAATCTCCCAGCTGTTCCAGCTCGATCTGGATCTGCTCTCCCCCAATGGCGAGATTAAGCCGCAGGACATAGTGGGAGATAAAGTGGGAATTATCGTTCAGCCGGAAGGTGAGCCTGAGCGGTTTTTCCACGGGTATGTAAAAAGCTTTCAATACGCGGGATTAGAAAAGCGCGGGCTCTATGCCTACAAAGCAGAAGTGGTGCCTTGGTTTTGGTTTCTCAGTAAGCGCACCGACTGCCGCATCTTCCAGAACCAGAGCGTGCAGGAAATTATCGAGTCGATTTTTGGCGAATTAGGTTTTGCGGATTATACCTTCGCCCTGGTGGAAGAGCACCCGAAGCTGGAATATTGCGTGCAATACAATGAGTCCGATTTGGACTTTATCAGCCGCTTGCTCGAACATGAAGGCATTTACTATTTCTTCGAGCACCAAGAAGAGAAGAGCATTTTACATTTTTCCGATAATGCGGCGCACTACAGCGACATGTCGCCCATGGAGATTGAGCACAGTTCGGGCAAGCGCGACGCCTACTACATCCGCCTGTGGCAGCACCTCTATCAATATTGCTCCGGCGCCTATGCGCAGACAGATTTCAACTTTGAAAAATTCAACCAGTCCCTGCTAACCGAAACCTCGACCACCTTAAAGCTCAAAAACAACGCGAATTTTTCGCGCTTCGAATTTCCCGGCAGTTACCGGGAAAGTGACTTGGGACGAACCTTGACCAAATTGCGTATGCAGCAGGAGGAAATGAATTACGAGCGCATTACCGCCGCCAGTAATGTGCATACCCTGGAGGTCGGCAAAAAGTTTTTGTTGAAATCGGACGAGGCTGAGGCCGATCACAGCCAGTCTTTTATGGTAACTGAAATCCGCCACGTCGCTTACAACCCCAGTTATTTGGAAAGTGAAAGCGCCGAGAAAAAAGAGCCGCCTTATAGCAACCAGTTTGTGTGTATCCCGGCAGCGACAACATTTCGCCCCTCCTCCTTAACACCCAGGCCGCGTATTGATGGGGTGCAAACGGCGGTGGTGGTTGGCAAGGCGGGCGACGAAATTTACACCGATAAATACGGCCGCGTAAAAATTCAGTTCCACTGGGACCGTTACGGCGCCAAAGACGAAAACAGTTCCTGCTGGGTGCGTGTCGCCACTCAATGGGCCGGCAACAAATGGGGCTCCGTCACCATTCCTCGCGTTGGCCAGGAAGTGGTGGTTACCTTTGTGAATGGCGATCCAGACCAGCCGCTGATTATCGGCAGCGTCTACAACAGCGCCCATATGCCACCTTACCCACTGCCGGAAGGCAAAAGCATGATGGGGATGAAATCCCGCTCGGTGAAAGGTGAAGGCAGCAGCTATAACGAGATGGTGATCG
>CAYZVN010000167.1:0-2256 GCA_964482025.1 uncultured Saccharophagus sp. | reverse complement strand
TTTCTAAAGCCGTACGCTCTCCTCGACATCATTCCATTTTGTTGTGAAACCCTTCAGTTTCCATTACTGCTTTGCAAGCGTAGTAGGGATGCTGTCTGTTCTGT
This sequence comes from uncultured Saccharophagus sp., assembly GCA_964482025.1. GTDB lineage: Bacteria > Pseudomonadota > Gammaproteobacteria > Pseudomonadales > Cellvibrionaceae > UBA5868. Next base: position 2,152 of record CAYZVN010000167.1, on the reverse strand, counting down.
TGTGGGCGCTGGCCGGATGCACCTCCGTGCCTATCACCAGTATGTATAAGCTAATGACGCTAAACCCAGCGGAGCTGGATCCGGTGTCGGTAAGGGTCGCTGCGATCACCCCGCGCGAACTGGAACTAAAAGACGGTGACGTTTTCATCTGGATACGCGAGCCAGGCATGAGCCGCGAGAATCAGCACCGGTTCCCGCTGAGTGTGCAGCAAGATGCAACACGAGACATTCGGGAGTTGCCGCCTGCTCGCCCACAGGCAGATGAACATTTGTTCATTCTTTCTCTTTCAGAGCTGGACGCAAGACGGCTAGGCGAATTTCAGAGGCAGATCTTTGGAGAAACAGGCGCAGGGGCTCTCGAAAAAGAGGACTACAGGGTGGGAGTTACCATTGCCGGCGGGTGCAAGCATTCTTCGATCGCTTTATCGCGTGCGCCAATTGACCTGTACCTGAAAACCGACGCCGATCGGAAGTACTTCCACATGATCCGAAGCCTGGATTTGGCGAACACCGATTTGAGTCCCTACCCAAATCTTTCGGAGTGGCCCGAATGCAATCATTAACAATGCAATAAACCCCCAAAGGCAGCGCAAGGAAAGGTTGACCTAGTAGGTCGAGCTTGATTCTAGGCCACATGGCAACAGGACACGATAACACACCAGAATATCCCGCTGTATTACCTTGCGCACGAGGCAGTACAGAGGACACTAATGTCGACATAGACTTCGCGGCAGCGGACGTACAGAAGCGTCCGGAGACGTCGGCGCTAATCGTGGCTGGCTTACTCTCTGCATGCACTCACGTCGTGCTACTGCTTGTCTTGGACATGCAAGCCGGCGACATGGTGGCTATAAGCGACAGCAGCAAGCCTCGCCCTGCGTTCAGTGTTCACATTGAGAGGCTTGTTGAAGTGCAGCCTCCTGAGCATACGGCTACACAACCAGACGAAGGCACGGCACCCGCCGCACTCGACCCATCGCCAGCCGAGCAGATTCAGAAAGAGCCTCCAAACAAACGCGAGCCGACCCCGTCGCCCCCCGAAACGGCAAACCAGGATGCAAACGAAGCGTCACCTCAAGAGAAAGACCAGCCCAGGATAATCACTGAGGCGGATATTGAAGAACTTTCTCGCTCAGCCTATAGCATGGTGCCAGATGCGTATGAACCCCGCGATAATCCGCCGGCCGCTACAGGCTCTGGAAAGATTTTCAGCCCCACCCTCCGGAGACAGCTTGATGAAGCACAACGCCGTAATCGCGGCCGACAAGAAAATATTGAAGACAGTAACAACAGATGGACATCTCGAGGCGAGGTGGTTTCAGCAGGTGATAAATGCTTCTTAAAGCAGGAGATGATCGGCACTGGAGGACAAACCAACTACTATAGAACCGCTTGCGCCGGACAAAGAACAGAATCAGAAATTATGGCCGGATCTCTGAAAGAAGCAATGAAAAGCAAAAAATAAACTCACGGCAATGAAGGCGCATTGAGTTTTGAAATGTCAACGCCAACCGAAAACTGACCCACTTTAGGTGCCAAAACGCCAAAGTAAAATTGACCCACCCAGTTAACGAACCTTGATTGCCGGCGGTGTTATGCCGGCAGATTTTTTATCTTTGAGTCGATAGCTCTCTCCTGTGATTTGGATGATGTGAGAATGGTGCAGCAGTCGGCCGCTATGGCGGCTCAGGTGGGTCAGTTTTACATTGGCGGTAACATCCAGCGGCCAAATCACCGATTGAGGCTCCATGGATGAGGAGGTCGTACTCCAGTGAATTCTCCTTGAATTCGATTATCACTTTTTGAGTCTTGTACACAGACCTGATGTTTCTGAGCGCCGCCTTTGCCCGAGCAATATTCCCTGACAAATGATAGGCCAACTGGATGTGGAGCTCATCGTTTCGAAGGAAAATTTTCCCTTTATAGTTTGGATTGACGCAGTCCGGCTTCGAAGTTCCGGCAGGGTTGCCCTCTACTTGTTTGATATCGCTTTACTGCGAAACATAAAACTCGGGAATTGCAGGGCAGTCAAAAGGAGACCCCGTTAGCTCGGGGATCTCCTTTTGCAAAAAGGGATAGAATTCCGCGGCGGGCAAACTCCGCCCTTCCTCAAATATGATTGTTTGCATTTCTGGAGTTCTGACCGTCGAGC
>CAYZVN010000166.1:0-2367 GCA_964482025.1 uncultured Saccharophagus sp. | reverse complement strand
ATGAACCTGGGTTTTCTCGGCAAGGGCAACGCCAGCCTGCCGCAGGCGCTGGAGGAGCAGATTGCGGCCGGGGCTATTGGCCTAAAGCTGCACGAGGATTGGGGCACCACACCCGCGTCCATCGACACCTGCCTGACGGTGGCGGAGCAATACGATGTGCAGGTGGCCATTCACACGGATACGCTGAATGAATCCGGCTTCGTCGAAGACACCATAGCCGCGTTTAAAGGCCGCACCATTCACACCTACCACACCGAAGGCGCCGGCGGCGGCCACGCACCGGACATTATCAAAGCCTGCGGTTTGAATAACGTTTTGCCATCGTCCACCAACCCCACCCGGCCCTACACCATCAATACGGTGGATGAACATCTGGATATGTTGATGGTGTGCCACCACCTGGACCCTAATATTCCAGAGGACGTCGCCTTTGCCGATTCGCGCATCCGCAAGGAGACGATCGCCGCCGAAGATATCCTCCACGACCTGGGCGCGTTTTCCATGATTTCGTCGGACTCGCAAGCCATGGGTCGCGTGGGCGAGGTGATCTGCCGCACCTGGCAAACCGCGCACAAAATGAAAGTGCAGCGCGGTGTGCTGAGTGGCGACGGAAAAAACAGCCCTGCCGATAATTACCGTGTTAAGCGGTATATCGCCAAATACACCATCAACCCCGCGCTGACACATGGCGTCGCGCATGAAGTGGGCTCGATTGAAGTCGGCAAACTTGCCGATCTAGTGCTCTGGCGACCGGCATTTTTCGGCGCAAAACCTTCGCTGATTATCAAAGGCGGCGGCATAGCGGCAGCGCCCATGGGCGATCCCAACGCGTCTATTCCAACCCCGCAGCCGGTGCATTACCGGCCTATGTTCGGCGCCTACGGCCGCATGTGCACGGCGACTTCGGTGACCTTTGTCAGCCAGGCCGCTTTGGCGGCGGGAATCGCCGGCAGCCTGGAATTGCAGCGTCGTTTGGTGGCGGTAAGAGAATGTCGCTCGGTCACCAAAGACAAAATGGTGCTCAACGATTACCAGCCACAAATGGAAGTGGATTCACAAACCTATGAAGTGCGCGCCGACGGCGTGCTGCTCACCTGCGAACCGGCGAAAGAGCTGCCGCTTGCGCAGCGTTACTTTTTATTCTGAGCGGAGACCTCATGCTCGAAGTTTTTGAAGTTGTCAAAGAATTACCGAACGATTGTGTGATGGAAGTGGTGCTCAGTTTTGATGAACGGCAGAAAAGCCGCTACAAAACCACAACCGTGTGCGGTAAAGAATTGGGTTGGTTTATCGAGCGCGGCACGGTTTTGCAGGACGGGGATTTTCTTAAATGCAAAACCGGCGAAGTGGTGCGCGTTGCCGCAGCGGCGGAAGCTGTCAGCGACGTGCGCAGTGACGATCAGCTGCTGCTGACCCGCGCCGCCTACCATTTGGGCAATCGCCACGTGCCCTTGCAAGTCGGCGCCGGTTTTCTGCGTTATCTGCGCGATCATGTGTTGGACGATATGGTGCAGGGATTCGGTTTGACAGTGGCCCATGAAAACCGGCAATTCCAACCGGAAAATGGCGCTTACCACGGTCAGCAGAACAGTCTGTTGCTGCTGCACGGCCACCACCATTGATGCAAACGTAAATTGAATCCGTCACTGCTCCACCTTATGCATTTGGTCAGCCCCGCGCTGCCGGTGGGTGCTTACGCCTACTCACAAGGGTTGGAATATGCGGTGGACAGCGGCTGGCTGAATAACGAAAACGCCTTGGAAGATTGGCTGCGCGGAGTGATGGAATACGGTTTTGGTGAATTGGACGCGCCGGTGTTATTGCGCTGTCTGCGCGCGCTCGATGATCAAGACGAGGCCGCACTGAATCACTGGAACCAATTTCTGCTCGCCTGCCGCGAGACGCAAGAACTATTGCTGGAAGACACCCAACTCGGCATGGCCTTGCAGCGTTTATTGCGCTCGCTGGAAATTCCTGGAGTGGAAATGATTGCGGGCGAGGTGAGTTTTGCCAGTCAATTCTCCCTCGCGTGCCACCACTGGAAAATTGCCCAGGCGGATGCAGCGCAGGGATTTATCTGGGCCTGGCTGGAAAACCAAATTGCCGCTGCGACTAAATTAGTGCCCTTGGGACAGACCCAGGCGCAGAAATTATTGGTGCGCTTGATGAACGACATCCCGCACATCGTGGAGAAAGCGCTGCAATTGCCGGATGAGGAAATCGGCTGGAGTCTGCCGGGAGTGGCGATGGCGTCGGCGAAACACGAGCGGCAGTATTCGCGGCTTTTTCGCTCGTAGGCACGTTCACCCCTCCCCCTTTTGAAGGGGGAGGCTGGGAGGGGGTTATTGAGCGTGCGCAGGAGCCGAA
>CAYZVN010000165.1:0-2371 GCA_964482025.1 uncultured Saccharophagus sp. | reverse complement strand
TGGGGTCATTGCGCTTCATACTGCCGGAGACATCGATGACCAAACGTACATCCGGTCGTAAGGGTACGTCCGTCTCTTGCGCAGCCGCCCACAGTGGCGCCAACCCAAACAGCAAAAAACTCGCAACCCACAAACGGCGAGTGCGAAACAATGCCTGCAATAAACTGCAAAAGGGTTTGAACATAATTATTCGTTAAGAACTCCCTTTGAGACGTTCGGGCGCGAAAGCATAAAGCGGTGTGTTAATGGCTCTATTAGTTATAGCAGTGGATGGAAGAGTTGGTTGGAAAAGCCACCGATCAGGCGACGCTACCCGTGGCACCATTAATTAATCTGCCCCGCAGCGCCAAAGAAGACTGCGCGATTGCGCCCTTGTGATTTCGCCGCATAGAGCGCAGCGTCGGCTTGGGTGAATAATGTACGCAGCACGATATTTTGATGGGATTTCACGCTGCTAATACCAATACTGACTGTGATGCTGAAATCACCATTATCGGTGTGCAAAGGTGTTCGGCTCAGTGTCGTCAAAATGCGTTGGGCAACCTGAGTGGCACCCGCGCTGTCCGTCTCCGGTAGTACCACACAGAACTCCTCACCACCATAGCGCGCCACTATGTCCGTAGCGAACCGCAGGGATTCACGCAGTTGAAGGCCTACTTGCTGCAAACAATAATCGCCGATCTCATGACCGTAGAGATCATTGACCCGCTTGAAATGATCGATATCTAGCATCAGAACCGAGAAATCCGCCTCTTTACGCACACATCGCTGCCACTCTTTGGCAACCGCATCCTCCAAAAAACGTCTGTTGGGTAGTTGCGTCAGTTGGTCCGTATAACTCAACTCCTCCAGCTTCCGATTCAACTCGGCGAGCTCACGCGTGCGTTCCGCAACGCGCAGCTCCAATATTTCATTGGTGCGCATCTGCGCCTGCAGATTTTCCTCCTGCGCCTCGAAGCGTAAGCGACGCTCAAAATTGATTCGATCCGCCAAGGCAAATGACAGCAAAATTGCCTCCAGAATAGAGCCGACCTGAACGGCATTTTCGGTAAACGCATTGGCGGGCAGGATATTCAATTTATTGAAAGCGAAAATAATGCTGCCCAGTAAGAAAACCGTCCAGGCAAGCACATAAAATCTCGCCGACGCAACCTGCCGATGCCAAGCGAATAGACCTGCCGCAATATCCGCGAAACACGCGAAAATAACGATTAGAGCCAGCAGTGGAATAGTCGTCTGATAGGGTAAAAAGAAAGCCATCCCCAAAACTGCCGCGCCAATAACGGCAAAGCTCATGATGATCCGATCCATCAATTTCGAAAACCGGCTTAATTCGAGAAACTTGCGAGTAAACAAAGCGCCAAAGATCACTAATGAAGAGAGGAAAATTGGGATTGCCAACCTGTTAAAGCTGGTGTATTCCGGCCACAAATAACGATAGCCAAGGCCATTCAGTCCGAGGAAAAACAGTGGCGCAGATGCAACAAAGCCCACGTAATACAAATAGCTTCGATCGCGCAACACAAAAAAGACCAGTAGGTTGTATATCAATAGTGTAAAAATACCGCCGAAATACAAGCCTTGCAGCAAGTTATTGCTCACCTCATAACGGGAAAACGCCTGCTTTTGCCATAGGGTTAGCGGCACCTGTACCGCCGAGGCGGTTTGGACTCTGATAAAAACGCTCAAATCCGCTTGAGGTGGCAGATCAATAGGAAATATAAAAACACGGCTGACTAACGGACGACTGTAAAATGGACGGCTATAACCAGTCTGGTAAGTTTGTAGCAGGCTTTCTTCTTGGACTAGGTAGACATCCACTTGGTCGAGAAGCGGGTAGGCAATTTCCAGCAGGCGCTCCAGGTGCTGGGGTTCCGGATTGCGAAGCTCAAGCTTAAGCCACCAAACGGAACCACTAAAGCCTTTGTTGAAAACCCCATCCGAATTCCGTTGCCACCCTTCTTCCGTTTGTTGCACGTAGGTCAGATCTAATGTGCCTTGGCTATCCTTGAGATAATGGACGCGATCATTAAGATCGAGCCGCTGAATGGATGCCTCGACATTGACGGCGGCCACGGCTTCTCGACAGGCGAGCACCAGCAGGACGCATACGACAAAAACCCTCCACCACCTCCAACTCAAGCGCTGATAGTATCGGCACGAGGCGGCTCGGTTAGTGACTATTTTTCCCATATCCGCCGCGTGATAAAACTTATGAGCCGAAAAATATAGTTCATGGTCCGCCCGCATTTGGCCTCAAAGTAGCAGCCGCCCGGCACGAGCTAAACCGCCACTCTCAGTCGAATGGCAAAGTCGTCAGGCGTGCTACAGCATAAAAACAGGGGCCAGTGCTCTGTTTAGTTATAGCAGT
>CAYZVN010000164.1:0-2383 GCA_964482025.1 uncultured Saccharophagus sp. | reverse complement strand
TCGGCCGAGCCATGCGCGACATAATGGCGCTCGCCGATGCGGCCAATGAATATATCGCTGCACAAGCACCCTGGAGCATGGCAAAAGAACCGGGTCGCGAAAAAGCAGTGCTCTCCGTCTGCACCCTCGGTATCAATATGTTTACCGCGTTGATGACTTGGCTAAAACCGGTGCTGCCAAAAACTGCCGCGGCGGCCGAAGAATTTCTCGACACCGAATTAACCTGGGGCAATGCCACTGTGTTTTTGGGCGGCCACAAAATCAATGCGTTTAAGCCGCTGATGCAACGCGTGGAATTGGATAAGGTGAATCAGATGATCGAAGCCAGCAAAAATGAAGCCCCTCCCCCGGCGACCACCCCCACCGGTTGGTTGGCAAAAGATCCTCTCGCGCCAGAAATTGAATATGCCGATTTTGCCAAAGTGGATCTGCGCATCGCCAAAATTATCGCCGCTGAAGCCGTCGTCGGTGCCGACAAATTGCTGCAGCTTACTCTGGATCTCGGAGGCGAAACACGCAACGTCTTCGCCGGTATCAAAAGCGCCTACGATCCCACCACACTCGTCGGTAAACACACCGTCATGGTCGCCAACCTCAAACCGCGCAAAATGAAATTTGGTATGTCGGAAGGCATGGTGCTGGCAGCAGGGCCGGGTGGAAAAGATCTGTTTTTGCTGGCGCCGGATGAAGGGGCGGAGCCTGGAATGCGGGTGATGTGAGATTAATCTGAATTTCTTGGAGGGGGTGCGGGCCAATGCCGGAAGCTATTCTGAAATCGTCGTAAACCCGTCCATGGGGACTGCCCCGCGCCCGTCCTGGGCGCGAGGCTTTCAGAATAGCTTCCGACACCATCTTTTGCTAAGTGACAAATGACTAGTCCCAACCAAAGGCCATTGCGATTAACGAAACTCCAATCCACGTATCTGCCGAAAGTAAGAACAATGACGCCAATAGCTGATCTTTGCTGTGCGCATGTGATCGGACAAGCTTCACGTCAATCAATCGATTAATTTTGAGCGCGAAGCGCTCAGGCAACGCGATCGCATGGGCAAAGAAAACGATTCCACCACTAATGCCGTCCCAACTCACTGGATCGGCGATACCCTCTGTTTTCAGCTGCTGCTTAATACGGGCCATTGACAAACGCGCAAAAGCTAACCAAGCAAAACTGGTACAGAACGCTCCAATAAGAAAAAACCAGAAGAACCAATCACTCATTGGCTCAGCTACGTATTGCATTGATTACCTATCCCATAGCCTTGCAGCTAAGTTTTTGCCGCCCGTATCAAACACATAGGCGGCACCAAACCCAACAGTCAACCCGGCACCAATCATGACCACCCAACCGAACGGTGTCAGACCTAGTCCAATCATCGTTAGGCCAGCAATAACTTTTGAGCCGGCATATAATCCGGCTGCGCCCCCCAGTCCAAAGCCCGTTGCCTGAATTGTGGCCTCCCTCTGCCAATTACCGCCATGTTCATGCACTTTGTTCACACCATGAACTCGTAACCCAGCATCAAGAGCTACCAGCCCTTTGCCCGCATAAGAAACACCCTTTGCCATACGCGCTATCTGTAACGCTTGTGTGTTGGAAGCGACATTTATTCCTCTTCCTCGCCGCTGAGCCAAAGTGATGCCCCTTTCTGCACCAGCTAGGGCATTACCCCGGTTTTTGCCCAGGCTGTTGGGCGAGGCAATTTTTTTGAGCTCTGTTTGATATTTCTTTTGCAGTTCACCATAGGCCAAACGAACTCTGTTTTTTTTCTCAATCCTGGCGGCGCTTGGGCCGCGACCGACACCTTTATGATTGTTCAACGCAACAAGCGCATCCTGATAGGCGATCAGTGCTTTTTGAAAGCCATTTAGGCGAACCTCGCTCGCGGTTGCACCCGCACCAAGCAAACTACCAGCAGTTTGGAGGTCGATAAACTTGAGATTGTTGTCGTAAAAAGCGGCCAGCGTCGCAGTGAAGTCGCCGAAGGTATCAATGGTACACATTAAATTTTGTCGAGAAGCTTCCGGAATATTACCCAAGGTCTGAGTAATGATTTTGCTTTCGGGAGAGCTCATCTCGGCAAGGCAGTACGGCATATTCGCCGTGAGTTCATTACAAGAAAACGCATTGTTTTGGGCGAGGATGTTGATTAGAGGTGCATCCTTGCCAAAAATTTGTTGAGAGGAAATGTTTTGCGACGGAAAAAATATCTCAGGCATCGTGAGTCCCTTACTGAAGCGTGAATAAGCAGTCCAAGAAGGGGGCTAGCCTAAGCGCGGTTGAGGGTAACGTCAACACCCGCCCGGTCATCAACGAAACAAATTCAAAAAACCAACTTAGTCCCGGCAAAAAATAGCATAACCGCCAACGCCGGCCGCAGGTAGT
>CAYZVN010000163.1:0-2455 GCA_964482025.1 uncultured Saccharophagus sp. | reverse complement strand
CGATTTGCTCCAAACACGCAGGCGCTAACCAATATTGCGATCCACCAAGCCGCTGAACTCACCGATTCGTTTAATACGATAATGGCCGCCAGCAAAGTAAAAAAGGGTTGCAGCAGTTGTGTCATGGCGACTTTTTCCATGGGGCCTTTGGCGAGTGCGTGATACCACAGGAACATGCCGATGGATTGGCTGATAAGCGCTAGGTAAACCAGGGACAAGGTGGCCGCGTGGCTAAGGTTTTTGATTTGTATCCAATAGTCTGACCCCCGTTCCGACAGTAATAAAACCCCCAGGATTATCAAGGTCAGCGGCAGGTTGATCACAATGGCCCAGCTCATCACTCTTCGCCCACCGTGGACGCGGCTGAGGCGTCCACCTTCTACATAACCCAGTGCTGCGGTACATACCGCGAGGCCGAGCAAAAAATCGCCTTGTGATACGTGGGTGACGGTAGATGTGAAAAAGAACATACCACTTAATACAGTGCCAGCTATTGCGAACAACCAAAAAATAAGGCCCGGATTATGACGGTCGCGTAGGGAGGCATAAGCGGCGGTGACGGCGGGCAGGGCGGCCAGTGCGATGGCGCCGTGGCTGCTGGGAACCTGGTGCAGGGCAAATGCCATAAGGGCAGCAAAGCCGATGACGGAGCATAACGAGGTGAGGATCAGTGGTCGCCAGATGTAGCGCGGTGGGCGCCAAGGGTCTAGGCAGATCAATAATAAGCACATTGCACCGCCACCTAGTAAGCGCAATAAAGTCACAAATTCTGGAGCCAGTTCGAGTGCGGCGATTCGCGTAAGGGGTACGGTCAGGCTAAAGAGAATAACGCAAAAAATTGCGAGCAGAATGTTCATGGTCTTTCGTACAAAGGGTCGTGTTGTTTGATGAGTAGCGAACAGCATAGAGAGATCTGGTGGTGCGATACAGGTACAGATAAGATAAAAACAAACCAATACAGATGGCAAAACGGTATGAACCGATACGAGCAGTTAGCAACCAAAATTGAAGAGGCTATTACCAAGGGTATTTTCCCGCCGGGGGATAAGCTGCCATCTGTTAGGGAAATGGCAAGACGGGAAAAAGCCAGCCCAGCAACTGTGGTGGAAGCTTACGAATTATTAAAAGAGCGAAACCTAATTGAGGCACGTGAGCGCTTCGGGTTTTATGTGGCGCCTCTACAGGTTCCTCTGCTGGATATTGCCAAGTCGGCACCGAATTTTGTAAAGCCCGTGAGCCTGAGTACCGATGATTTGATTGCCGCTCTGCGTCAGGCAACCTATAACCCACATATTTTTCCGTTTGGTACAGCGACACCGTTGCCACAGTTTTTTCCATTGAAGGCGGTCAATCGCTGTATCGCTCAGGTACTGCGCGATGAGCCGGCGACAGTTTCGGAATATCGCTTTCCTCCAGGTGCGGAAGATCTGCGTGGAGTATTGGTTAAACGCTACAGTGCTTACGGGGTTAAGTTGACAGCGGATGCCTTGGTGACCACCAGTGGTGCTATCGACGCCATAGGTCTAGCGCTTAGCGCCGTCGCCACTAAAGGCGATGTTGTGGCGGTTGAGACACCGGGTTACTTCGGTATTTTGCAATTGGTGCGTTCGCTGGGTTATACGATTTTGGAAATTCCTCTGGACCCCGAAGAAGGGTTGACGCCGGAGCGTTTGCGTCACGCTTGGGAAAAGTCCGGCGGAAAAATCAAAGCGCTGGTAACCGTGGCGAATTTTGCTAATCCATTGGGAACAGTGGTTTCTGATGCGCATAAAAAAGCGCTGGTTAAAATGGCTGAGGATTATGCTTTAACCATTATTGAAGATGATATTTATGGTGATTTAGCCTTCGACGGCAGCCGTCCACCGCCGTTAAAGGCATTTGATGAAAAGGATACCGTCATCTTATGTGGTTCTTTTTCCAAAACTATCAGCCCCGCGTTGCGGGTGGGGTATGCGTGCTCCCGGTTGCATGCTTCCACCATTACTTTGCATAAGGCGGCACGGGCATCGGGGGTGTCGGCGCTGGCCGAAGACGCTTTAACATTGTATTTAAAGTCCGGCCACTATGAGCGCCATTTGCGCAAAATTCGCCGTGAATATCACACTTTAATTTCGCAGTATACCCACGCGATTCTCAAATCATTTCCTGTAGGAACACGAGTGAGCAGGCCGGCTGGCGGATTTATTTTGTGGGTGCAGCTGCCAGGCAAGGTAGATTCACGCTTACTGCAGGCAAAAGCGCTGGAAAAAAATGTCAGCATCGCTTCTGGTGCGGTTTTTTCGCTCAATCATCAGGATTACACGTCTTATATCCGCATCAATTGTGCGATTCCTTGGAATAGTCAATCCCAGCGGGCATTGGCGCGGTTGGCACAAGCGGTGATAGAAATGGGGTAAGGTGGAGAAACACCTTCGCCGCCGCGTAGGCAGCTCAGAAATCCACTCTTGCTCATATT
>CAYZVN010000162.1:0-2502 GCA_964482025.1 uncultured Saccharophagus sp. | reverse complement strand
TGAGGTATTTTTCAATACCCAGATCGCCGATTTATCACGCGTGGCTCAAGAGCCGGGGGAGGGGGGGGAGAGGGGCGCAAGGCCCCGAAAAGAGGTTATCGGAGAATGAGAACCGGCACTTTGCTGGTGCTCAGCATTTTTGTGGTATTGCTGCCGACAAAAAACTCTCTGATACGGGAATGGCCGTAGGCGCCCATGACATTCATTTCAATCCTAAAACGCTCCTGGAACGCCATTAAACTGGTGTGAACATCCCCTTGAATTAAATGCGGTTGAACCTGATGGCCGCTGCCAGCCAAAATTTCGCGAGCTTTTTCAAGGCTCTTCTGGTTGTCAGCTGTCTCTTTGCCCACCATCACGATATGACCGGGAAGCTTAGAAAGTAGGGGGCTATTAGCGATTCGCTCTATGGCCTTGTTGGCGGTATCGCTGCCGTCGTACGCGAGCATGTAATTATGCGGCGCCGAAAATTTATCGGTGGTCATTAAGATCGGCGTATTTATGGCTCGCACCACACTCTCAATATGGGAGCCGATGGCTTGTTTATCGGGCTCATGACTTGCGCCAAGCCGTCCTATCACAAACAAGCGCGTTTGCTCTTCGCACGCCAAAAGCGCACTTAACAACTTGTCGTGGCGCTGCTCCACGGTCACATCCTTAGCGCCTTGCTCCTCCGTTCGTTGCCGGGCAGCCTCCAGAATATGCTTGCCTTGCTCAATCGCCAGTCGGTTGCGCTTTTCATCCAGCTCCGTCAATTCGTCTAGCAAATGCATCCAGCTATCAACGCCTATAGCGCCGGATAAGTCATCTTTAATGGGTGAGTGCACCTTCTCCAGAACGTGCAAGAGCGTCAGTGGCGCCGCTAAAACGTGGCTCGCCCAGGCGGAGGTGTCACATACGGCCGTTGAAATAGCGGAGCCGTCTATACACGCGGTAATTCGATGTTTCGTCATTGATTCTTTCCCCTTATGAGTGGCCCGCCATCAGCTTTTCAACTTCCTCAGGTTTGTCATAAACACCAAATTTATCCACAACCGTGCGCGTCGCCTCATTCATACCAATCACCTCGACACTGGCACCATTGCGACGGAATTTAATGACCACTTTATCCAGGGCGGCCACCGCCGTGATATCCCAAAAATGGGCCTGGTGCAAATCGATGGTAACCTGATCCACAACCTCTTTAAGATCAAATGAATCCACAAAATGATCGGCAGACGCAAAAAATACTTGTCCTACCACCTTGTAATAGCTGTGGTTCTCTTCAGGCTTTTCCGTCTTAACCACCATAAAACGGCCAATTTTGTTGGCGAAAAACAAGGCCGCAAGCAAAACGCCCACAAGCACGCCTATGGCGAGATTATGTGTGGCAACCACGACCGCTACGGTCGAGATCATCACAATATTGGTGGAGAGCGGGTGCTTCTTCAAATTCCGAATGGACTCCCACGAAAAAGTCCCTATGGACACCATAATCATAACCGCCACTAGGGCGGCCATAGGGATCTGCTTAATCCAGTCGCCAAGAAATACCACCATAATGAGCAGCAAAGCACCCGCAGTAAAGGTCGACAACCTTCCTCTGCCACCGGATTTGACGTTAATAATCGACTGGCCAATCATGGCGCAGCCGGCCATTCCCCCCATAAGGCCGGCACCGATATTGGCAATGCCTTGGCCCTTACACTCACGGTTTTTGTCGCTTTTGGTGTCCGTTAAGTCGTCCACAATGGTCGCCGTCATCATGGATTCAAGTAGCCCCACAACAGCCAAGCCAACAGAATAGGGGAAAATAATCTGCAAGGTCGTCAGATTAAGTGGAACATCTGGCCACAGAAAAACCGGCAGGGTATCGGGCAGCTCTCCCATATGGCCGACGGTTCGAATATCCAAGCCAAAGGCGATGGCGACAATCGTAAGCGTAATAATGCAGACCAAAGGAGAGGGCACGGTTTTGCCGATACGCGGCAACAGCGGAAAGAGATAAATAATCGCAAGCCCAGCCGCTGTCATGGCGTAAACGTGCCAAGTCACATTGGTTAACTCTGGCAACTGCGCCATAAAAATGAGAATGGCTAAGGCGTTGACGAAACCGGTAACCACTGAGCGAGAGACAAAGCGCATCAAACTACCCAGCTTCAAAAACCCCGCAGCGATCTGAATCACGCCAGTTAACAACGTAGCGGCCAATAAGTATTCGAGCCCATGTTGCTTGACCAGTGTCACCATCAACAGCGCCATAGCGCCGGTTGCAGCACTGATCATGCCCGGCCGTCCACCGACTATGGCGATGATCACGGCAATACAGAACGAGGCATATAAGCCGACCTTGGGGTCGACGCCCGCAATAATGGAAAAGGCAATGGCTTCGGGGATCAACGCCAAAGCCACAACGGTACCGGCCAGCAGGTCACCGCGGATATTAGAAAACCATTCTTGTTTGATTGTTTCGATCATTTAAAACCTAAAACCCACAATTTAATAACGAGACTCCGCCGTACA
>CAYZVN010000161.1:0-2513 GCA_964482025.1 uncultured Saccharophagus sp. | reverse complement strand
TCCTGCCACTGCTTTACCATTCCCAACGCTTGGTTGTTGAGGCAAATAATCTTGACCGGCAGATGGTATTGCTTACAGGTGGACAGTTCCTGAATGCACATCTGAATGCTGCCTTCACCGGTCACGCAAGCCACCGTTGCGTCGCGGTGGACATATTGCACTCCCATGGCGGCGGGCAGCCCAAACCCCATGGTGCCGAGGCCACCGGAGTTGATCCACCGACGCGGCTTGTCGAAGGGGTAGTACTGGGCCGCGAACATCTGGTGCTGGCCCACATCTGAGGTTACATAAGCATCGCCTTTGGTGACTTCAAACAGTGTGGAAATCACCTCCTCGGGCATGATCATGTCGCCATCGGTACGGTAGCGCGGCTTCACCAAAATACCGTAGCGTTCGCGCCACTCGTTGATCTGCCGCCACCACTCTTCAAGCGCCTTGCCATCTTGCCTTTCCTCAGTGGAGGCGAGAATTTCCAGCATCTCGTTAAGAACGCTATCCACCGGGCCGACGATGGGAACATCGGCAACCACGGTTTTGGAAATGGCGGCAGGATCTATATCAACATGGATGATTTTGGCACTGGGACAAAACTTGCCCGGCGTATTGGTCACTCGATCATCGAAGCGTGCGCCCACAGCCAGAATGACATCTGCGTGATGCATAGCGAAATTCGCTTCCACAAAGCCGTGCATCCCCAACATACCGACAAATTGGCGATCGGTGCCCGGATACGCACCTAGTCCCATCAAGGTATTGGTCACGGGTGCGTCGAGGCGGCGTGCTAAGTCCGTCAATTGTTGGCACGCATTACCGAGAATTACCCCGCCACCTGCATAAATGATTGGTCGCTTGGCGGACAGCAATAACTGCACCGCTTTTTTAATTTGCCCTGCATGGCCGCGCTGAGCTGGGGTATAAGAGCGCATTCTCACCCGCTCGGGGTAGTGATACTCGTATTTATCCGCAGGATTGGTGATGTCTTTGGGAATATCGATCACAACGGGACCGGGCCGACCGGTAGAGGCGATATAAAACGCCTTTTTAACAATCGTCGGAATGTCGCGCGCGTCCTTGACCAAAAAGCTGTGCTTCACGATGGGACGCGAGATGCCCACCATATCGGTTTCCTGGAAGGCGTCTTCGCCAATCTTATCGGAGGGCACCTGACCGGAGATCACCACCATCGGAATGGAGTCCATATAGGCCGTCGCGATGCCAGTGACGGCGTTGGTGGCGCCCGGACCGGACGTCACCAGTACCACCCCAGTGCGCCCAGTCGAGCGCGCATAGCCATCTGCGGCGTGGGTGGCAGCCTGTTCGTGTCTTACCAAAACATGCTTGACCTTTTGCTGGCGAAATAAAGCGTCGTAGATATGCAATGCCGCGCCACCCGGGTAGCCGAAAATGCATTCAACACCTTCATCCGCCAGGGCGCGTAGCAGCATGTCACCGCCGGAAAGTAATTCCACTGTTACTGTCCTCTGTTGTCAGGTTAATGGATCAATCAGTTCTAACCGCCGAAACAGCAAAACATCCAGGCGATCAAACCCGGAGTCTGAACCGAGAAAATTGCGAATGTGTTGAAGTTAACTCAATAGCGCCGCCTTTATAAAGCTGGCAACACCCTGTTGGAGCTGAGAATACGTATTGAGTGGGGCTGCTCGGGTATGCGCCCCCCGCACTTCAGGATGGTCGGGCAAAAGGTTGATTTGCCGCTGAGCAGAATAGCCGCACCGAGGTCGATCGGGCGTAGTCTACCAGCCATCTGGCGAATAGCTCATTTTCTCTACTAACCCGTCAATGTCAAGCTTAGCGCGCGCGGAAGCTTAGGAACGCCGCCTCGACGAGCATTTTTGACTTGTATACACTCCAACGCATATCGAGGCCAAACGCGAGCTTTGCAAGTTGCGCATCCGGCGGTGCTTATCCGCCCTTGGATTGGTTGCGGCTGTAGAGCACAACACAAACCAACCCGCCAAGCAGCGCTATACTTTGCGCATCTGTGGACGTTTTATCACACGCCTAAGCCGCTGTCGGTCAGCGGAATAATAATCAGTAAAGGTAATCACATGAAGACCGCAAAACATTCCAGAGCAACCCTGTACCAATACATCATAGGTGCCGCTGCCGGCATGTTGCTATTGAGCGCCCTAGGCGCAAGTGCTGCGGATCTTTACCGCTGGACCGATTCGCGCGGCGTCATCCACTACACCGACAAGCCGCCCCATGGAGTCAACGCGGAAAGAGTCACCACCAAACGCTCCCCCAGCCTGGCCAACCCCCGCCAAGACGCAGTGGAAGAAACCAGCGAAACCGCGCCAAACCCAGATGCCGTCCGCTGCCAATCAGAGCGCGAGCGACTCGCCGTCCTGCAGCGCGGCGGCCGGATTCAAATGGAAGGCCGTGACGGCACTGTAAGAGATCTATCCGAAGAGGAAATCCAACAAGAACGCGAATTCAGCCAGCGGGCAGTTGAACGCTTCTGCAACCCTCAGCCAGCGGCTGAGGATTAG
>CAYZVN010000160.1:0-2805 GCA_964482025.1 uncultured Saccharophagus sp. | reverse complement strand
GCACAACGTGATTGGAAAGAATTGATGGTAGCCCAAACGCGCAGCGCAAAAAAGCATAATCGGCCTGCTCTTTCCGTATAACGAAAAGCCTAACGAGTGATCCCAACTGCGCGGTTTTTACCATCCCCCTCCTCCGGAGAGGGGCATAAATGTCATCTCCAGCGGGAGCAACCGTGAATTTGACCATCGCAACAGCAGACATCTGCGAGGTGTCGGGCGCACCGACGCGCCGCAACTTGATCATAAGCTAGCGATTTTCATGCCAGGGTGCGCTGGGGTGGTTGATTTCATCACGAGGCGCCGAGAAACCCTGGATGCGCGACAAAGAAAACCATCCCGGAAGATACTGTGCAACAGACTCTGTTGGGAATACCCAACAGCAATGGGATTAGTGCATGCATCTAGACTTCACCAAAGTATTGAAAATGGGGGCAATTACGGCATAAACCTGGATTAAATGTAGTGGATGAGTCGACTGTCCAACATCTCGCGACTCTCACGCAAGACCGCCGAGCAAACCGCAAAAGTTCTTATTCGTCGCTTACACAACCACCCTATTAAACTTGTTAAACGTATTACCTATGACAACGGCGCGGAGAGTGTCCTACATGAGAAAGTGAACAACGTATAGCAGCGTACATCCTACTTCTGCGAACCCTACCACAGCTGGGAGAAAGGTTCAGTCGAACAAATCAATGGGCTGATCCGACGACAGGTTCCAAGAGGAACCAACTTCGACGAAATTACCAACAGCGAAATTAATCGCGTTGAAAAACCTCTCGATAACGCCCTCGAAAATGTTTGAAACACAAAACGCCACGATGCCTATCAACAGCTGCGTGGTGCGCTTACTGGTTGAATGTGGCAGATTCAATAGTGTTGTTGATTTTGGCGCAAATAGTTTTGGTGCGCTGCCTTTGGTGAATTTTATCATCAACCCATGTGAATAATTCACAGAGAACTATTCGGCGTCCAACTACATTAGGTATGCGTTTGATGCCGACAGTGATCAGTACGGTTTCGGCCAATCATCCGCTATCTGGAACATTTTTTGATTAACAAGGAAAGGAGTAAGCAATGAACGATACAGTCGGTGTAATCAACCCCTATGCCCTCGGCGAACTTGTAGCCAAAAGAAATATTCAATGGAACTCGGTCACTGAACCGGAAAAACTTCTCTCGGAAATACTCAATATCAAGGAAGAGGCCATATTTGACATAAAAAATCCAATCCTCAACCCCAATATCAAAATCGATCTCGATGAAAAAGTGGCGGTCCTTGGCGATAAAGATGCTCAAAGCCGCCTCAGAAGCTTTTTGTCGGACCGCCAACCGCAGATAAAGGCGGAAAGAGCCATTGGCAATTTGCGCTTGAGGACACCTGCTAACGACAAGCTGGACGAGCTGTTACTTTCGACAGCCATTGCCCGAACTGAGTCCGCCGTAGCTTGGAATCCAGCAGATAAAGAGTGGTACGACAAAGGCGATTATTTTGAGGATATCGCGGAGGTAAATGACCCTATCCAAGGGGCGCTTGGGGACTGCTACTTTATCGCTGCACTTTCCTCTGTTGCATGGGCGAGACCTTATACCATTGTCAACATGGCCAGGCCCTCCGGGTGGGGCAACGAAGACAGCCCGATCCATAAAGTCAACTTTTACCCCAACGGAACCGGCGCCGCCCAATCGGTAGAGGTATCGGAAAATGTTCCGGTTACCAAAACCACTCGCAATTGGGTTTATGCTCGGTCGCTGGACGCGACAGAAATTTGGCCAGCCGTTATGGAAAAAGCGTATGCTAAGTGGCGAACGAATAACCTTACCGATTTTCCGAACTACCCCGCCATTTCCGGTGGAGATCCCGCTTTGGCTTGTGCCCAGCTGATTAGCGGAAACAGAACCTACAAAGCCAATGCGAGTACCACCGCCGCTGATTTGTGGTCTTTTGTTCGCGCCAACTCACTGAGCAAGCGCACCGTGAATCCAATGGTAGCGTGGACGTACTCCAGCCAACCTTCTGGAACCAACTATCAGAGCGCACGTGTGGTGGCGAACCATGCCTACTCCGTATTGGGCTGGGACTATCACAACAATGAGCAATACATTGTTCTGCGAAATCCCTGGGGTACTCACCACGCCACCCTCGATACCCGTTCCGGAAATTGGTCAGCCCATCATATTTCCTACAATGCAGTTGTACCTTTAAATACCAATGGTATTTTTGCAATGAAAGCTTCTACTTTCAAAAAGTACTTTGCCAAAACTGCGGTAGCTAAATAATAGGCTCTAGTGAAGCGTGCCCGAGTCGCAACGTGGCTTATGATGGCGTCCATCACAAGCCACGTGTTCATCGGCAATCATGCAATTGCATGCGCGTATTTAGATAAAGATATTTGGGTATGAAAAGCCATGTCTCGAAACGTTACCAAAATCCTATACGAATATAACGATGCTGCCATTCCCCCTCCCTATCATAGGAGTTATAAAATCACGGTAACTCCAAGCCACTGCTATATAGTGGCTCATACTTACGGGGAAATTATTCTTGAAAAGCATTGCATAATCGAACCAGATATTTGGGAGAAGCTGGCGAAGGATGCATTGGAACTGCCCGCTCAATCGCTGACACAGACCGATGACCCGCCGGATTCTGTCGGTGGGTCATCAAGATTGATCACCCTGTATTCTGGAGATCGCGTGATTTTTAAAGCAACAGTTTTACAAGAAGCCTGCGAAGAATCGGCTCGTCTTGCTTCCTTTGCACATATATTGACGTCTCTCTGCCCAGATTTCGCCGAGGACTCG
>CAYZVN010000159.1:0-2831 GCA_964482025.1 uncultured Saccharophagus sp. | reverse complement strand
CGCAATGTTCCCACACCGGGAATGCTGATCGGCGTGCTTTTTAATAGCAGCTGTTCGCCGCTGCCATTAATGGTTTGATGGTCTATCTGAATGGATTTTCCGGGTTGCAGGTCGTAGTGCAAACGGGTGGCAATGGCCTGTTCGCGAATTTCAATTTCGTTGAGCTGCGTATGCAGGGTTTTCAGGCGTGCGAGCTGCTTTTCATCCACTGCCTGAGCTTGTAGTTGCGCCCGTAGGCTTTGCAATGCGGTTTGCAGTTCAGCTGCGGCTTTATGGTTTGTTTGCAATTGGTCGAGCTGCTGGGTCAGTATGTCGTGCTCGCGCTGCCGGTTGCGGCGATGCATTTGTTCGCGGGCGGCTTTTAATGCTTCTTTGGCTTTCTGAAATTCCTGTTCGGCCTGTTGGCGGCGCTGTTGTAGTTGCGCGGTAAGTTGCTGGCATTCCGCCAAGGCGCGGGCGGCTTTTGCTTTTTCCGCTTCGCGTTGATTCAACTGCTGTGCGCGCTGTTCAAAATCCCGCAATTGTTGTTGGCAGAACTCCAAATTGCTTTGGCAGCTTTTTAGCGCTTGTTGGTCCCGCTGCTGTTCATTTTGTAACGCTTGTACGGCAGCCAGGGCAGCTTCCGCCTCTTTGGCTTTGGCGCGATACGGCAACCAGGGTTTTTGGCTGTCGATCTGGTCGCGCTGTTGCAGCAGTTGGCCGAGCCTGTCGACGCTGGTGTGATAGCGCTGAACTTTGTCTTCCAGCTCTGCCAGCTCATTTTCTTGGTGGTCGCATTCTTGTTGAATTTTTTTCAGTTGACCAGTGGGCTGACCGGTTTTGGTGAGCAGTGCGGCGCGTTGGTTTTCCACTTGGGTAATTAATTCGTCGCCACCAGTACTGGTGATATCCCCCAGGGTGCCGCTGAGCGCGGATTTAAGGTGGTGGCCGGCGTGATCCACCGAGTGGTGAATATTCTGAATATTACCCTGCTCTACCCACAATAATCCGGGAATGCCCCAGTGTTCGGCCCGGCTTGCGCCTCGGCTGGCGATTTCATAGCCCAATAATTGCGCGAGTTTTTCTTCGGCGGCATCGCCGCTGATATGTTCTTGACCGATCCATAAATCGCAGCGCTGACGTTTTAAAAAGCGTTTTTGCAATTTCCAGGTTTGATTTTGCCATTCGAATTCCACTTCGACTTCTGGCGCGGCGGCGGAGTCGTCCCAAGGTTGTAGATCGGCTACGCCGGAGGATTTATGGCGCTCGAAAAAGGCGGCGCGAATGGCGCGCACCAAGGTGCTTTTGCCGGATTCGTTGGGGCCGACAAATAGATTGATGCCGTCGGTGAGATTGTCGAGGGTGACGGGTTGGCGAAATTGTTTGAATTGATTGACGGTGAGGCGGGTGAGCTTCATGCCTGCACCCCCTGCGCGGACTGGCTTAGGAGATCGGCGAGAATGGCCAGGGCCTCGCGAGCAATGTCGGCTTGCTCGTTATCGATGCGGTCACCATCGCCCTGTTGCTGCCGCAGCGCTTCCACCACTTCGCCCACGTAGCCGTCCGCCTGGAGTGCGGCTATATCGTCATCCGTGGGTTGCAGACGCAAGTCTGTCAGCTGGTATTGCAAACTGCGGTGGCGCGCTTGTTCGGCGGTGAGTGCCTGGAGCAGGCGCTGGTGGTTAAGCAGGGTTATCTGGCCGCGCAGGGTCAGGTCCACCACGGACATGGCCGGCAGTTGCTGCAGCTCGGCGAACAGGCTCTCCAGGTCCGATTCCACCGCCAGGGTAAATTCCCGCTTCAGCCATTGGTGTTGGCCGATACGGTGGGGCGTTACTTGCGGCTGCGCGCCTGGCTGTTCGATGTCGACCAGCAGTACCTGGCCGGCGCCGTTGTCTTTAAAGCGATCCTGCTCCGGCGTGCCGCTGTACCAGGTGCGTTCATCAATTTGCTTCAGGCCGTGCCAGTCTCCCAGTGCCAGATAGTCCAAGCGGGCGGTTTGTGCTCGCGTCGACGCAAGGGGATTGGGGGAGTCCGCCGATTCCGGCAATTGTCCGGCGACGCTGCCGTGGGCAAGGCCGATGCGCAGGTAATCTGCGGGCGTCTCGGCGTCATCAAACCATTCGGTGAGGTCGTGATAGGTCTGCCGCTGGGTGAGCGGCGCGGGGAGGATGGCGAGCCTGTGTTCGGTAAACAGGCTTACCTTGGGCTCCAGCAGCAGGTGCACATTGGCGGGAATGGCGCCGAGCCTTTTAGCCCGGCTCCAGACACTTTCGGCCAGGGCGGCGTCGTGGTTGCCGGGAATAAGAATCCAGGGGCCTTTATAAGCGGCCATGAGCTGGAAGGCGCGGTGGATGGTTCTGTCCGACACCGTTTGCGCGTCGAATAGATCCCCCGCCACCAGCACGGCATCCACCGCTTCTGCCGTCGCCAAATTGGCGATGCGCTCTATCACGGTAAAGCGCGCTTCCATTAAGAGCGCGGCGTCTTCTTCACTAAAGCGGCCCCCGCGTGAGCGATCCAGTAAATAGTGTCGACCTATTTGCCAGTCGGCGGTGTGTAACAAGCGTGGCACTCTCGAAGCTCCTCTTTATTTGTCTGCAGGAAAAGAGAGTGAGGTTACCACCCTTCCCCCTTCGACTGGCTCCTCAAGGACCGGGACAGCGGGCGGAAATGGGGGAAAAACACCGGAAAATACCGGGGGTTTTGGCTTTGTCGCATTATGGGCATCCGAGTTTTTTGTTATTTTTTTGTGTCGCAACTACGGACCTCTGCGACAGGTTCCGGCGCTTGGTGCGGCGGATGTTTGGATTACTTGTTAGCGAGTTTCGTGCCAGGGTGCGCTTCGGCCC
>CAYZVN010000158.1:0-2846 GCA_964482025.1 uncultured Saccharophagus sp. | reverse complement strand
GCCATGCACCCGCTCACCCTGATGGCCGTGGGACTTTACGGCAAAGTGCTGCCCAACCAAAACGGCGCGCCGCTGCGCTTAGTAGTGCCATGGAAATACGGCTTCAAGAGTATTAAATCCATCGTCAAAATCGAGCTGACCGAGCAGCAGCCTTACACCAGCTGGAGCGCCATAGCGGCGAACGAATACGGCTTTTACGCCAATGTGAACCCCAAGGTGGACCATCCCCGCTGGAGCCAAGCCCAAGAGCGCCGGCTGCCCAGCGGTCTGCTGCGGCCCAATATCATTCCCACCACTCTCTTTAACGGCTATGCGGAACAGGTTGCCGGCCTCTATTCCGGCATGGATCTGCGCAAGTTCTACTGATTCATGCCCACCGTCTGGCGTCGCCTGCTGATTTTCCTACTGTCTTGCCTGCCGCTGCTTTGGCTGATCTGGGCGACTTTCGCCAATCGTTTGGGTGCCGACCCAGCCAAAACCTTGGTGCTGGAAACTGGCCACTACACCTTTTACTTTCTCCTTCTTACCCTGGCGGTCACACCGCTGCGGCGCTTAGTGAAATTCCCGCGACTCCACTTCCGCTGGCTGCAAACCCACCGACGCATGTTGGGGCTGTTCACCCTGTTTTACGCCCTGCTGCACGTTACCGCCTACTGGGTATTTATCCTCGGCATGAACCCTTCGCTGTTTGCCTCGGAGTTGCTCAAGCGGCCCTATATTCTCTTTACCCTGCCGGCACTGGTGCTGCTGATTCTGCTGGGCGTCACCTCCACTCAAGGCATGATGCGGCGACTCGGCAAACACTGGCGTCGCCTGCACAGCAGCCTTTATCTGGTGGCGATATTGGCTTGGCTGCACGTTTTTTTGCAGGTCCGCTCCAGCTATCAAGATGCGGTGTTATTTGGCGTTGCGGTGGCGGCACTCTTAGCCATTCGCGTCTATTGGAAATTGCGCCCTCGTTAAACCAAGACACCATGCGCCACAGTCGCCGCTAGGTATTGGCATAATGTCGCCGTTGCGTTACTAACCTTTCCTAAAAAGTGAGTTGCCATGAATTTTCGCGGCCAAGACAAAACCATCCACGAGCGGGCGACGCCGAGCCTGGGCATATTGCTGACCAATTTGGGTACACCAGCAGCGCCTACCGCCGAAGCCCTACGGCCCTATCTGCGCGAATTTCTCTCCGATCCTCGAGTCATCGAATTACCCAAATGGAAATGGTGGCCGATACTCCACGGTATTATTCTGCGCGTCCGGCCCGCCAAATCCGCCAAACTCTACGCCACCGTGTGGACCGAACAAGGCTCCCCTTTACTCACTATCAGCCAAGCGCAAACGGCCAAACTGCAAGCTCACTTTGATGCCACCCATCCGGGGCAAACCAAAGTCAAACTGGCCATGCGCTACGGCGAGCCGGCCATTGGTAAAGTGCTGCGAGAGTTTCAGGACGAAGGCATTAACCGCATTGTGATTTTGCCGCTCTACCCGCAGTACGCCGGCGCAACCGTCGGCTCCACCTTCGACGCCGTCAGCCAGGAATTAACGCGGTGGCGCTGGACACCCGAGCTGCACTTTATCAACACCTATCACGACCACCCGCTTTATATTCAGGCGCTCGCGACGAGCATTCGCAACCACATCGAATCTCACGGCGAACCGGAAAAGCTCGTGCTCTCCTACCACGGCATGCCGCAGCGTTACTTCGACGACGGAGACCCCTACTACTGCTTCTGCCAGAAAACCTCCCGCCTGGTGACAGAAAATCTCGGTTGGGAAAAAGACCGCACCATCACCAGTTTTCAATCGCAATTTGGTAAAGAAGAGTGGATCAAACCCGACACCAGCGACGTTCTTAAACAACTTGCCCAACAAGGCATAAAAAAAGTCGCCGTCATCTGCCCTGGATTTAGCGCGGACTGTTTGGAAACAATTGAGGAAATTGGTGAGGAGAATAAACAGCTATTTTTAGCAACGGGCGGCAAGGAATTTAGCTATATACCGGCGCTGAATGCGGGGGATGAGCATGTGCGGTTGATGGCGGAGTTGGTGGGGAGGTTTGTTTAGTGGGGTTTTGAAGAGATTGATAGTTGAGAAAAAAAGGCCGTCTATTAAAGGCGGCCTTTTGCTCTGCGGATCGAATACCAACCCGCTTTTTACTGCCAATTTTTCCGCTGCGGATTCGTCCAAGGCGCTACGCACATTACGCAATCATCGCCGTAGAAATAATGTTTCGCGCCTTGATCGTTATAAATCCAGTAGCGAATCCAGGCGATAATCGCCGGAGTTTCCACACCGCCTTGCACGCCGTTAACCACGCTTTGAATATAACCGTGGTTGGCCCCTTGCACCGTGCCAAAAAAAGTTTGTACTTGGGAGGCTTCATAGCTCGGCGCCATCCAGGAACGGCCGTCGCTCATCACGTCCTGGGTGCCGCCCAGCATCAGCACCGGAGAATGCAAGTCGCCGGTGGCGCTGTGGCCGTGGATCGCAACAACGGTTGCAATAGCAGGATGGCCGCCAATTTCGATAGAGCCGGTGCCGCCGACGGAATAACCCATGGCAGTCGCTTTATCTACAAGCAGCTTGCCTTGGAAGGGGCTGCCTGCCACCGAGTTCTGCGCGATGAGCCAATCCAACCCGTTGGTCATACGTTGACGCGTTACCGCATCGCCAGGACCGCCATTGAGTTGGCGACTAATAATCACAAACCCGTGAGAGGCGATACGCTCAAGGAAATTACTCATCTGCGACACCTCCATACCGGTGCCCGGACCAAAAATAATCGGCGCGTGGAGGAAGCCATTTTCGCCGAGTGTTCGCGGACGAATAATGGTGTAGGAGCCATC
>CAYZVN010000157.1:0-3196 GCA_964482025.1 uncultured Saccharophagus sp. | reverse complement strand
AATCCTATTTGCTGCAAGCTCCATGTATAATGCCGCGCTCTTTGACGCCGGCATTCCGCTTGCCGGACATCGCGCTAGGGTTTCTATCGACCTCGCGAGTCGCCATAATTGCGGCTTTTCAACCTTACGGGATACCGAATGGACAACAAAGATCACTCATTGGGCGGTTCTGCCAGTTCTTCTGGTGATGTGCCGGTGGCCATTATTATGGGGTCGCGCTCGGATTGGCCGACCATGCGTGAAGCAGCCAAGGTTTTAGATGACTTTAATATTGGCTATCGGGCCATGGTAGTTTCCGCGCATCGAACGCCGGATCGCTTGGTATCGTTTGCCACATCTGCGGCCGCTTCGGGTTATAAAGTCATTATCGCCGGTGCTGGCGGCGCGGCCCATTTACCGGGTATGGCGGCCTCCATGACGGAGCTGCCGGTGGTCGCTGTACCTGTGTCCAGCCAGGCGTTGAATGGCATGGACAGTCTTCTGTCCATTGTGCAGATGCCGCGCGGCGTGGCCGTTGCCACTCAGGCAATTGGCGGAGCCGGCGCCTTTAATGCCGGTTTGATGGCAACCCAGATACTCGCCTTGAATGACTCAGATTTGGCCGCGCGTCTGCGCGATTGGCGCGCTCAACAAACCCGCGATGTACCCGTGGAGGTTGAATGATACGCATAGCGGTAATCGGTGGCGGTCAGCTCGCCCGCATGATGGCGCTGGATGGGCTGCGCCTGGGCATTCAATTTAGCTTTTTGGTTGAGCCGGACGAATCCACCCAATGCATTGATGGCTTAGGTGAAAAGGTCGTCTGGGATTTGGGCGGACTCCTAAATAATCCGGACGAATCCGCGTTTCGCGAACTGTTCGAAGCCCTGGGTCGTCCCCAAGTGGTGACGGTAGAAAAAGAAGCCGTGCCGGTGGGGATTCTCCGCGGCCTGTTGCCGTTAACCCAGGTTTATCCCGGCCCTGACGCGGTTTACCAAACGCAGCACCGCGCGCGTGAAAAACAACTGCTCAGCCGCCTGGCCATTCCCACCGCAAACTTCAAAGTAGCGAGCACTCTTGGCGAAGTTCGCGAAGCTTACGAGGCCTTTGGCCTGCCGTTGTTTATCAAGACGGTTGAATCGGGTTACGACGGCAAAAATCAGTGGCAACTGCATTCCCTAGCCGACCTGGAAAGTTTTGAGCGGGAAAACCCAACCGGCCCATGGGTTGTTGAACAACACGTGCGCTTTGACCGTGAAGCATCCCTGATTGGCGTGCGCTCCGCATCGGGTGAAACGGCCTTTTATCCGCTGACCGAAAACCTACATCGAAAAGGCATTTTGATTCGCTCTTTAGCGCCCGCGCCAAAGCTCTCCGCCGAAACCGAAAACAATGCCCGCGATTATATGGAGCGTCTGTTTAAGGAAATGAATTACGTCGGGGTATTGGCGATGGAGTGTTTTGTTTGCGGTGACGATTTACTGGTGAATGAGCTGGCTCCGCGTGTGCACAACAGCGGCCACTGGACGATGGATGCGGGCATTTGCAGTCAATTTGAAAACCACCTGCGCGCAATTGTGGACTGGCCGTTGGGCAATACTCGGCCGCAAGGCTCAAAAGGCATGGTGAATATTCTCGGCTCCCGTGATGTGGCCAAGCATCAACCGCGACAGCCCGGCTCCTCATGGCTCAGTGGTAACAGTACCTTTCACTGGTACAACAAAACGGACCGCCCCGGACGCAAGCTCGGCCATATCAACTTTGCGCACGACGATCTACAAACCCTGCAGGAGCAACTCGCCGCTCAAGATGAGCAGCTCTACGGTGAGACCTACAAATAACCCGGAACGGCGGCAAGAGCATGTCTATCCCCTCCCCGCAGCCGCTCTACCCTGTCTACCATGCCCTCACCCAGATGGCGCTGGAGGACTACCCCGAATTGCAGGCTTTTTTGCAAACCGGGCAGGCCTGGCGTCAGCAGCATTGGCAATGGGGGCATGATTTTCTTCGCTATATCGGCCGCAATAAATCCGAGCATACTTACACCCGTTTTCGCAACGAAGTAGAGCGTTTTCTGCTTTGGGTGTTTTTATTTTGCGACAAACCGGTGACGGAATTGCGCAAAGCGCAGCTGCTCGAATACGCCGATTTTTGCTGGAAACCACCTGTCAACTGGATCAGTTTAGCCAACGCGGATCGCTTTATTCCGCAAGATGGGTTTTATCGAAGCAATCCTCTATGGGCGCCATTTCGCCTGAAAACGCCAAAAAATCAACCCAATATCAATATCGATAAAAAGAAGTACAAACCCTCACAGGAAACCCTCACCGCAACCTTTACAGCACTGGTGGCGTTTTATAAGTATTTGATGAACGAGGAAATCTGCAACGGCAACCCCGCGCAAATTGCCAAGACAGATTGCCGCTATTTTATTGCCGATGCCCAGGTAAAAGAGGTGCGGCGTTTTTCCGAAGAGCAGTGGCAATATGTCGTGGAAACCGCGCAGGAGATGGCCGCTCAGGACTCTCATTACGAGCGCAGCCTTTTTATTATCGCCACGCTTAAAACATTATTTTTGCGTATTTCCGAATTGGCGGAGCGGCGAGACTGGTCCCCCATCATGGGGCATTTTTGGCAGGATGAAAGCCAAAACTGGTGGTTAAAAATTTTTGGCAAAGGACGAAAATTGCGCGACGTCACTGTGCCGATACAATATCTAGATTACTTAAAACGCTACCGCAGTTTTCGCGGCCTATCCCCTCTGCCCTACCCCGGCGAGCAATCGCCACTGGTAGAAAAACTGCGTGGCCAAGGCGGTATGACGGCACGACATCTCAGCCGCTTGGTACAAGAGGTGTTCGATGCAGCTTATATTAAGATGAAAACACGCCAAGGCGAGGATGCGGCGCGCAAACTTCGCGAAGCCTCCACGCATTGGCTGAGGCACACCGGTGCTAGCATGGAAATCGAACGCGGCCGGGCCCTAAAAGATGTTTCCGAAGATCTGGGCCATGCAAGCATGGCCACAACGGATACGGTGTATGTACAAAGTGAAACCCGCAAGCGCGCCGAGAGCGGGAAAAACCGTAAGGTTTAGAGGCCGTTTTATCACTCGCGAGCAAGCTGAGACAAGGAAAAACGTCCAAACAAATGGCGTTTGCAGCTGGTCACTACCGCCAAAGAAACTTCAATCTTGATGCGAAGGAAGAAAAGCTAC
>CAYZVN010000156.1:0-3320 GCA_964482025.1 uncultured Saccharophagus sp. | reverse complement strand
ACCCAGGAGTTTAAGCCGTCACTGCCGCTGCCTCCATCGTACGGTGCCGGGTCGTGGCCGCCATTATAGGTGCAGACTTTGACGGGATAATTTTCCTCACATCCCTGATAGTCATAGCAAATATGTCGAGATGGACTGGATTGATTCCAGGTTGGAATCGTGGCTGCCGTACAGCCGTTATCTTGGGCGCGACGCTCGGCGGCGTATTTCGCTCCGCGACCGTTACCCCCATCCCATGGGGTTGTGCCATCGCTCATGCCGGTCACGCTCATCCATGCAATAGGATCGCGAGGAAGTGGGTTTGGAAGCCAGATATTATAGTTAGCAGGGCTGATGCCCACTGCGGCGCGAATTTGCTTTTGATGGGTAGTCGACAGCGAGTAGGTGATCATGCCGCCAAAGCTAAAGCCGGTGGCGAACACTCGCGATTCATCAATACACAGGCTGCTGCTGACTTTTTGCAAAATGTCATTAAATAAGAAGCGATTGTCTTTTTCTTGCCAGGTTGCCCCGTCGGCTTGAGGTGCAACAAAAATGGCGGGTTCGCCCGCTGCCAGTGATACGCGACGCAGGCCGTAATAGCTCCAATTTGCTGCGCTTTTATTTCTCATATCGTGGTCGCCGGTGGCTATAGCATCATCGGTACTGCCAATCCAGTGCGAGGTGTAAAACAATCGATAGGGTTTGTTACTGTCGTAATTCGCAGGTATATCGACAATATATTCGCGGTTCTGGTTATTGCTGCGGATGCTGAGCTGAGTTGACGTCGGTAAGCCGCCATTCACTGACCGTCCGCCAGCGAGCAATGCCGACCTTCCATCGGTGCCGCAGCCGGAGCTTTTCACGGGGGCATTGCCCAACGGATAGTTGCCAGGAGTGCCTGCGCCCACCTCGTCTATCGGGCCCGAATAGGGGCCTATATGCATCCAATCGAAATCGACGTCGGAAGATGCGCCCACTTTCACCCGAATGACCTGGGTGCCTTTGGTTAAACGAATTTTCCCGGCGGACAAGGTTTTAAATTCGCCCCAAGCGCTTACCCGCGGCACATTGAAAGCTTCAATCAGCACCTCGTCGCACTGCACCACTTGCAGGGTTCGGCCGGACTCAACCGCGCCTGCCCGAATCGTCACATCGAACTCTCCGTCTTCGGGTACATGGACGGTGTACTCCAACCATTCGCCTGTCGTCATCCAACCTATGGCATAACCGTCAGTGATTTCTTTGATGTCGACATCTGTATCGATGCGGTAGGCGCCGCCTTCGTTGTTGCTCGTCGAATCCGAGTAACCCGCAGGGTCAAAATCCTCCCCTTCGATTCTGCCTGGCAAATTGATGGCGCGGTTTTGATAACCGTTGCTCGCGTTGCCGGGGCAGGATGCGTGGATCACACCTGAGCTGCTCGAAGATGAAGAGCTGGAGGACGACGAACTGGATGAAGACGAACTGGAAGATGAGCTAGATGAGGACGAGCTGGAGGATGATGAAGAGCCCGAAGGGGTGCCGCCTCCGCAACCACTGACAGCCAATAATGCCAATGCGCAAGTACTGGCGATTGCCAGCTTTGCCGTATATACGCTTTTCATGCAGCCTCTCGCTTATTGTTAGATGACTTTTATTGTTAGATGACTATGTAGTGTCTAATTAAGCGGCGTTGCATCTCACTATGGCTAACAAACGGTGCACTGCCAACAAACGCTTAAGAAGATCATTTTTTCTGTCTCAACGAGGAGCAGCATACCGATATGGAGCAAAAATATATGCGTTATTCGTTATACAATAATATAAATTTCGATTTGTATAAGAAATTTAGTGAACTTTGTCACAGCGCTTTCTCGGTGCATTCATAGAGGTGCGGCGATCAAGTTGAGCGCCAAGTGGCGGGTCGCGCACGAATACGTATTCCCACATAGACATATAGGTTCGCAGGGTGCTGCTGATATTCAATTTGTGCTTTCTGATGCTCGCCATATCCGGTTGGTACCGTACACCCGCGGTTGGTGGAATCCGCGGGATCTGGTTTGCAATGAGTCTTTTACCCGCAGAGCTGCCGTGGGCGTTTGCGTTGCTTCAATTGACTGGCAGCACATTGTTGTTGCTGTACTTTTCACAACCGCCTTGGGCACTAGGGCTTGCTGGAACCGCCGGAGCCGTCTCACTTTGGCTGTGGTATAAGTCACATAGGCGCACTTTTGCAGCAGAGAAATCTTTATTTATTGCGTTGGCAGACTTGCCGTCAGCACCTGCGCATCCTGCTAATGGTTGCGCCATTTCTCCGGCGGCACGATTTCAACAGCACGCAAGAAATGCAATCGCGAGCAGAGTATGGCTCAAGCCCTTTTCCTATAGTCGGCGAGGAGTGGAAAGGCTGGTCGATATTCGCTATGGGGACCATCCGCGTTTGCAACTGGATATTTATCGGCCGACTATTTTGCCGACACAACCAGCACCCGTATTGCTGCACATTCACGGTGGCGGCTGGATAATGGGAAATAAACATCAGCAGGCTCTGCCACTGCTGCATCATATGGCTGAGCGGGGCTGGATCTGCGTCGATATTAATTACCGTTTGGCGCCACGCTATCGATACCCAGAGTGTTTGCTTGATGCCAAGAGAGCATTGGCGTGGATAAAACGGGAAATAGCCGGATACGGCGGAAACCCCGATTTCGTCGCGGTTACGGGCGGTTCCGCTGGAGGTCACTTGGCGGCGATGCTGGCATTAACGGCTAATACTCCCGCGTTGCAGCCGGGTTTTGCGGAAGCGGATACCAGTGTTCAGGCTGCTGTGCTGATGTATGGCGCTTATGATTTTACCAACAGCAATTCTAGCTGGGCCGGTGCATCCCTCGAGCGCTATCTGCGTAAATTTGTTATGCCGCCGGATAGCCCGGCGCCATACTGGCGGGAAGCTTCGCCAAAATTTAATTTACGTGCAGCTATGCCACCGATATTCGCAATTCACGGCTCTAATGATGCGTTGATATTTGTGGAAGACGCGAGGGATTTTGTTGCCGCCGCCAAGGCAATTAGTTCCGCTCCGGTGATCTACGCGGAGCTGGACGGTGCGCAACATGGCTTTGATTTATTTCATAGCGTGCGAACAGAATTGTCGATTAGAGCGGTGGAGCAGTTTTTAGAGTACGCTCATCACTCCTGCAGCGGGACAGAAGTTTTCCGGCACCACTTTTCGCAAAAATCCGGGTAGGGCCGAAGCTTATATTTTCAGGCAAAGTAAATTCGTAGCCGGCGGTAGCTGCTACGAAGTAGCATTAGATGGCAAGCAAGATAGAGAATATGAGTAGGCTTTTCAGCTGACG
>CAYZVN010000155.1:1391-3340 GCA_964482025.1 uncultured Saccharophagus sp. | reverse complement strand
GTCTCGAGTACTCTGACCCCTTGATCTTTTTCGCCAATACGACTGGCTGAAAGGCAAACTTCAATCGAGCGTGTGGTCTTCTTTTAGAGGCTGAAGGGCTGCTAGCCTGTGTTGTGGCAGCATTCTTTAATGTTATACCATGCCGCAGAATTCCAGCCATTTCACCATTAACAAGGAGAGGTTATGAGCCCCACATCTGAATTGTTGATCAAGCTTTTATCCTACACAGTAACCGATCTTTTAGTGTCATTTGATGATGAAACCTTGATTATTAAACTGATTCGAGCAGATGCTAATCTTGGTCAGACAATGTATGAGCTGCACAAAGAAGGATACCTAGCGAAACTCTTACATCGGGTAGATTCTGGCAATCATCCTGGTGTTCTGATACAGGTGTTAGCGGGCGGCTTGGCGGAGTCTGCTTATCCTTTAGTCGTTGATGCGGTAAAAAAGAATACTCGGTATCTGGCATTATTCAATGCAGCCTATTACCTGCACCGCGCTTTGAGGCGCGAGGGATTATTTTCATCACCGGTGCAGATTCCAGCACAGAAAATCCGGTCTGCCATAAGTCTCGTTGGCGTGGGCGGCAAGACCAGTCCGTTTAGTGGAAGTGGTGCAACGGGTATTGATCCTAAGGCATTGAACATAGGTTACATGGATCAGTGGCGTTTGCTAAATGCAGACCCGAGTACTGTGGCTGCATACTCCAATCCAATCCCGGGAGGTCTCGGTGTTTACTTGTCGACCTTAACTCGCGATCAGAGGCTTGCTCAGGGTGTGGTGCTGGTAGGCAAAAAAATTATAACCATCTATCCTCACAGCTATCGTGGACAGCTGCCTTCACGTGCGGATATCTGTAGGATCGCTGGAAAAAAATACAATCTTGAGCCGGCGCTGATTGCTGGATTTATTCTCGCAGAACAGCGTGATCAATCGAAAAACGAAGACGCCAAAGATTACATTGGTGCCGTTAGCATAAAGAGGGTGAACACATCTATTGGTCTTGGTCAGGTCGTTATTTCCACTGTTAAAAAACATCATTTGTTTGATGATCTTCAAGTTAAAGGAGTCAGCGCGGCGCTCTCTCACCATGCGATAGCTGAAATGTTAACGTCAGACGAATTCAATATATTTGCTGTCGCTCGGTATATCCGCCACGTGGCTGACGAAGCAACAAAGCTTTCTTTATCAAGTCTGCCTAATACGCAGGCAAAATTTCCCGGTATCAAACTGGCTGAGTACACAAAACATTCGAAAGATTGGCCGTCTGATAATATACGAGCGCTTGGATCGGAGTACACTTCTCGCGCATGGGACGATAGATTGTCCCCCGGTTGGGGTGACTTCGTATATGAAGCCTATACCGATATCAAAGCTGCTGGGATTATTTAGCATGAAAATATTTTATATATTAATTTTCAGCCTAATGATGGGATGTGATATGAGTGCCTCAAAAAATACACAGGAAAAAGAATTTGCTCATGTAAATGGCTTGTATCTAAAGTTTTCTGGATCTTTTGCCAGTATTCAGCAAACCGATCAGGGTTATATTATCCATATATCCCCGGAGAACATTCGGCAAGCAGATCAAATTGTGGTGCAGTACCGAGATGAAAAACCGAATGATCTAAATAAGGTAAAAAAAGTTAAGGGACAACAGATTTTTTATCGCGAGGAGGTTGGGGAGGAAGGCTCTGGCGGAACAGAAATGACGTTGGAGCTATGGAAGAAAAACGACCAGGGCAGGGGCGTTTATGTGGAGCATTATCGTCAATCCGAAGTTGAGCCAGACTTTGCAAATACCTGGGCATTGATGGTGAGCGCTCAATGATGCGCTAATACACAATTATTCCATATAATGTCCTATTGAATGAAGAAAAATATAGAAAGGATCCGCGTAGCTTTCTTTCGAGCGATAGGGCACGAATAGTGGCTTTGTATGCATC
>CAYZVN010000155.1:0-1291 GCA_964482025.1 uncultured Saccharophagus sp. | reverse complement strand
ATTGAGAGGAAGCCGATTTTTTTTGATTCACGCGGCTGTGAGCGTGCGGATGCCGAAAGCTGGTGGGAAGAATAATCGCTTGCGCTAGCAGAAGAATGATCCAACGGGTGGAGTTTGTTCTTAAGAGAAATAGGACAAATTTATTGCTGGCACTTCGCTGGCCTGCCCCTTAATTAAAAATCGGCGCCATGCAGGGCGGCTACGGCGTGCCGCCCCCGTAGCTGCCCAACCCTCAAACCCCCTCCAACTTCGCATACTGCACCACCAGCCACTTCGTCCCCTCTCGACCAAAATTAACCTGTACACGACTGGAAGGGCCGCGGCCTTCGAATTGCAATATTGTGCCTTCGCCAAATGTTGGGTGGCGGACTTGTTGACCGAGGCGATAGGGCATATCGCTTTCTGTTTGTGTCGTCGCTGAGGAGTAAAAATTAGTGGGGCGGATGATGGTGCTTTTTAGGCGCACTTCCTGAATTAAATGTTGCGGAATTTCGCGCACAAAACGCGATACCGCATTAAAGGTTTCGTTGCCGTAGAGGCGGCGGCTTTCGGCGTAGGTGAGGGTGAGTTTGCTCATGGCGCGGGTGATGCCCACGTAGCAGAGTCGCCGCTCTTCTTCCAAGCCTTCGCTGGTGTCGGCGGACATGCGGTGAGGAAATAGGTTTTCTTCCATACCCACCAAAAACACCACGGGAAATTCCAGGCCTTTGGCGCTGTGCAGGGTCATCATTTGCACCGCGTCTTGGTATTCCTCCGCTTGGGTATCGCCGGCGTCTAAAGCGGCATTGTCGAGAAATTCTTCCAGCGGTGTGCGGTCGTCTTCGACACCTTCAAAACTGCGGCAGGCGTTCACTAATTCCTGCAGGTTTTCCACCCGTGTTTCTCCGCGCTCGCCTTTTTCATTTTGGTGAAATGTCAGCAAGCCGCTGTCGCGGATCACCAAGTCCACTTGCTGATGCAGGGGCTGATCGGTGATGCGTTCTTCCAAGGTGTCGAGCAATTGCAAAAAGGCTTGCACCGCGTTGCCCGCACGAGCGGTGAGCACTTGGTTGAGGATCAACAACTGTGCGGCGCGGAACAGGCTGCAGCCTTGGTCGCGGGCGGTGGCGCGAATGGTGTCGACGGTTTTATTGCCGATGCCTCGGGTGGGCGTGTTGATTGTGCGCTCGAAGGCGGTGTCGTCGTTGCGGTTGAGCAGTAGGCGCAAGTAGGCGAGGGCGTTTTTGATTTCTAAACGATCGTAAAAACGCTGGCCGCCGTAAACCCGATAGGGCACACCTTCGCGCAGCAG
>CAYZVN010000154.1:0-3448 GCA_964482025.1 uncultured Saccharophagus sp. | reverse complement strand
GTGGTGGGATCGCCATTTATCGAGCTATATGTACAGCCCGGCCGCGGCTATGCGCGCTTTCATGCAGTGGAAAAAAACGAGCGTCTGCGCCTAATCAAAACCCGCACCGATTGGTACAAGGTGGAAACCCAAGACGGCAAAACCGGCTGGGTGCCGCGCCGTGCCCTTATCAACCTCTACGACACCCAAGGCTATCCGCTGGATTTTCGTACCCCGTCCTGGAGCGAAGCCCAACACCCTTGGCAGCTGGGTTTAATGGCGGGCGAGATGGAAGGCGCGACCACCTACAGTGTGTTTGGCGGCTATCGCTTTACTCCCAATATTTCCGCCGAACTCAAATATACCCAGGCGTTTGGCGACACCTACAACACCAAGCTGGTCAGCGCGCTGCTGGTGCATCAGCCGTTTCCCCAGTGGCGCGCCTCACCGTTTTTTACCCTGGGCGCAGGCAATATGAAGTTCTTTCGCGACGGCGTGCTCGTTAAACCCGAAGACGAAAACGACAACGCCCTCACGGTCGGCGGGGGGCTCATGTTTTATGTCACTCACAAGGTTGTCGCCCGCCTGGAATACAACCAACACACGCTGTTGACCACACGCGACAACAATCAAGAGGTTGAGGAATGGAAAGCTGGATTCAGCGTGCTCTTTTAATTCTATCCCTGACGCTCTGCTCGGCCACCAGCTTGGCCCAGCAGAGCCGCACAGTACTGGATGACGTTATCAGCCCAGATCTGGAACGCCGGCGCATCGACGAAGCCAAACTGGATTCGGAAAATATCGAAGTGGGGTTTTATGCCGGCGTGATCAGTGTGGAGGATTTCGGCACCAACGACCTCTACGGCGCGCGCCTGGGTTTGGCAATCACAGAGGATTTTTTTATTGAAGCCAATCTCGCCACCGCCACTTTGAGCACCACCTCGTTCGAAGATCTGAGCGGCGGCGTGCGCTTGCTCAACGACGATGAACGGGAAATGATTTACTACAATCTGGGCCTGGGCATCAATTTATTCCCCGGTGAAATTTATCTGGGGCGCTGGGCCTTCAATAGCAATCTTTACATCATCGGCGGTGCGGGCAATACCGAATTTGCCGACACCGAATACTTCACCTACTACTTTGGTGCCGGCTGGCGCTTATTTTTAACCGACTGGCTGGCTCTGCGTACCGATTTTCGCAATCACATCATGGAACACGAACTCTTTGGTGAACCGAGAAAAATTCAGAATATTGAAGGCCATATAGGATTGACCTTGTTCTTTTAATGCTCACGGTAAAAAGGTGCTTTATGAAACAGATCATCACAGTAATCTTTGCGTGTTTGTTGAGTGTCGCTCTGCAAGCAAAGGAATTGTCGGGCCCGGCGCCCGATTTCGCTCTCACCACTCTCGACGGCGAAAAGGTGAAACTGTCCGACTTAAAAGGCCATGTGGTAATGATTAACTTCTGGGCCTCCTGGTGCGGCCCCTGCCGGCAAGAAATGCCCTTATTAAATGACATCTACGCCAGCTACAAAAAAGCGGGGTTTGTTTTATTGGGGGTAAACCTGGATGAGTCCGCTGAGGATGCCAAAGCCTTCTTAAAGAAAACCCCTGTTAATTTTCCGGTCTTGATAGATTCCAAAGGCCAGGTAGCCGACCTCTACAAAAACCAAGCAATGCCATCGAGCTATTTCGTTGACCGCAAAGGTGACTTGGTTTATTTGCATCAAGGCTATCGCCCAGGTGAAGAGGAAGATTACAAAAAGGTCATCAAAAAATTATTGGCGCAATAAGCGCCAGCGGAGTTTCGCAATATGCTGCGGGTAATCTGCCTTTTTCTTTTACTGATCGCGATCAGCGGCTGCTCCTCGTTCAAACCCTGGGTAAAACCCTATGAGCGGGGCCAACTGGCGGATCCGATTATGGCGTTCGACCGCGACCCCGTCGCCACCAAGTATTTACTCCATGTTTACGAAGCCCGGGAAGCGGCGCGCGGCGCTGAAGGTGGTTCGGGAGGCGGTTGTGGCTGTGGTTGAGCGGCGCTGGCGAGTCTCGGCAACTCTGCTGATCTTCTTCGCCACCCTGCTGGGCAGCAGAGGGGTAATGGCGCTGGTGCTGCCGGAAGACCGGGCGGATGTTTTGTATCACGCCTATGACGGCGGCGGCGTCACCGTCGACGGCCCTTCGGTTCTGGTGCGCAAAGGCTACAAAGAAAAGGTATCGGTGTACGCCAATTATTACCAGGACATGGTCTCCAGCGCCTCTATCGACGTGCTCACCTCCGGCAGTAAATACAGCGAAGAGCGCACGGAATACAGCGTAGGCATGGACTATCTCGCCGATCGCGCCTTAATTTCCCTGGGCTACACCAACTCCAGTGAAAGCGACTACGATGCCGAAACCTTCAGCTTTGGCATCAGTCAGGATTTTTTTGGCGACATGACCACCCTCGCTTTGGGCTACAGTCGCGGCGACGATGAAGTTCGGCAAAATCAATCCGACGGCACCAGCATGAAAGTCGGCGATGCTCAGCGCCAACGTTACAGCTTGGGCCTAAGTCAAATCCTCACCAAAAGCTGGATTATCTCCTTCAGCGCCGAAACCGTTGTCGACGACGGCTTTCTCCGAAATCCCTACCGCCAAATTCGCTATCGTCCAATAGGCAGTACTGGTGACGTCGGCTATGCCAGTGAGATCTATCCGGAAACGCGCAACAGCGACGCCTTTGCCGTGCGCACCCTCTATTACTTGCCCTACCGGGCGTCCATCCGCCTTGAGGGGCGCGTATTCAGTGATAGCTGGGGAATAAAAGCGGAAAATTATGAAATCCGCTATGTGCACCCGGTGCGCTCACGAATGATTCTCGAGCTGAAAGCGCGAACCTACTCGCAAACTCAAGCGGATTTTTACCGCGATATTTTTCCCTACCCAAGTGCCAGCGAGTTTATGGGTAGAGACAAGGAGTTGAGCACCTACAGCGCCAACAGTTTTGGCGTCGGCATGACCTACGAGTTCGGCACAAAATTGCCGTTTATTAAAAAGCACAGCGCCAGCTTTTACTGGGATTTTATTCGGTTCGACTACGATAACTTTCGCAACGCCTTGCTCAGTCGCTCGGACACGGACGGAGTACCGGCGGAGTTTCGGGTCGGCGAAGAACCGACCTACAGCTTTGAAGCTAACGTTGTCCGCTTGTTCTACACGGTAAATTATTGATGCCACCGCGCCATATCTTCACCTACGGCTCACTGATGTTTCCCGTGGTATGGCAAAGCATCGTTAAACATAACTACGAATATCAGCCTGCCTGGCTAGATGGATTTCGCCGCACCTGTATCCACGGAGACAATTACCCGGTGGTGCTGCCGCGAGCGGGGCAGAAAAATCTCGAGGGAGTGGTGTACTTTTCGGTAAAGGCTCTAGATATCCGCAAGCTTGATGAATTTGAAGGCGAATACTATTTTCGC
>CAYZVN010000153.1:0-3450 GCA_964482025.1 uncultured Saccharophagus sp. | reverse complement strand
TTGCAAGTGACAGAAAACGTGAGGATTTTATGAGCGACGAAAACGAAATCGAAGATAACGACGAAGAACTCGAAGCAGAAGAGCTGGTGGACGAGGAAGAGGATGTAAGCGGTTACTCTGCCGCTGCTGCTGCAGCAGACGTCTTGGCTGAGGAATCGGTTGCCGCTCGGGAAGCACTGCGCCTGCAGCTGCAAAGCGATGTGGAAGCCTTCCTGGCCAGAGGCGGGGTGATCAATGAGATTCCGCCCAATGTGGTCTCGGACCCACCGCGCAAACCGCAGAGCAATTACGGAGGCCAGCCTATTTAGGTTGACCAGCCTATCCAGATTGAAATGTCGCGCCACAACTCCCGGAGGTCAGCCTCCGGGATTTTTGACCTTTGGACGGCGGGTTCCGGCTAGTTGAGATAGTCGGGAATCAATCGATCGAGTACTTCGGCGATATGGGTGAGGAAAA
The DNA here is from genome assembly GCA_964482025.1 of uncultured Saccharophagus sp. Taxonomy (GTDB): domain Bacteria; phylum Pseudomonadota; class Gammaproteobacteria; order Pseudomonadales; family Cellvibrionaceae; genus UBA5868. The sequence goes on along the minus strand of CAYZVN010000153.1, from coordinate 2,994 downwards.
TCGTGCCCATTCCCGCCTGATAGTGCTGCGGGTCTTCGTGACCTACCGCCAAAATGCCCCACATCTGGTTGTAGTACAGCGGCACCATCGCCGCCGACCCTACCTTCTGCTGATCCTTATCGAACAGATACGCAATTTCCTCACGGGTTAAACCTCCCCCCACGGCTCGGCTGGCCTTCAAACGGCGTCCTAATACCATGGCGGCCTCATCCTCCGCAGCAACTCTCACGCTGCATGGCTGCGGCGGTTGGCGGAATAAAATCAGCTGCACGAACGGAATATCAAACTCTTTATTGAGGCTGTAATAAAGCGCGTCGATCAGGTCGCCGAGTTCATTGCATTCCAGCAGCGACAGCACCAACCGTTTGCTGCGCTCGAACAGACGGTCGTTTTGCCGGGCGTTGTCCAGCAGCTGGTTCAAGCGGTGGCGCAGCTCGGTGTTGCGCTCGCGCAGCGCGGAGACCTGTTTTTCAATCAGGGAAACGGCGCGGCCGCTGGGGTGATGCAAACGCAAATCCCGCAATATATCGCCGTGGCGGTCGAAGAAATCGGGGTGGTGGGTCAAGTAGTCCGCGACAGCGGCTTCGTCGATGGATTCTGGCTTGTCGCTCATGACTGCGGACCTTTTAGATGTTGACCTGACCGTGAAATACAGTGGCGGCGGGCCCCGTCATCAGTACCGGCGTATTCTCACCATCCCAACGAATGGCCAGAACACCACCCGGAAGATGGACGCTCACCTCCCGGTCGAGTAATTTGCGCAGGCGCCCGGCAACCACGGCCGCGCAGGCACCGGTACCGCACGCGAGTGTTTCACCGACACCGCGCTCAAAGACCCGCACACGCACTTCGCGACGGTTGATCACCTGCATAAAACCGGCGTTTACCCGGCGCGGGAAGGCCGGGTGACACTCCACTTGCGCGCCTACGCCGGCCACATCGTAGTGGGAAACATCCTCCACCAGGGTGACCGCGTGGGGATTGCCCATGGATACTGCGCAGATCTCCAGGCTTGTGTCCCGAAGATGCAGCGGGTAAGTGAGTGCTTGCTCCGGCGCTTGAAAAGGAATCTTCTCCGGCTCAAGCTGCGGCACCCCCATGTCCACCGTGACGCGATTGTCCGGCAGCACCTTAAGAACCAGTAGGCCGCCGGCGGTTTCCGCGCGGATCAGGCGCTTGCCGGTGAGCTTGCGCTGACGGACGAAAATGGCAAAGCAGCGCGCGCCGTTGCCACAGTTCTCCACTTCCGACCCGTCGTGGTTAAAGATGCGGTAGCGAAAATCGGCGTCGGCCGATAGCGGCGGCTCAACCACCAAAACTTGATCGCAGCCGACACCAAAATGGCGATCGGCGAGCCTGCGAGCGCGCTCAGGGGTGATGGAGATCTTTTGGCTAATGGCGTCGATCATCACAAAATCGTTGCCCAGCCCATGCATTTTGGTGAACCGGATTTTCATGCCGAATCAGCCTTCATCCGGCAGCACAGATTCCAAAGCCAGCAGATCGCTGATGGTTTCGCGGCGGCGCACGGTAATGGTGTGCTCACCATCCACCACAATCTCGGCGGCCCGCCCTCGGGTGTTGTAGTTGGAACTCATTACAAAGCCGTAGGCACCGCTGGATTTCATCGCCAGCAAGTCGCCCTCCTTCAGCGCCAGATCGCGATCCTTGGCGATAAAGTCGCCGGTTTCGCAGACCGGACCGACCAGATCCCAGGTGCGCACGTCCCCCTGGTGTGGCGTAACCGGCACTACGTCCTGCCAGGCTTGATAAAGCGCCGGGCGAATATTGTCGTTCATGGCGGCATCGACAATCGCGAAGTTCTTGTGCTCGGTGGGCTTGAGGTACAGCACGCGGGTCAACAGCACGCCGGCGTTGGCGACTATGGAGCGGCCGGGCTCGAACATCAACGCCAGCGGCCGGCCGGCTACGCGGGCCTTGACCGCTTCGAGATAGCTAGCGGGGCTGGGGGGCGTTTCATCGCGGTAGGTCACTCCCAAGCCGCCGCCTAAATCCAGGTGGTGAATGCTGATGCCGGCGTCGGCGAGCTGATCGATCAGCAGCAGCACGCGGTCCAATGCGTCGAGAAACGGCGTCAGGCTGGTGAGCTGAGAGCCGATATGACAATCCACCCCTTTGATATGAATGCCCGGCAGTTGAGTGGCGCGACGGTACACATCTAGCGCCTCATTGATGTCGATACCGAATTTGTTTTCTTTCAGCCCGGTAGAAATGTAGGGGTGAGTCTGGGCGTCCACATCGGGATTCACCCGCACCGAGATATTGGCGACTTTGTCCTGAGAGGTGGCAACCTGGGAGAGCAGTTCCAGCTCACTTCGCGATTCCACGTTAAAGCAGGCCACCCCGACTTCCAGCGCCCGAGCCATCTCTTCAGCCTTTTTGCCCACTCCGGAAAAGACCACTCGCGACGGGTCGCCACCGGCTTTGAGGACGCGCTCCAATTCACCGCCGGAGACTATGTCAAAGCCGGCTCCGAGGCGCGCCAGAATATTCAGCACGCCCAAGTTGGAATTCGCTTTGACGGCATAGCAGATCATGCCCGGGTGATCGCCCAAAGCATTGGCGTAGGCGAGGTAGGCCTCGGTAATCGCGGCGCGGCTGTAGACATAGGTGGGCGTGCCAAAATTGGTGGCGATTTTGTCGAGACTGACGCCTTCCAGAAACAATTGACCCTGGCGATCATGCAAAACGGACATAGAAACCTACTGTTGTTGAGGCGCGGTAGAGGGGGGAGCAGTGTCACTCGGGGGAGAGGGTTGCTGGGGTTGTGGCAGTACCAATGGACCTGTCTGGCCGCAGCCCACCAGGAGAAAACCCACTAGGCTGAAAAGCCCTGCCCACCGAAAAATTGCCACCTCGAAAACCCCGCGCGCCGGATTGAGACCAAAGCGCCAAAGTATACGGTGGGGGTGATCGTCTCACAACGTTTGCGCGCTGTTTTGCGCTTTGGGCGGCGGTATTGGCAGCTTCGAG
>CAYZVN010000152.1:0-3518 GCA_964482025.1 uncultured Saccharophagus sp. | reverse complement strand
TGGAGCTGCATCACATCACGTCTAGCAAGGATTGTTTATGGATATTCGCTATCTGATCCCCCTCGGTTTTTTACTCGCAACGCCTTTGGCTCACGCCGCTCCGCCCGTGGCTAATACGGATACACGCACCATTCCCGCCGGAGTGTCCGTCACCATTAATGTGCTCGCCAACGACTCCGATCCCGACGGCGACGGCTTAACCGTAATCGACATAGAACCGCCGCAGAATGCCAGCGTTACTGTCAACCCCGACGGCGGTATTCATGTTGTGCCAAATCCCGGGGTCGGTTCAGACGGTCCCGAGCTGATCGAGTTTTCCTATATTGTCGAAGACAATTCCGAAGGCGCCGAGCGGGCAACCGGGTCGGTACAAATCCGCGTTGTGCCCAACACCATCAGCGGCAGCGTCACCAATCCGAATGACTTTAGTGTCGGCCGGGCGCTGGACATTATCTGCGGCCAATTGACCAGCCCCGACTTTAATCGCGACGAAGCGAGCATAGGCACCCAAAATCTGGCGGATCGCTGTGCTGGCCTGCTGAGTATGGACCTGGAGGCACGGGCCGAAGCGGTTCAGCAAATCGCCCCCGAAGAAGCTCTCGCCCTTGAGCGCCTGGGTACCAACGCCTCCAAACTGCAAGGCGATATGGTTGGCGCACGTTTGAGTCAGCTCGGCCAAGGCATTAACGCAGCCTCACGCGGCCGCCTTTCCTGGTCCACCACGCCTACCGGTGGGGCGGCTGGCGATGGCTTGCTCGCCAAAGTTGGGGTGTTTGCCAGTATTCAGCTGGAAGACGCAGAGAAAGACCGCAATGAGTATGAAGCGGGTTTCGATTACACCTCCAACGCGCTTACTGTTGGTGCGGACTATGCGCTGAGTAACGATTGGTTTATCGGCGTGGCCGCTGGCTGGACCGGCAACGATCTGGACTACAAAGATGACGGCGGTAAGGTGTCGGCCGATATCTTCACTTTTATTGGCTACACGACCTATAACTACGGCAATCTTTCGATGGATGTGCAGCTCGGTTACTCCAGCAGCAACATCGATATATCCCGCCACATCTCCTATGGTCAAGGCGACCCTGGCGCCGAGAACTTCAGTGCCAACACCGAAGGTGAGACCAGTGGTAGCGAGCTGTTTTTCAGCTCACAGGTGCAATATTTGTGGGCACATAACGCGTTGTCCATTTATCCCCGCGCGCGCTTGAACTTTTCCAGCTCTGAAGTGAAAGGTTACGCAGACAATTCAGCCGATGGCTGGGAAATCGTTTTGGGCGACCAGACGGTTGACCGTTGGATGCTTGAAGCCGGTGTGCAAAGCACCTATGCATTTACCACCAGCTGGGGGGTTATCATTCCCAATCTCGATTTTAATGTGATCGCAGATTTGAATAGCGCCCAGGACATAATGACCGGCCGCTTCGCCTACGCTCCGGAAAGCAGTATGTCATTTGCTCTGGAAGCCGAAGACCCGGATTCACTGTATTACCAGCTCGGCCTCGGCTTCAGTACAGTATTGCCACGCGGCTCTAGCGCTTACGCAGGGCTGCGTAAAACCTTGGGTTACGATGACTTTACCTCCATGCAGTTTTATGCGGGCTTCCGCATGGAGTTTTAGATCGCAAGCGGATGTACTGCACAGTACAACCCCTCGAACGGGCGCATCAGCGCCCGTTCGCATGTCAGGCTGGAGGAAATATGAAAATACGCCTTGTTCAACTCGACGTTATACCGGGCCAACCCGCACACAACGGCCGGCAAATGCTCGCACATATTGCCCAAGCTCAGCGGGATCGTATTGAGCTGTTGGTGTTCCCGGAAATGAGCTTGCCGGGTTATTTTCTGGGAGACGAATGGGAGCGCAGCGCCTTCCTGCGCGAATGTGAGCACTGGGGCGAGGTGATACGCAAAGCCAGCCAGAACATTACCATTATCTTCGGCAGCATTGCGGTGGACTGGCAAAACAACAACGAAGACGGGCGCGAGCGCAAATACAATGCGGTGTTTGTTGCCGAAGACGGTGAGTTTCTTCCGCACCCGGTGACCGGGCAGAACTTTTTTAGCAAAACGCTTATGCCCAATTACCGAGCGTTTGATGATAGCCGGCATTTTCACGACCTGCGCAAACTGGCGTTCGAGCGTCAACTTCCCATAGAAGATCTTTTGCAACCGGTACCCAGTCGCCTGGGTAAACTTGGCTGCCTCCTGTGCGAGGATGGCTGGGACCAGGATTACAAAATCTCGCCCATTGCCCAGCTTGCAGCTAAGGGTGCAGAGCTGCTAATTAATCTCAGCAGCTCGCCCTACACCTTTAATAAAAACCACAAACGCAACCGGGTATTTTCCGCACAGGCGAAAAAATACGGCTTACCGCTGATTTATATCAATGCGGTGGGTTTACAAGATAACGCGAAAACCCTGTTTACATTTGATGGCAGCAGTTGCGTTTACGATGCCCAAGGGCAGATTTTGCGCCAGGCAAACGCCTTTGCCGAAGACGTGCTGGATGTGCAACTGCCACCAACCACTCCCCCACCCGCAACCGCGCCTGGCCCATGGCCGGAGGATTCCACCGCACAACAGTTTGCCGCCATTCAATACGGTACGCGCAAGTTTATGGAGCGCGTTGGTGTGAAAAAAGTGGTGGTGGGAATCTCCGGTGGAATCGACTCCGCTGTCGCCGCCGCGCTTTATCGCACCTTGCTGCCGGCCGACAATATGTTGCTGGTCAGTATGCCGGGGCCCTATACCTCCATGACCACGCGTAACCTCGCCCGCGCCTTAGCCGAAGATCTCGATTGCCCCTTTACCGAAATACCCATCCAAGCCGCCGTCGATATCACCGTAAAGCAGCTTGAGGACGCGGAATTTTCATACAGCGGTGGAACATTACAGCTGCCGGTTTCCGACTTTGTCCGCGAGAATATTCAGGCGCGAGATCGCTCTTCGCGTATTTTGGCCGGGGTGGCGGCGGCCTTCGGCGGGGCTTTTACCTGTAATGCCAATAAATCGGAGACCACCGTTGGCTACAGCACGCTTTACGGCGATCTGGGCGGCTTTCTTGCCAACCTGGGGGATCTGTGGAAAGGCGAGGTGTATGCGCTGGCGGAATTTCTTAATCGCGAGATTTACGGCCGCGAAGCCATCCCCATGGGCACCATTAAGATTAAGCCCTCGGCAGAGCTAAGTGCCCAACAAAATGTTGATAAAAATGAAGGCGATCCCCTCTTCTATCCCTATCACGACGCCCTATTTCGCAGCTGGGTAGAGTTTTGGCAGCGCGCCACCCCGGAGGATAATTTACGTTGGTACATGGACGGTGAGTTGGCGAAAAAGATCGGTTACGACGGCGACATTCAGGAATTGTTTCCTGAACCCGCCGATTTTATTGCCGATTTGGAGCGCTGGTGGAAGCATTATCAAGGCATGGCCATCGCCAAACGTATCCAGGCGCCGCCCGTGCTCGCGATCAAACGTCGGGCGTTTGGCTTTGATCATCGAGAGGCACAGATAGG
>CAYZVN010000151.1:0-3540 GCA_964482025.1 uncultured Saccharophagus sp. | reverse complement strand
GGCCAATTGAGGACCTGTAACGCGTCGAGCGTAAATGTTACGGCATGGTTAAGCGAGAAGTGCCCGCATGGCAAAGCGGTAAATCAGTAGGCTGGCGGTCAGTAGGGTAACCAAAAATGTGCACGCCATTCCTGTGACACGAAACTTCAACTGCTCGTTTGTCTGGCTGACGCCATAGGCATGTAACAGGCGCCCAACAACGAGCGTCGCGCCCAATAAATGCAGCGCCCAGGGATAAAACGCTTGTAACTCAAGAGCCAGGAGTAGCAGTAATGCCAATGGTGTGTACTCGATAAAATTGGAATGCACCCGTATGGCGCGGGCCAGGGTTTTATCACCTCCATCGCCGATGCCCACTTGAAGCGTGCGCCGCAAACTTATGACGCGGATGCTGAGGACAAGAAACAGCAGAGCGAGCAGTGCGGCATAGAAGGGAATGATTTGTGGCATAGGTGCGTCCTCTGGTTAAAGTTGCTTGCGCTTACCGCCGTGTTTACTGTGGTCGAATCGAGCGGCCTCTAAGTGTTTGCCGATAAGCAATCGGCAAACACACGCATTTAGTATCGCGATGGGTGTCGGGGCTACGCGGGTGCCAAGGCCAGAGGCGGCTCGCTCAGCGCGTACAACTGCTCACGCAATTCCAGAATATGTTCCGACCAATAGCGTTCCGTATTAAACCAGGGAAAATGGTGCGGGAACGCCGGGTCATTCCACCGGCGCGCGAGCCACGCGGCGTAGTGCATCAGGCGCAGGGTGCGCAGGCTTTCGATTAAATTCAACTCGCGTGGGTGAAACTCACAAAACATCTCGTAGCCTTCTATCACACTCGCCAGCTGCACTAAGCGGCGGGAGCGCTCGCCGGAGAGCAGCATCCATAAATCTTGAATGGCCGGACCATTCAATGCATCGTCCAAATCGACAAAATTGGGCTTGTCGTCACGCCACAGAATATTTCCGGGGTGGCAGTCGCCGTGCAAACGTATCGAGGTATAAGGCGTGCGCGCAAAAACCTGTTTTATTTGTGCGAGTAATTGTTCCGTGATGGTCTCATAGGCAGCCCGTACGCCGGCGGGAACGAAATCATGCTGCAGCAGAAACTCGCGGCTCGCATCGCCCATACGAGCAACCGATAAATCCACCCGATGCTGAAACTTCTGATTTTTGCCCAAGGCGTGGATGCGGCCGAGGTACTGGCCGAGGGCAAACAGGGTGTCGTCATTGTCCAGTTCGGGGGCGTGGCCGCCGCGGCGGGGGTAGAGGGCGAAGCGAAAGTTGTCGTAATGAAACAGGGTGCGCCCGTCGATGATGAGGGGCGGCACTATGGGCACGTCCAATTGCTCCAGCTCTATGCTAAACGCGTGTTCTTCGAGAATCTGCTCATCCGTCCAGCGCGCGGGGCGATAAAATTTGGCGATAAGAGGCTGCTTGTCGCGCCCCTCCAAGCCCACTTGGTAGACGCGGTTTTCGTAGCTGTTTAGCGGGTAAATGCGCGCGTCGCTGGCAAAACCGAGGCTTTCCACCGCCGTTAGTACCAGGTCAGGAGTGAGATTATTAAAGGGCGGCTCTTGTTGCTGGGCGTCCATAGTTCATCCTGCAGGCGGGTAGGTGAGGCGCGATTATAGCCTCAAGCACTCGGCAGAAACGATGGCAGGATTTTTGCGCCTACATTCTCAAGAGATTTTACCCTCGACAGAGGTTGTTACTGATGCCAGTTCGCAACCGTTTTTGCCCTTGCGCTTGGCTCGGTACATGGCTTGATCGGCGCGCTGGACGGCTTCTTCTAGGTTGGCAGTGGAGGAGTCCACGACACAGATGCCAATGCTGCAGGTGAGCCGCAGGCGCACCTCGCCCGCGACTATCTCGTGCGCCTCCACCGCTTGGCGTACCCGCTCGCCAAAGGCCAGAGCATCTTGCGGGGGAACATTCACCGAAATCACGACAAACTCTTCGCCACCGGTGCGGAACAGGCGATCACCATCGCGCAGAGTGTTTTGCACCGTGCGGGAAAACTCTGCCAGGGCGACATCTCCGGTTTTGTGTCCATGGCTGTCGTTGATGGCTTTGAAGTTATCGATATCGAGCACCATGACACAAAAGGTGAAGTCGGATTTGCGCAGCGCATGCAAATTGATTCGCTGGCAAAAATCCTCGAATTCCTGTCGATTTTCCGTTTGGGTCAGGGGGTCGATGCGAGCTTTTCTCTCCAAACTGCGGATTTTGTCATCGAGTTTCTCGATGCTTTTTACCTGGGCGATCACCAGGATCTGATCCTCTTGATTCTTTTTGCTCAGGGTCACCGCCACCGGGACTTCTATGCCGGTTTTATGAAGTAGTAGAAAGCGGTCAGGCAGGTTGAGGGAAGAGCTCTGCGAATCATGCTGAAGATAGCGCCGCATAAGATTTTCCGCCTCGTCTCGGCGCTCTTCTGGCAGCAGCTCCATCAGAGTTACCGCGCGCAGTTCATCTGGCGTATAGCCGAGGATTCGCTGCGCACCAGAGTTGGCGTGGAGGATATTCAGGTGACCGTCGAATAACAAAATGGCGTCCGCCGATATCTCCAGCAGCTCGTGGATCTGGTTTTTCAGTTGATTGCTGCGGCGGCGCTCCTGCAGCAGTTGACGAAACCAGTGATCCAGCAAAATTGTGTGGTGTGCCAGGGCACTGGCGATAATCAAGGTGGAAAACAGGCAGAAAATCGCAATGCCGACGCCAGTGCCGATCCAGCCTTGTTGCACCCCGTGGTTGAGCACACTGCCCAGACACAGTGGCAGGATCAGCACAATCAAAAACAGCCAGCGGAAATTGCGCGCGTTGCGGGTGTTGCGATTGAGCAATCCAGCAGCGCCTTTACTTGTACTCAGCAGCGAAATAGCGAAGAAAAAAAACAGAAAGTTCAAGCTGGAATGCAGTGGCATAGTGCCCAAAGCCGGTGTTTTGACGACCTCGGCGGGCGCGAACACGTAGCTGAAGAAGACAAAGAGCGGAACTGCCAAAAACGCCGTTACCAAAGCGTCGTAACGATTGATGTGGCGCTGGGGGTAGCTGTCTTGGACGGCCAGAATGGCACCGCCTAAGACGAAGCTGACCGCAGTACCTACGGCCATCCGCCCGGGGTTGACCGGTGTCCAGGGATCATTGACCAACAACTCATCCAGCCAAGCGCCCCAGCCGAAAACGTACGCCAATACATTAAAGGCACCCAACACCATCGCTGCCAATCCACAGCCGGTGGTCAATTTAGGCTTGTGCAGCCAGACGCCCAGAACCCCCGCCGCCAGCACCAGAAAGCCAAGAGCGCTATTGACCTTCATTGAGGCTGTGCCCGCCATAAAGGTGGTGAGCACGAATGAGCCGGTTGCCCAGCCATACAGCACGGTCAAACTAACCGCACCCATGGCAGCTAAAAGAGCGAGCGCCATTCGCGCCCGCGCGGGGTTGTGGGGAATTTCATTCATTGGAGAGAGGCGTCCTTCCGGGTGTGGTTCGACTTATCCTTTTAAGTATTGATGGCAGTAGGCAATTGCGCCACTTCTGCCTTGG
>CAYZVN010000150.1:0-3683 GCA_964482025.1 uncultured Saccharophagus sp. | reverse complement strand
ACCAAATTCAACAAAACCATCATATGGCACGCCAGCGCGGTCCAAATAAATCGCTGGTGTTGCTTCAGCACATCCTTATTTAAACCGCTGTCTTTCTGCACCCACCATAAATGCAGCCAGTGCAGCACCGTTAATATCGCTGCTGCCGCAAAAGGCTTTCCGCTTTGTTGCGCGAGAAATGCGGCGATTGCGCAGCCGCTGATTAAGAGACCGACAAACAGATGGAGAGGTGCGCGCTGCGGATGCGTGCTTAGCTTGAAACCGAGCCAGCCGGCGCTGCAGAAAACTAAAATGGTAAACGACCAGAGCAGAAAAGCCGGCACTTCCGCGCCGGCGGTAGGACCTAGGATCCACGGTGCTATAGCACCGCCAAAGAATGGAATAACGGCAATAAAGTAGATGCGCCCCGCTAGCAGAATTGTTTTATCGTTCGCATCACTCACGGAATAACACCTCAGGTTTTCGGCAGAGTCACACCACGCTGCCCCTGGTATTTACCGCCTCGATCCTTGTAGGAGGTTTCGCATATTTCGTCGCTTTCAAAAAATAGCATTTGCGCCACGCCTTCATTGGCGTAGATTTTTGCAGGAAGCGGGGTGGTATTAGAAAATTCAAGTGTTACGTGCCCTTCCCACTCCGGCTCTAGCGGCGTGACATTAACGATAATACCGCAGCGTGCATAAGTCGATTTACCCAAGCAAACGGTCAATATGCTGCGGGGAATGCGGAAGTATTCGACCGTGCGTGCCAAGGCGAAGGAGTTCGGCGGAATAATGCAGATATCGTTTTGCACGTCGACAAAGCTGTTTTCGTCGAAATGCTTAGGGTCGACGGTTACCGAGCGTACGTTGGTAAAGATTTTGAATTCATTGGCGCAGCGCACGTCGTAGCCGTAGCTGGAAGTACCATAGGAAATCAGCCTCTGGCCGGCGTTATCGTAGCGGATTTGGTTGGGTTCAAACGGCTCGATCATGCCGTGTTCTTCCGCCATGCGGCGAATCCACTTATCAGACTTGATAGACATAAAAACTCCAGACAAGAATGGCCTGCAAGCGGTTTGCGCAGGCTCAGTCGTCACTTATTGAAATGGTGGGCGCCGCAGAACTCTTGATGGCCCTCTGCCATAAGAGTGCGGTCATTTTGAGTGCGATCACGCGATACTTTTGGGCAACTGCCGAGGTCGGCTCCGCCACCACCGGTGGCTTACCTGTATCCGTCTGCTCACAAATACTCATTTGCAGCGGCAATCGCCCAAGCAGTTCAACCTCGTACTGTTCCGCCAACCGCTCACCACCGGCCGCACCAAAAATTGCTTCCTCGTGGCCGCAGTTTGAGCAGATATGCAGCGACATATTTTCGACGACACCGAGAACGGGGATATTCACTTTGCGGAACATTTCGATGCCTTTGCGGGCATCCAGCAACGCGATATCTTGCGGGGTGGTGACAATGACCGCTCCTGAAACCGGCACGGCTTGGGAAAGTGTCAGCTGGATATCACCGGTGCCCGGCGGCATATCAACGATCAGATAATCCACTGCATCCCATTCGGTTTGATTGAGCAGTTGCTGGAGCGCGCCGCTGACCATGGGGCCGCGCCATACTGCGGGGGTGTTTTCCGTCAGCAGATTGCCCATGCTGATCATCTGTATGCCGTAGGCCTGGATAGGCTTCATTTTGTTGGGGCTGTGCATCTCAGGGCGGCGATCCGCAACTCCGAGCATCAACGCCTGGCTGGGGCCGTAGATATCGGCATCCAAAATGCCCACGCGCGCGCCAGTTGCGGCAAGGGCGAGGGCAATATTGACGGTCGTGGTGGATTTGCCCACGCCACCTTTGCCGGAAGCAACGGCAATGATGTTGCGCACACCGGCAATGGTGCTCTGGTTGTTAACGGTGGGCACCTTTGCCGCGTGCCAGCGAGCCTGCACATCGACGACTGGGTAGTCGGCGCTAAAGAGCTCGCGGACCTGATCGGCCATCTCTTGGATGCGCTCGGCGCACGGGTAGCCGAAGTCGAGTAGCAGCTGTAGACGTTGGTCACTGGCCTGCACATCGATCAGGGCATCGGCGAATGACAGCCCAGGAGCCTCGGCAATTGCCAGTTGTTGCAGGCGTGCCTGCACGGTTTCACGAAGTTCACTTGCGCCTGTCATGGGTGTCTCCAACGGCCGGAAATGAGCTGGGCATTCTACCCGCGAATACGGCCAGTGCCCAGAACTGCGGTTGTGCGTGCCATGCAACCCCAGGGCTGAGCTGGTATCATGCGCGCCTTCCTTGCGCGTCGCCGACGCGTGTATCCGCCAACCAAGCCAAATCCAGACTTTTATGACCGAACAACGCAAAATTCTCGTCACTAGCGCCCTGCCCTACGCCAACGGTTCAATCCATCTCGGCCATATGGTCGAAGCTGTGCAAACCGATATCTGGGTGCGCTTCCAGAAGATGCGTGGTCATGACTGCGTTTATGTTTGCGCCGACGACGCTCATGGCACGGCGATTATGTTAAAGGCCGAAACGCTTGGGATTACCCCGGAAGAGCAGATCGCCAATATGCAGGCGGAACATCAACAGGACTTCGCCGACTTTCTCATCGGCTTCGACAACTATCACAGCACCCACTCACCGGAGAACAAAGCGCTGTCGGAGCTTATTTACGGTCGCCTAAAAGCCAACGGTCATATCGCCGAGCGTATGATTACCCAAGCCTACGACCCCGAGAAAGGCCTGTTCCTGGCGGACCGTTATATCAAAGGCAAATGCCCAAAGTGCAAGGCGCCGGATCAATACGGCGATAACTGTGAAGCCTGTGGCGCGACTTATTCACCGATGGACTTGATTGAGCCTCAATCGGCCATTTCAGGGGCTACACCAATCCCCAAACAGTCGAAGCATTTATTTTTCAAACTGCCAGAATTTACCGAGTACCTGCGCGAGTGGACCCGTGCCGGGCACTTGCAAGAAGAAGTCGCCAACAAACTGGCCGAGTGGCTGGATGCAGGCTTGCATGAGTGGGACATCTCTCGCGACGCTCCCTACTTCGGCTTCGAAATTCCCGGGGAAGAAAATAAGTATTTTTACGTTTGGCTGGATGCCCCCATCGGTTATATGGCGAGCTGCCTGAACTACTGCGAGCGAGAAGGGCGAGATTTTGACAGCTACTGGGCGCCGGATTCCAAAGCCGAGCTGTACCACTTTATTGGCAAAGACATCATTAATTTTCACGCCTTATTCTGGCCGGCCATGCTCAGCTCAGCGCAATACCGCACACCGACCAAAATTTGCGCTCACGGTTTCCTCACCGTAAACGGCAAAAAGATGTCGAAATCCCGCAGCACCTTTATCAATGCCCGCACCTACTTGGATTATCTGAACCCGGAGTATCTACGCTACTACTACGCCACTAAGCTCACATCCGGCATAGATGACCTGGATTTAAACCTTGAGGATTTTGTCACCCGGGTGAATTCGGATCTGGTAGGCAAGGTCGTCAACATCGCCAGCCGAACCGCCAAATTTATTCAGCAGCAAGGCGGTGTGCTTTCTCAGGAAGTCGCCGACACGGCCTTGTGGCAAAAATTTGTCGACGCCAACGAGTCTATCGCCCAGTTGTACGAAGCCCGCGAGTTCGGCCGAGCCATGCGCGACATAATGGCGCTCGCCGATGCGGCCAATGAATATAT
>CAYZVN010000149.1:0-3873 GCA_964482025.1 uncultured Saccharophagus sp. | reverse complement strand
AGTAAGCCATCAGTATTCCTCAGCTTGTTCACGGGGGCATTGTCCGGGTAAGACGATGGAAGTGGCGAACTTCCAGATTCCGTGGTTGTGACACGGGTAAATCAACTACTCGACCGTAAATTGAACACCACATCGGCCAGGATGGCCGTAAACAGAAAAAGGCCAGCAAGCGAAAATGCCTGCTAGCCCATCGCCAAATCAGGATTTGGCATTAAATAGAACCAACTTACTTCAGCTCGACACTAGCGCCAGCTTCTTCCAGTTGTTTCTTGGCGTCTTCAGCTTCGGCTTTAGAAGCGCCTTCTTTCAAAGTCTTCGGTGCGCCGTCAACCAGATCTTTGGCTTCTTTCAGACCCAGACCAGTCAGTGCACGTACCACTTTAATGACGTTGACTTTCTTCTCGCCAGCGGATTGCAGAACGATGTCAAACTCAGTTTTTTCTTCAGCAGCAGGCGCAGCAGCGGCAGCAGCAGGAGCGGCGGCAACAGCAGCAGCGGCAGAAACGCCGAACTTCTCTTCCATCGCGCTAACCAGTTCTACAACGTCCATTACGGACATTTCGGCAATTGCATTCAAAATATCTTCTTTAGACAGAGCCATTACTCAATCTCCAGATTAATAATAAAAATTGTTACGTTTAAGCGGCCAATTCCGAAGAATTAAGCGGCCTCTTGTTTTTGATCGCGCACAGCTGCGACAACGCGGGTAATTTTGCTCGGCACTTCGTTGAGCGTGCGAGCCAGTTTGGTTACCGGAGCGATCATGACGCTCATCAGCATTGCCAAAGCTTGGTCGCGGGTCGGCAGTGTTGCCAATACGTCGATTTGCGACGCAGACAGCATTTGCCCACCTACCGCAAGAGCCTTAACTTCAAATTTTTCGTTTTCTTTCGCGAAATCTTTAAAGAGTCGGGCTGCAGCACCTGGGTCTTCCATAGAAAAACCAAAAATGCTGGGGCCTTTCAGGGCTTCTTGCACACACTCGAACTCTGTGCCTTCAAATGCACGGCGAGCCAATGTGTTGCGAACTACTTGCAAACGTACATTGTTCTCACGCGCCAATTTGCGCAAAGCGTCCATTTTACTGACCGACACACCACGTGCGTCGGCAATTACCAGTGACAACGCGTTGACCGCAGTCTCGTTAACATCAGCGACGATCGCTACTTTGTCTTCGAGTCTAATAGCCACAATAACTATCTCCTGGATTTGATGATTGGACAGCTCGCCAAACTACAACGAACCATCCAGCTTCGGTGATCACGTCCAGTTAAAAACTGAGTTGGGTCACACCGTCTGCGTAGGATCGGCCTCTCAGCAGCATCGTGAGATTTGCCAAGCCACCGGATTAAGCCGCCAATTTCTTAACGGCTCCTACGGTCTTTGACAGTCCGGCCGAGACCGGACCCCAAAGTCTGTCACTCCCTTAGATGTCCAGGGAGGATAAATCGAGAGCCAAACCCGGCCCCATAGTGGTGCTCAACGCAACTTTCTTCAGGTATATACCTTTAGAAGTGGAGGGCTTAATTTTTTTCAGATCTGCAATCAGCGCTTCGAGGTTTTCTTTAATCGCCGCTGCATCAAAAGAGAGCTTGCCAATACCACCGTGGATAATGCCGCCTTTATCAGCGCGGAATCGCACCTGACCAGCTTTCGCATTTTTTACTGCGGTAACCACATCGGGTGTAACGGTGCCCGTTTTGGGGTTCGGCATAAGGCCGCGAGGACCGAGAACCTGGCCCAACTGCCCAACAACTCGCATGGCGGCAGGATCGGCGATCACCACGTCGAAATCCATCATGCCGCCTTTAATCTGCTCAGCCAGGTCTTCCATACCGACAAACTCGGCGCCTTCTGCTTTGGCCGCTTCTGCGTTCGCACCCTGGGTGAACACCGCAATTCGCACACTCTTACCGGTGCCATGTGGCAGCGTAGTGGCGCCGCGCACAGCTTGGTCAGATTTACGCGGGTCGATACCGAGATTAATCGCAACATCGACTGTTTCGGCGAATTTAACCTTGGACAACTCTTTCAGCAGAGTAATCGCTTCCTCGATGCCGTACTGTTTAGTGGAATCCACTTTTTCACGGATCGCTCTTTGACGCTTAGATAATTTTGCCATCTTACAGACCCTCGACTTCCAGACCCATTGAACGAGCAGAACCAGCAATCGTTCTCAGCGCCGCGTCCATATCTGCCGCGGTCAGGTCTGGTTCCTTAGTTTTGGCGATTTCTTCCAGCTGCGCCCGAGTTACTTTACCGACTTTGTCAGTATTGGGACGCCCGCTGCCGGACTTAACACCTGCCGCTTTCTTCAGCAGGAAGGCCGCTGGAGGGGTTTTCATTGTGAAGGTAAAGCTGCGGTCACTGTAGACACTGATGACTACAGGTATCGGCGAGCCTGGCTCTAGGCCTTGGGTCTGCGCGTTAAAGGCTTTACAAAACTCCATGATGTTCACACCGCGCTGCCCCAGTGCTGGGCCGACCGGTGGACTCGGGTTAGCTTGACCCGCCTTCACTTGCAACTTAATGTAAGCTTCAATTTTCTTTGCCATGATAAGTACCTATCCTCTCTCAGATGGGTGTTAACGCCTCCTGGTGGCGGCAAACCACCAATCGCCGGCTCCCCCTCTGCGGCAAGATCAATCCGCAGAGACGCAAAAACCTTCCCTGGCAGATTAGCCAGCGAAGGCTTGTTTATTGTGTTGCGCGATTAAAATCAGCTTTTTTCTACTTGGCTAAATTCAAGTTCAACAGGTGTTGAACGACCAAAGATTAGCACTGCAACACGTAATCGACTCTTCTCGTAATTGACTTCTTCAACGACGCCATTGAAATCGTTGAAAGGACCATCAACCACACGAACCATTTCACCTGGTTCAAATAATGTTTTGGGCTTCGGCTTATCCGCCGAGTCATCCACTCGCTGCAAAATAGCTTGCGCTTCTTTTTCGGTGATCGGGGCAGGTTTATCTGCCTTACCGCCAATAAAGCCCATCACTCTTGGTGTTTCTTTTACTAGGTGCCAAGTATCGTCGTTGAGCTCCATCTGCACGAGAACGTAACCTGGAAAAAATTTGCGCTCAGATTTGCGCTTTTGCCCACCGCGCATTTCAACAACTTCTTCAGTGGGCACTAACACATCACCAAAAAGATCTTGCATTCCGTGCAGTTCGATGCGCTCTTTCAGTGCAGACGCGACTTTTTTTTCATAGCCGGAGTATGCATGTACAACGTACCAACGCTTCGCCATGTTCTCTCCTAGCCGATTATTAATTTGGCAATATGGCCAATCGCCCAATCCAATACCCACAGGATAATCGCGGTAATAACCACCACTAACGACACCAGCAATGTGGTCTGGTTTGTTTCCGCGTTGGTTGGCCACACAACTTTACGAAGTTCTATTTGAGCCTCTTTAAAAAGAGACCAAAATGCAAAGCCCTTGGCAGTCTTGAGCGCGACAAAGCAGCACACGCCGCCCAACACAAGCAACGCCAGGACGCGATACAACAGTTTGATTTCTTCCGCATAGTAACTATTGGCAAATACACCTATACCAATGAGCAGAAAGACAACCAGCCACTTGAAGCCGTCGAAGCGGTATTCACCTGGTTCAACTTTTGTATTCATGCATTGACCAACAAATACTTAAAAAAAATGGCAGGCCAGGAGGGACTCGAACCCCCGACATTCGGTTTTGGAGACCGACGCTCTACCAACTGAACTACTGGCCTGTATCTAAGTCATTCCCTTGCAATAGAAAAAGGTTGGCTCACAGGGAACCAACCTTCGCTCTATTTTCCAAATATCACTCGAAAATTTTGGCTACGACGCCCGCGCCAACGGTACGACCGCCTTCGCGAATCGCAA
>CAYZVN010000148.1:0-3921 GCA_964482025.1 uncultured Saccharophagus sp. | reverse complement strand
GGTCTTTTATTCCTTTTCCGATCCCTCATGATTAAGGTTAGCGTCTTTATGGAGTTCGGTACCAGAGCTATCTTCTGTTTTTGATTCAGTGACGCCGGGAAACAAATGCGGATTCCTCTGAATGAATGTCTTAATCCAACGCTCCAAAAAGGACGTGTTGCCAACCTTTTTAAGGTGGTAGTAGCCCAGTAGGCTAATCACCAGCGCCCCTAGGGTGTCTACGATTAAATCCACCATGGTATCCAGCAGGCCGGAGGGATCGTGGAGCATGGGTTTTTGCATATTGGTACCGAAGAAGGTGTCCATGGTGAACTCGAAGATTTCCCACAGGGCACCGAGACCTACCGCGAATAGGAAGGCAAAAAGAGAAACGAACCCTGGCTTGAGGTGCATGCCGATTTTTTCGATTTCATTGAGGACGTGTACCAGCAAGAATCCCACAATTCCCAGGAGGAATCCGGAGCTTGTGTGCAGCACTATGTCCCACCACCAAAACCGCGTGTAGTAGCCGCGTACTTCACCCAAAAATAATGAAGCAAATACAAAACCGATGCCCATTAATTGAAATTGCGGTGGGATATGCACGCGGAAGCGGCGTTCGACAAAGAAGGGAATAAGCGTTACGCCGATAATGCCTGAGGCGGTGAAAGCGGGCAGCCAGTTTCCCCGCCATAGAGCGATGAGTAGCTCCAGAAACAAAATTCCCTGAAGGATGTAACACAAGCGACGGTGTATGGAGGACTGTTTCATTCTCAGTAAACGACACGTTTAGGGATGTGCGGATAGGCGGATGGTAACGTGTCATCCTAATGTCGGAGATGGAGGGATGCAACGTCTGGTGTAGGGAGGGCGGTAGCCGCAGGGGCTTTGCTGCTGGGTGCCGTTGCGGCTTTTCCTAATCAGGCCAGCGCTCGGCCCGATGCTGCGGCGACAGCGGTAATCTATGTAACGTATTTAGGCTTGGACTAGCCAATCGCAACTGAGGGCTGCTCAGTGAGCGAGCTTGGCCAGTAGGAGTAAAACCGCGACAGCGAGCGCTAGGGAGGTCAACTGCCAGAATAACAAGGGGTTGCGCTCGATCAGTGGCGGGGGGTCTGCTGAGAGGAAGGCGGGATTGGGATGGCGGAGGTCGTATAAAAACTCCGAAAATTCCCGGTAGCGTTTGTAGGGGTTGATGCACACGCTTTTTCTTAAGGTGTAATCGACCCACGCCGGGATCTCCCGCTCATCGTCAAGCACCGAGGTGTAGACCAGCTTTTTCTGGGCGGCAACCGTTCGGGATTTTGCGACATTGGTGCCGTAGGGTAGGCGACCCGATAGCATCTGGTAGGCGATTACCCCTACAGAAAATAAATCGGATGCGGGTGAGCCAGGCTCACCGAGGAAATATTCGGGGGCAGTATATTGCGCGGTGCCCGGTATCGTCGGATCGACAGAGCCGCCAAGCTCGCTGAGGCCGGCGACGCGGGTAGAGCCAAAATCGATAATTTTCACGGAGCCGGTTGAATCGAGCAGGATATTCTCCGGCCTTATATCTTGATGAATCATTTCCAGCCGGTGGAAGGCTCTCAGGCCCTGTGCAATCTGCTCAATGATATGGCGTACAGTTTCGAGGTCGGGTTTGGGGTTGTCGCGCATCCACTGGCTTAGCGTCTGTCCTTGAATATACTCACAAACCGTGTACAGAAAACTGCGCGGGCGATCGGCAAAACAGGGTTTGACCACATAGGGGTTGTCAATGCGCCGGGCGATCCATTCTTCCAATAAAAACTGCTCTAAATAATTCGGGTTGTGGCGCAATTCCATCGACGGAACTTTAATGGCCACGTTTTTCTGAGAGGAAAGATCAAGGCCGAGATACACATGGCTGCGACTACTGGCGTGAATTTGGCGAACGACTTGATAGCCGTCGAAGGTCATGCGCGGTTGCACCTGGGGTGGTAGAGGCAGCTTATGTAAATCGGGCTGTATATTGTGCGAATCTATCGCCAGCAATTGATCGACGCGGACAATTTGCACCGTCAGGTTGTCGCTACTGCCATTGGCAAATGCTTGATTGGCCAAGTTCTGCGCCGCCTGATCCAGGTTTGTGTGCTGCTGTAGCAGCTCCACTAAAGTTTGTTCGGTAAGAAATTCGTAGACGCCGTCGGTCAGCAAAATAAAAACATCGCCGGTCTCTAAAGGAAGTTTGTGATATTCCAAATCCAGTTGTGCGTTGATGCCCATGGCGCGGCTTAAAAAAGTCGTATCCTCAGCAAGGTGCAGGCGATGGTCGGTGGTTAGTTGCTCTAGGGTATTTTTCTGCAGGCGATAAATGCGCGCATCGCCGGCATGAAAGATATGTGCCGTGGTGCCCTTGAGCACCATAGCACTGAGCGTACACACATAACCGCGATCTTGTTCATAGCGATAGGGGCTGCGCTGATTTTGCGCATAAAGCCAGGAGTTGAGGGCAGTTAATACCCGCAGGGCAGAGGTTTTAACCGTCCAAGCTTCGGGGGTGCAGTAGTAATCGGCAAAAAAGCCTTTAACGGTCGACTCGGCGGCGATATGACTGACATCGCTGGAGCTGATGCCATCGGCTATGGCGACACACACTCCTTTGGTGTCGCGCAGGCTATTATCGGGAAAGTATGCGCCGTGAAAGTCTTGATTTTTCGGCTTGCGGCCTTGGGTGGAATATTGCCCGACCGAAACTTCCAGTGACTTGGGCATCGTTCGTTCGCCGCAGAAAAATCAGCCGAGTATCCGGGCCGGCGCAGTACGTACATGGGTGCTGTAGAGGGTTAGGCCGGTGAAGGTAAGTCCGCCAATTAAATTTCCCAGCACAGTGGGGATTTCGTTCCACCATAAATAGTCCATCAGCGAAAAATCACCGCCCATAATTAAGCCGGAGGGAAACAAAAACATATTGACGACAGAGTGTTCGAAGGTCATGTAAAAGAAGAGCATGATCGGCATCCACATGGCGATGACTTTGCCGCTTACGTGTGTGGAAATCATGGCGCCCACCACGCCGGTGGATACCATCCAATTGCACAACATGCCGCGGAAAAATATGGTGAACCAGCCGGCCAGTCCGTGAGCCGCATAACCGACGGTGCGCGATTCTCCGACGGTTGCAATTTTGTCGCCCACTTCACCAGGGTCTGAGGTGAAACCATAAGTCAGCACAAATGCCATCATAAAAGCGACGGTTAGCGCGCCGGCAAAGTTGCCCACAAAGACTAATCCCCAGTTTTTCAGTACGCCACTTAAAGTCACGCCGGGGCGCTTGTCGATTAATGCGAGCGGTGTGAGAACAAACACCCCAGTTAGTAAGTCGAATCCCAATAAATAAATCATGCAAACACCGACCGGAAATAACACTGCGCCGAGCAGTGGTGAGCCGGTTTGCACCGTGATGGTAATGGCGAAGGCAGCAGCTAATGCGAGAATTGCGCCGGCCATAAAAGCACGAATTAAGGTATCGCGAGTGGACATAAAAATTTTGGACTCTCCGGCATCCACCATTTTTTTGGCGAATTCGGAAGGAAGAATATAGGCCATAGAGTGCTTCCTGATTAAAACGGATCGGAAATTTGCGAAAATCCTCGGTGGACTTACCGCTGTGCCGAAATGCCTGTCAGCAAGAACCAGACCTATTTACATAATATTATGTAAGTGGCTGAAAAATAATGCTTTTACTGCCGCTATCGCAGAGTCAAAGCGAGAGGCAGGGGAGTTTAACGAACCACCTTGGTGCGCAGTAGGCCGCAGCTGGTGCACCTTAAGAGATTTTGCGCGGGTGTCGTGCACTTTAGGTGATGCAGAAAGCAGTGGTTGCCCTAACCTTGTGCGTGAGAAGCGCGGTTTATGGCATCAACCTGAAGGGCGGCAACTTAAAACGGTGCGTGGATGGGATGCTCGCTAAAACTGATG
>CAYZVN010000147.1:0-3948 GCA_964482025.1 uncultured Saccharophagus sp. | reverse complement strand
TTAGCGCCACGCCGCCGGCAATAACCAAATAATCCGCTTGAGTCTTTTCCCGTAAAAACCGGCACAGGCTTAAGCCACTTTCTTCTAGCACCTTTTGAAAGGCTGCAGCCACGTCCATATGTCGCTGGGAGATCTCTTCACCCTTTCTACGGGGTGCGCCAAAGGTTTCAATAAACTTATCGCTCAAGTAATCGTGTTTGCAATATTGAAAGCGGAAATAGGAAAGATCCACCGTGAGCTTGCCGGCTTCATCCACCGTCACAACCTTTTTCGCTTGCTCGAAATAAGTGTCGGCATTTCCGTAGGGTGCCAACCCCATGGTTTTACCTTCGTCATAAGCGGGCTTAAAACCCACAAAGTAAGTTACGGCTTCATAAACGCTACCCAAAGAATGAGGGTAATAGATTTGGTCAAATTCGGTAATCTTCTTGCCGTCACCGTAACCCAGGTAACCGGTGGACCACTCCCCCGAGCCATCCAGCGACAGCAGCGCCGCCTTCTCGTAGGGAGAAACCAGAAAGCTGCCGACGACGTGACTTTCGTGATGGGAAACAAAATGCAGCTGGGCTTTCTTGGTAGGAAAACTGCGCTTATACCAGTTATTCACTTCCCGGTACTTCCAGTAAAAACGCAGAATCTGTAACTTGAAAATGGCTAATGCTGACGTCGGGTTGCTTAACGCAAACATCAGCTTTTTACCAAGATCCAATGAGGGTTTGAAAGAGACGGCGATGTGATCCACATCAGCCAAGGTAATGCCAGCCACTTTTAAACATTCTGCAATCGCCTCATGGGGGAAGGCGCTGGTATGTTTCTGCCGCGATAACCGTTCTTGTTCAATAGCCACCACAAGCTTTCCATCTCGGACAATACAAGCGGTGGTATCGTGAAAAACGCTATTAATTCCTAAAATTATCATATTTAAGATCCTTATTCTTATAGGTCAGATCCACCCAGTCTTCTGGGATCGTATAGGTGTAAATAATTTCGACTCTTATTCAAAGAGCCAGTATGTTGGCGCGGCCGAGTATATACGATTTCGCAAAGTATGAAGCGACACTGTTCCAGCACTGACAGACTCGTGCGGCGTGCCTGTGGGGAGCGAATAGGTGCGCGGCTCAGGCCGCGATAACGGTAATCACAGCGACCAGCAGAAGCAGGAGGACCAAGTCGAACCTAGTCCCTGCCAGAGACTATTTCATCAGCGAAATTACGCTGACGACACCATTTGTTATATTTATTGTTATCGTCTTCAGTAATTTTTTGGAGTAGATAAGGTTGCGGCTATCGAGAACGTCCGAGTTCACGTTAGCCGCATTTTCAGGTTATTTGTCGCTATCTTTTGTGGTCCGTACAATGGGCTTAATGGTTCCATCCTCATTAAAATAAACGCGATCCACGCTAGTCGATCTTCGATAACTTCCGCCATCTGGCAAGTCGGCACTGTGATACGCCAAGTAGGTGGCGCCTTTAAAATCGAACATTGCTGGGTGGATGGTGGTAGTGCCAGGCAAGGGATCCATAATAATGCCTTGGTATTGCCAGGGCCCGGCCGCAGATGTGCTGGTGGCATAGGCTATGCTTTCGGGAAAGCCGGCTGCATACACCAAATAATACAAATCATTATGCTTTGAAACGTAAGGGGCTTCCTCAAAGTTCGGCAAAGTATCGACCGCATGTATTTTGACATTACTCATGTCGCGGTTTTGCATCTTCCCATTTTCATCGAGCGTGTAGCTTTCACCCTTTAAGTGAACTAAATCGCTCTCAAGCTCTACCCACCATAATTGTTTATTGCCCCAATAAAGATAGGCGCGACCATCATCGTCAACAAAGACGGCAGGGTCGATATTTCGCCATGAGTGATCTTTATAGGCCGCCGTATCCTCCAGCCGAATCATCGGCATTCCGCGTGGATCAGTAAAAGGCCCCTCCGGGCTTTCCGACACGGCAACACCAACAGCAAAGCCAAACTCATCATCTATCTGACCGCCTTCCACCGTCACATAAAAATAATAAAGTGACTTGCCGGATTCATCTTTCCGGTGGATTACATGATGGGCGTAGGCGTTACCCGTTGTCTCATTGCCGCGTGCCCAATCAAAATCCGAGTATCGAAGAACCGTGCCTTTGTTTTCCCAGCTGATCATGTCGGTGCTTGTCCATAAGCGGTATTGGTACATACGATAATCATTCACACCCACGGCTTGCTCATCCTGAGTGGTATACAAATACACCGTATCACCGACCACCATGGCGGCTGGATCGGCCGTATAAATAATATCGCCCACCTGATTTGTCGGGTCTTGCGTATCGTATTTGATAATGGGATTGTCAAAGGTGGTAGGCGCTTCGTATCCACTGCTGGCTTGCCTTTCCTGCGTGCTACAAGCGGTGACGGCAACTATCGCTGCTGATGCCAATATCATTGGAATAACGTTTTTCGGATTTATCATCTGTTCCTCTTTATATTTTAAGCGTGGAGGCCGATCTTACTCATTAAAGTTGATGCGAGCCATAATGATCCGGGCGTATGACCTGACAGTCGCCAACCCCAGAATTTATCTGCTTGATCTCCGCCGATACAGGCGGAGCTTGTTCAGCGGCGGGGTAAGCTTGCCGCTATAGCTTAGCGGGTGTTTTGGTTATTACTTAGAAAAGCCCACCTTGTCGCACATCACAGATCCGCAGTTCTTCTTTGGACCGCCTCCTCTGCCGAAGTTATGATCAGGCAAACCGTGTACAGCTGACTCACGCATTTGACGTCAAGAAAGCGCGGCAAGACTCCGGAGAATAACTCATGATCGGCAAATATCTGTTGCGATTCACAGTCCTTTTGTGCGGCGTGTCACTCGCCGCCTGCGGAGGCAGCCCTGGCGGCTCCCCATCCAGCTCTTCGAGCAGCTCCTCAAGTAGCAGTTCCTCAAGCAGCTCTTCCAGCTCGTCGAGTAGCTCATCCAGCAGTTCGTCGAGCAGCTCTAGCTCCTCCAGCAGCTCTACCGGGGGAATCTCGGTTATGCTCAAAGGCGTCAATCTGGCCGGTGCAGAGTTCGGCGAGGCCTTTGTCCCCGGGGTTTACGAGGAGCATTACATCTATCCGGATCAAACCGAGGTGGATTACTTCAAATCCAAAAATATGAATACGCTGCGCCTGCCCTTTTTATGGGAGCGCTTGCAGCCCACGCTGAGCCAGGCCTTTAACCAAACGGAGTTTGACCGCCTAAACCAGTTCGTCAATGCGGCGACGGCGAAGAATATGTACGTGATTCTGGATCCGCACAACTACGCGCGCTATCAGGGCAGCCTTATCGGCAGCTCACAAGTACCGGTTGCGGCTTTCGCCGATCTCTGGACGCGCCTGGCAAACACTTACAAAGGTAATTCCTACGTCATTTTTGGCCTGATGAACGAGCCCCACACCATGGCCACGGAAGCCTGGCTGACGGCGGCCAATGCCGCAACAAGTGCTATTCGCAATACCGGCGCCACCAACCTGATACTCGTGCCCGGCAATGCCTGGACCGGTGCCTCAACCTGGGGTGATGATTGGTATGGAACGCCAAATGCCACAGTTATGCTGGATTATGTCGATCCCGGTAATCATTACGCGATTGATGTGCATCAGTATTTCGATTCCGACCACTCAGGAAAAGTCCCCCAGTGCGCTTACACCAATGGCGCCGAAAAATTGGCAGGCTTCACCGCGTGGCTGGCGGCCAACAATAAGAAGGGCTTTTTAGGCGAGTTCGCCGGAGCCAATAACGCCGCGTGTCGACAAGCGATCGAGAGCGCGCTACAGCACATAGACAACAACAGAGAGTATTGGCTGGGATGGACCTGGTGGGCTGCCGGCCCCTGGTGGGGGCCGTACATGTATTCCATAGCACCCACCGACGGCGCAGACGCCCCGCAAATACCCTGGCTGACGCCATTTCTTCCTTAAACCTC
>CAYZVN010000146.1:0-4256 GCA_964482025.1 uncultured Saccharophagus sp. | reverse complement strand
GCTTTCCTTTTGGGTACCTGAGGACAGTTATGTTTATGCGGTTGTCGGGGTTTCCAAGCAGCGGAATGAAAAGAGGCATGACTGAAGCTTATCTACTTTCTCCAGAGTGGTATCAGCTTGTTTCTCGCATTATTGTGTCTACGTTTATAGTGTCTTTCGTAATCATGATTGTGTCGGTCGGCCTGGTATTGCTTACCTTTTGACTGGTTATCCTCCTGCATTGAATCCGAGGCGTCTTTTACGCGTCTCATGGGCTGGTCGTAGAGTGGGGAGTTTAAGCCAAACGTCCCCATCAGTTGCGTATAATGCCTCCCTTTTGATAAGCAGAAGGTGAGACTGAGATGAGCACTCCTATCCGAATCGGCATTATTGGCTATGGCAACCTAGGGCGCGGGGTTGAGTTGGCGATTGCGCAAAATAGCGATATGACGTTAGTGGGGGTTTTTACTCGGCGCGATCCTGCAAGTATCCCCAGTCCGGCCAAGGTTTATTCCATAGACGAGATTGAGGCATTCAAGGGCCAGGTTGACGTGATGATCCTGTGTGGCGGCTCTGCTACCGATCTGCCCGAGCAGGGGCCAGCTTTTGCCCGTCATTTCAATACCGTCGACAGCTACGACACTCATGCCAAAATCCCCGAATACTTTGAGCGTGTCAATGCCGAAGCGGTTGCAGGGGGTAATGTCAGTGTCATTTCTACCGGCTGGGATCCAGGTTTGTTCTCCTTAAATCGACTGCTAGGGCAAGCCATACTGCCAGAAGGAACGGATTACACCTTCTGGGGGAAGGGAGTTAGTCAAGGACATTCCGACGCTGTCCGCCGTGTGCCTGGAGTGAAAGCAGGTGTGCAGTATACGGTGCCGTCAGAGTCGGGGCTGGCGCGGGTACGGGCGGGCGATGATCCCGAGTTGAGCACCCGCGAAAAGCATAAGCGCGATTGTTTTGTGGTGGCGGAAGAGGGCGCGGATCAGGCGGCGATTAAAGATGCCATTATCAATATGCCCCATTATTTTGCCGACTACGACACCACTGTCACCTTTATTACGGAAGAAGAATTAAGGCGTGATCACGCCGCTATGCCGCACGGCGGCCATGTATTTCGCAGCGGCAAAACCGGGGCAGGTACAACCCAATTGATGGAGTTCTCGATCAAGCTGGGTAGCAACCCCGAATTTACTGCAAGTGTTGTAGTGGCTTATGCACGTGCGGCTTACAAATACGCACAGGAAGGATTCGCCGGTGCTAAAACGGTATTGGATATTCCGTTTGCTTATCTCTCGCCAAAATCCGGTGCACAGCTGCGTAAAGAGCTGCTTTAACGGCTGCTTTACAAAGGCTGTGTTTGTCGATGCCGCGTTAAAAAACGCCGCAGCTTAAAAGTCGGCGCTCGATTAATGTGGCGATCTGGATTCCACTGAGTACAACATGGGAGCAGATCGCCATGCCGTTTAGATGAACCTTAGCGAGGGTTCGAAAATTCCAATCAAAAACCAAATGACGCTCGCGATGAGCGAAATCCAAGCAAAAATTTTAATTCCCTCGGCACTCCAGGTCGGCGCAAAATAATTGATTAAAAAACCGGAGGTGAGTGTCCCCTCCAGCCACTTTGCGCCGCCCCAGCGGATAATCCACAGCCAGAATAAGACGTCAATAATAAAAAAGGCGAGCCACAGTCCCATGCGGATTCTTAGACTTCGATGTTGGTCATAAATCGTTTAATTCTTTGGGGGCGGAACCACCCGCTGCGGCAAAGTGTTTAGCGATGGATTCGTCGATGCCTCTTCCTGCTCCGGTGATCAGTGCAACTTTTCCTTTAAGTCCCAAGATGTGAACTCCTAGTTGCTTGTCGCACGTAATCATTCGAAAAACTTAGACGTGAATAAACTAATGATTAAGAGACTTTGCATGGGGAAGTTAATGCAGAGTCACGATAATTGGCGCACCTTTGGTGATGATCATAGTGTGTTCATACTGGGCAGAAAAATTTCCTTTCATTCCTGACAATGTCCAGCCGTCGGCTTCCTCTTCCACAATGCGACTTTTGGTTGAGAGAAATGGCTCGATGGTAATGACCATGCCTTCTTCGAGAATGCGCCGATCCGAGGGATCAAAATAGCCGGCGATATGTTCAGGCTCTTCGTGCAATGCACGCCCCACACCATGACTGCCGAGATTTTCAATGATTCGGAAGCCATAGGTTTTGGCGGTTCGCTCGATAGCCGCGCCTATGCCGTTTAGCGGGCGGCCGGCTCGCGCGCTTTTCATGGCTTCCGCCAGCGCCGTACGGGTAGCGTGACACAGGCGGGTTTTCACTGGCGTCGTCGGCGGAATCACAATGGTGCCGCCGGTGTCGGCAAAATATCCGTCCAACTCGGCCGAGACATCCACATTTAGAACGTCTCCGGGTTGAATCACTCGCTCGCCGGGGATGCCGTGTGCCGCTTGCTCATTAATACTAATGCAGGTGGCGCCGGGAAAATTGTAGGTCAATCTAGGTGCGGATCGGGCGCCGTGTTCCGCCAGCAGTCGCTCGCCGATTTGATCCAGTTCGCGGGTTGTCATGCCTGGCTCGGCGACTTTGAGCATGTGTTGGAGAACCTGGGCGACGGCGCGGCCGACCTTTTTTAATCCGTCTATATCGTCTTGCGATTCAACCGTCATATTAAGTTCCTCAGGCCATAAAGAATCTAAACCTGTTAAGTCTGTGGTGAGATTTATGCCGCTTTTGCACGAAGCAAAACACAGCTTAGCCCAATGAGCGCCAAATTGGTGGTCACAGGATTAAATGCCTCAATAAGTAATGCCGGTATATTAACCGCGACGAAGAGGCACAGTAGAACAAGAGCTAAAATATTTAAGAAGATAAGCGCTTTCTTCTGATAAAAAATAATGAACAAAATTCCAAAGACAACCTCCGCGACTCCCGCCACTTTGGTCAATAAAAAAGACGCTTGATCGGACAGTCCGATCGTTGCTGTCATGGCACGCTCGAGCGGCGCGACGGTTATAAGCTTTGGGAATAATCCATGATAAATCCAGCTAAAGCCCAGGATATATCGCGCTACTTGAACGGAATGCGGATCCATATCGACACGCTCATTATTGACTTAGCTCGCCGTGATAGCAAAGCGCACCTGTAATAGCAATAGGCGTACGCCTGGGATATCAACGACATCCAAGATGCAAATGATGACGTGCGTCACGTAAAAGTCACGCAATCATGTCACCTCTCAATTTAACCCCGCTCGCTAAAGTGATTAAATATTATGATAAGAGGATATCTGCCATAAGTGTTAGCGGAGTCCCGCTTCGAGCAGGTGCCACGCCATTGGATCTGCGGGCTGTGATCCAGTAATCAGAATAAGAGTATGTAGCAATCATCGGTGGCTTGTTGCCGCCCCCCTTTCAACATAATCCTTTTTGGAGTTGAAATATGAAAAACCCCAAAGTATTCGGTCGTACGCTCGGGCTGGTTATACTGACCAGCGCTGCTGTGCTCGCTGGTTGTGGTGGTAATAACGGGCAGGTGGCCAGCAGCAGTACATCTTCCTCAAGCAGCTCCAGCAGTTCTTCCTCGTCTTCCAGCAGCTCCAGCAGTTCGTCATCCAGTAGCTCGTCGTCCAGCTCAAGCTCTGGCGGCATTTCCCCCGGCGCCGCGCTGGTTTACGCGGTAAACGCCGGCGGGCAGGCAGCGACCATGGGTGGTGTTGAGTACGCTGCGGATCGCTTTGCGCTGGACGGCTCGGTCAGCTCTACTACGGATCCCATCACTGGCGCCGCCACCGCTGCGCTTTATCAAAGCGAGCGCTACGGCGACTTCAAATATGAAATTCCTGTCACCAATGCCACTTACGAGCTAGAGCTGCATTTTGTCGAGATGTTCCACTCTACCGAAGGCGCGCGCCAATTCAGCGTGACTGTGGAAGGGCAGCCGGTGCTGGAGAATATCGATCTCTACGCTGAAGTGGGGCATGACGTTGCCTATGACGTGACGGTATCCGGCGTGATGGTGGCCGACGAGTCGCTGACAATTGAGCTGAGTGCACAAATTGATAACGCCACTATTTCTGGCTTTGCTATTTACAGCTCTGATGGTGGCGAATTTGTCGCACCGCAGATACCGGATTCGCCACTGCCGCCAGTCAGCGATTATTCGGCCATGGGACCCTTCCCCGTGACGACCCAAACCGGCACCGGGCCCGATGGCTCCTACACCATTATTCGTCCGCGAACACTCGGCGAAAATGGCTTCCTCC
>CAYZVN010000145.1:0-4381 GCA_964482025.1 uncultured Saccharophagus sp. | reverse complement strand
CCAAAAGTCAGTCTGGATAAGCAAAGTATTCGCACGATTTCACAAACCTTCTGCGGGCAATCGTTGCAAGACAGAAAGCACCATATTGCGATAACTCACATCGCCCAGCGTAATCAGCTTCACCAGCCACGACTCGCGTCCACGCACGGCTTCTTGCAAAATCCGCTGGTGCGACATTCCTTTTGCGCGCAATTGCGCAATATAGCCAATGAGGTTTTCTAGATGATCGATTTTCCGCTGAATCGCACTGCGTGCTTCGCTCATTTTTGGATTATGACCACAAAACAACGAATCAAAATCCAGCGCTGCTATGGTCTTGAGCGATTCTACCGTCTGATAAATATCTTCATCCGCACGAAAATATTTGATTTTCGCACCGAGGTACATATCGCCGGAAAACAACCAACCACAGTTCGGCTCCCAAAATACCACATGGTCGTGACTGTGACCGGGGGTGTGAAGCACGCGAAATTCGTAGCGGGATGTGCGAAAGCTGTCGGCCAATGGCAAGACATTGAGCGACTCTAAACTGCCCCACATATAGTGCTCATAGGGCTTTAGCTTTACCTTTTGACTCAGAGTTTGCTTGGTCAACGGATGGCCGTGCACCGGAATTGAAAATTGGCGGCAAAAATGCGCGGCGTTGCCTGCATGATCTTCGTGGTAATGGGTTAAATAAATACCCTGTAAAGATTCGAACGCTACCGCATCCACCACCAACTTGCGCGCGTTTTTGGGGCCGGTGTCGATCAAGACGTCGTCCACTCGGTAACAAATCACACTCATCCACGGTTTGCCGAAGGGCGCAGTGCCCACTCGAAAACCTTGAACCGGACCAAAATCGAGAACCTGTGAAATATCCATAAGAGAAGAATCCGCCATCCCATTAAGCGTGCGCAGTCAATACTTCGCCAGAATGACAGACGCAAAGCACCCGTGAAACCGGGTGCTCGACGAAAAGTAACTGAAGAGGTTAACAGAGTTAATTTTTAATGTCAGGCTACGCTAATGCTAACGCCTTAATAGGCGCTCATACTCGCGCATCAGAGCCTGTAATTTTCCGTGCCCATGCAGTAGACCGTGTGATTTGCGGGGAGACAGATGGCGGCGAAAACACACGGCTGCCAACACACCCACCACCGCCACCCCCACTGCCGCTTCGGTCACCACGGCTTTGCGGTCATATTTCCAGCGCGCGTGAATGCCTTTATCACTGAAGCATTGGGTGCCGTGACCGTGGCACACGTCTTCGGCCAAGCCTTCCACCGTATTGACCCGATCCGCCAGCAGAAGCAACAGCCAGTGGGCGAAGCGGCCTTCGCTAAAGCGAAACGCCCAGTGACGAACGCAACCACTTAGCCCTTTGACCGGCGCGGAGGTACCAAACACCCGGGTGACGTCGGGGCGCTCGTTGGAATGCAGAATATTATCGTAACCGGGCTGCTGGGCTGGTCGCTGCCAATTGGGATCTGTGTAATCACCGCGCCGACGCATGGGATAAGTCGGATCATTTTTAGGGTCGGCATCAATCGCCCAACCTTTAATGTGCGTCATTTTGGCGGCCAGTTTTTCCTTCAGAGACGCTCCCGTTGAATCGTGCTCGTTCATAGTCACACCTCATCCACTCAGGTTATTAATAGCGGCTTGATGCAGCCGTCCAGCTTGTCGGAAAAAATGCGATAAGCATCCCCTACTTCCTGCAATGGAATGCGATGAGTGATGATCTCCTTGGGATTGAGAATCCCGTTTTGCACATGTTCTATTAAGCGAGGCAACACGCGCTTAACGGACGTCTGGTTGGCGCGAATGGTGATACCTTTGTTTAATACGTTTCCTATAGGTACAAGATTTCCGGTAGGTCCGTAGACACCGACAATCGATACCACCCCGCCCTTTTTCACCGAGTTGATCGCCCATTGCAGCGCGGTGGCCGAACCGGCCTGCATCAAGGTTTTGCGCCCCGTTAGGGTTTGCATAGCACTGCCGGCTGCCTCTGCGCCAACGGCGTCAATGCACACATCGGCACCTAAGTAATCGGTAATTTTTTTGATAAATAACACGGGATCTTCCAGCGAACGGAAGTTGTAGGTTTCGCAGTCGGCAAAGCGTTTGACGAATTCCAGCCGATAATCCAACTGATCAATCACTATCACCCGACCCGCGCCGAAGAGCCACGCGGATTTAGCTGCCATAATCCCAACTGGCCCCGCGCCAAAAACAACAACGGTGTCGCCCACCTGAATGCCACCCATTTCCGCTGCTTGATAACCCGTCGGCACTACGTCTGTGAGCAGTACCGCATCGTCCAAATCCATGGTTTCAGGGATGACTGTCGGCCCTACATCGGCGTAGGGCACGCGCACATATTCCGCCTGGCCGCCGTCGTAACCACCCGCCGTATGGGAATAGCCAAAAATACCGCCCACCGCAGTGGCTTCCGGGTTCGCCTCGTGGCAATTGCCAAACAGCCCTTGCTGACAAAACACACAGCGGCCACAGGCAATGTTAAAAGGCACCAGTACCCGGTCGCCGACCTTCAGGTTGTGCACCTCTGCGCCTACTTCTTCTACCACGCCGGTAAATTCGTGACCGAAAGTGGTGCCAACCCGCGTATCCGGCACATTGCCGTGATACAGGTGCAAATCCGATCCGCAAATGCAACTGCGGGTCACGCGAACTATGGCGTCCTGCGGGTGAAGGATTTCCGGCATAGGCTTATGACTCGCACGGACCCGCCCGGGTCCTCGGTAATTCATTGCCAACATATTCGCTCTCCCGTTTTGGGCCATTTTCCTCACCATATGCGATGGCGAAAATCGCTGTAAGTACGGGAGTGCACACACCCCCGATTTCTGGCCGAACGCAGAGCAACAGAAGGCGAGATCCGAAGCTGAACAAACGCCCCGTCGGTAAGTCACAAAGCTCGAAGTTCAGAATTCAAAACGCGATTCGATAGGGTCGGGGACTCGCCGAACCTATGGGCAGCGCCTTACAATGCCCACCGGCGTCTATTCACTCATTCACGATTCACTACTCACTACAAGCAAACTGGAACCTGACATGAATACAAAGGCCCTCCAACGGACCTGGCTAGGTCGCAGCTGCCTGATATTGCTTCTGCTGCTCGGCGTCACCGCCTGCAGCACCAAAATGGCGTACAACTTTCTCGATTGGGCAATCGAATGGAAGGTGCAGCGGCTGGTGAAATTGCACGGCGAACAAAAGGTGCTGACGAAAAAGGCCATTCGAGATTTTCACGTCTGGCATCGCACCACTCAATTACCGCAATACGCCGATTACTTGCAGCAACTGCAAGCGCGTTTAAATGGCGAGCCCATTAGCGCAAAAGAAATTCATGCCGAAACGGACAAAATCCAGTTGCTGGTGGACCAGTCTATCGAAAGAGTGCTGCCAGACGCAGTAGAAGTCCTATCGATGCTCAGTGATAAACAAACCGAGGAGTTGCTCGGCCGGGTCGCGGAAGAAAGGGAAGAATACCGAGACGACTATGTCGATCTAAGCGTGGAGAAGCGGCAAAAAAAATACTACAAAGAATTTCTCAAGCACGCCCAAGACTGGCTGGGGCCACTATCGAAGGATCAAAAACATCATATAAAAACCTGGAGCCAGACTCTGGAGCCTTTTGAGCAATTAAATCTGCAGCAACAAAAAATTTGGGAGGAACAGCTCGGCGAGATTTTAGCGCAGCGCCAGGATAAAGCCGCGCTACTCAATGGTTTAAAAAGCTTAGTATTTCACCGCACTGACGATTGGCAGCCCGAGCTAGAAAAGGTGCTCGACCGCAACCAGGAAATCACCTATAGCGCAATTGCGGCACTGCTCAATGGAATAAATGAAAAGCAGCGAGAGCACTTAAATCGGAAATTTAACGATTATATGCGTATATTTACCGAGCTGGCCGGTGAGGGTAAAACGGAGTAGCCGATCACTCAGACCGCACACAACCACCCCTCCAGATCCTCATCATTCCAGCGCGATGCCAAATCCATGGCATCGTCCACCACGTGTAAATACACATCGATAATTTCCGTGGCGAGCTTGAAGAGGTTGTAGCTGTTGGTAGTGATGGTTTTACCAGAGAGGATATCCTCTTCAACCGTATTGAGCAGAAACATCAATTTCAATTCGTAAAGTTTGATCGTCGATAACGAAGGCAGCGCGCTGGCGAGGAGGACTTCGAGACGCTCCGTTTGGTGGCGGAGTTTTTGGTTGGCGGCGCGGGTACTGAAGACGGCGTAGCGCAATTTGCGATCGTGGTGATCATCACCAAAACCTTTAACCGCGGCGTAAGTGGCCAGACCGCGGATTCGCGCAATCTGTTCCGCCATCGCAATCACTTGGCGGGCGGCAAAATCCAGCA
>CAYZVN010000144.1:0-4391 GCA_964482025.1 uncultured Saccharophagus sp. | reverse complement strand
CTGCCAGGGTTATGATCCAAGGCTGCTTATACCTATTCGCGGTACCAATCGCTGCTCGATAAACCGCTGAAAGCTGTTCCCGCACCTAAGCGGTGCGCTTACTCCTGGGGGATAACTATGATCGGCCAATCCTTGTTGCGGATCACAATACTTTTGTGCAGCGCGTCACTCGCTGCGTGCGGAGGCAGCGCCGGCTCCTCATCTGGCTCTTCGTCGAGCAGCTCCTCCAGCAGCAGCTCTTCAAGCAGTTCTAGCTCGTCCTCGAGCAGCTCTTCCAGCTCTTCGAGTAGTTCGTCGAGCAGTTCCAGCTCAACCGGTGGGTTATCGGTAATGCTCAAGGGCGTCAATCTGGCCGGTGCCGAATTCGGCGAATCGGTTGTCCCCGGCGTTTACGAGGAGCATTACATCTATCCCGCTCAAAGTGAGGTGGATTATTTCAAATCCAAAAAAATGAATGTGATACGCCTGCCTTTCCTTTGGGAGCGCTTGCAGCCCTCTCTGAACCAAGGGTTTGACCAGACTGAATTCGACCGCCTGAATCAGTTTGTTACCGAGGCCACCGCCAAGAATATGTACGTCATTCTGGATCCGCACAACTATGCGCGCTATAGAGGCAATGTTATCGGTACTGCGCAAGCGCCGGCCTCAGCTTTCGCGGATTTATGGTCGCGCCTGGCAAACACTTACAAAGGCAACGCCTACGTTATTTTTGGCCTTATGAACGAGCCGCACACTATGGCCACGGAAGACTGGCTGACAGCGGCCAACGCCGCGACAAGCGCCATACGCGATACCGGTGCCAGCAACCTGATCCTGGTCCCCGGCAACGCTTGGACCGGCGCCTCGACTTGGTCCGATAACTGGTACGGAACACCCAATGCCACAGTACTGCTGGACTTTGTCGATCCGGGTAACAATTACGCTATTGAAGTTCACCAATATTTTGATGCGGATCACTCCGGCAAAAGTCCCGCCTGTGCCACCACCAACGGTGCCGAAAAATTGGAGAGCTTTACCACATGGCTAGCCTCCAACAATAAAAGAGGATTTTTAGGCGAATTTGCCGGGGCAAATAATGCCGCATGCCAGCAGGCAATCGAAAGCGCACTGCGACACATCGACAACAATCGGGAATATTGGCTGGGATGGACCTGGTGGGCCGCTGGCCCTTGGTGGGGACCTTACATGTACTCCATAGCGCCCCCCGAAAATGGTGGGGACGCCCCACAAATGTCTTGGCTCGCGCCATTCCTTCCGTAATAACTTGCGAGCGCCAAAATAAAGAAGCCGGTTGAGCCGGCTTTTTTATTGCCTTAAATATGCTGCTTATCGGAGTGGTTTTCGCTGGCAGGTGCCGCCCAGTACAAACCCATATCAGACTCTGACGAGCTATGGGAGGCGCAATATTTGAGTTCGAGGAAAGTATTAAATTAATTTATTAGAAAGAGCACCTTTGCGGTGCTCTTTTGCAAATACATTAAGAGCGGTTGCGAGATCGGAGGCGGCGCAGCAACATCAGTGTCGCCATGCCGAAAATCGACAGCCCATTCGCTGAGCCCGCAGCAGGACTGCCAGGTTCAGAGGGAGGCTCAGGCTGGGGCGGCTCCGGCTCTTGCGGTGGATCTGGTATCGGCGGCTCCGGCTCCTGCGGCAGCTCTCCCGCCAAAATAGCGGGCGCCACCTCGGTGGTGAAGTAGGCAACCGGCACCAGCGATGCATTGGCATCAATGGAAATCTCCCGTGATGCCCAACCCGTACCCGTCAGAGCAAACATTTTCAAACCGGGCTGAGAACCAAATTCCGGCATATCCTCATCATCGGCGTTGGTCCAATTATTAGGACCGAGCACCATTTTCCCAGCCCATGAATCTGTACCATCCGCGCCGTCGTGAGTGCGCTCGATCGCGTGCTCAAATTGCGGATGACCGTTGGCGGTAAACATTGTGAGGGCAAGGGGGTTCAATCCGGAAATATGGTCCATTACCTTCAAAGCGCCGCGTGCGTATTTTGCTGCGGCATCCGCCTCTCTCCGGCTGCGATGAATCTCCGCCACCGCGATTAAGATACGCGCATCATTTAATGCCATGCGATGAGATCCCCAGCGCACATTATTGTCCACATTATCCTGATCGCCGGTATTCCATTGCGTGGAACTCGGATCCCAGGTAACGCCCGGATAACCGAGATTTTGGAAGCCCAAAATCGCATTGGCTTTGTCCGTTAATTTGGATTTGAGATTAGACAAGTCAATGTCATGCAAAGCCTCGTTACTCAGCAAAGACAAGCTGCCCTCTGTTGCCACCGCGCCCCACCAGTAGGAGGTCGCCTCATCAAAACGCGGATGACCGACAACGATGCTGCGATATTGGCTGGCATCGTTACTGCGATTTAATTTTAACGCTGCTAAATACAGCTCTACCGCAGCGGAATATTCGTCGTCTTCGGTATTATTTTTATCGGGAAAGCAGTTATCGCGAACCGTTTTTGGATCGCGCCACAAGCTATAGGGATCGTTGTCGGGATAAAATCCGCCCTCGCCACCGAAAGCGTCGGGCTGATTACACTTCACCGGATTATTGCGCGCACCATCCCAAGCGCGTTGCGCCAATGCATAGGCCGCTTCGGCATCGTTTTGCGTATTAAATTGCTGATGCACGCGTGCCATGGCCGCCATTGCACGAGCAGTGGCAAATGTGGCTTTGGTTTCTGGCTCGGAAATACAAGTGCCGCTGCTGTGCGGCGAGCAATCTGCCCAAAACGGGTTCACACTGGTGTGAAATTTCGGAATGGCATGCACACCACCATGCGCCAATACATGGTGAAACTGTTCGGTCAGGATTTTTAATTGATCGTATACCGTACGCGCGCCAGCCAAGCCATCGGCATAGTAGCGGTTAACGTCGGGATAGGTTTCCAACAAGTTGATAAGAGCCCACGACGCCTCGGCAGTATTGGTCGGATAAGCACCGTTATCCCCCGCGTCGCGCACATAGCGAAACTCCAATGACAGTCCGGTTGCCCAGTTATTTTTGGCGTTGGTAAAAGTGGCGCTGGTTTCGTGATCACGGAAATAATCAAAAAACTTGTACTTGATATCCCCGTAAGGGTCGAGACTGATATCAAAAGGCAGCGACTGATCCTGCCCCACCTGCACACGCAAGTTCGTACCCTGCTGAGTGCAGTCAGAAAAGTCGATCACATAGAAACTATCGCCGGAGCTTTTATCGTTGCTCACATAACGATCAGACGAGCCCGAGCAGTTAGTGCCTTGAATCTGCCACTGAATCGCCCCGCGATTAGGCGCCAGATAAAACGCAAGTTTACTGGCTTGCGGTAAATAGCCCGCATAGTTAATGCGGAAAGACTCATTCATTTGTGTGCCATCATCAGCAGAATAGCCGATTAGCGGCACGGCAGCGCTGACAATTAGCGGACCTAAAGCATACACCCGCATGGTGGATCTCAATGTTCGCATCACAAAACCCTTGTTTAGTGGACATTTAACAGCGTAAACACCATAGGTTATATCCACCATGGACATAAATCTCGAAGTAGTGCGCACTATTGGGCTTAGATGCTTGAAGGCTGTGAAGAAGGCGTTAGATGCTTGAAGGCTGCGAAGAAGACGATAGTGACCGTCTTGGCAGGCTGAGGCAGGACAAGGCTATCGCGTGCATAAACCTGATGCTTTTTGAGTTGTACTCTTGAGGGGACCTCTAATGGAGTCTCCCCAATAGAGTAAAAAAGTAGGCAAATCTTTTAAATCATATTGATAAGGTGATAAACCGTGTGAATTACAGAAAATGCATCGGCTCTTTTTTTGGAGAGCCTTGCATAGAGCATTCCCCCTAATCACTCCTCCTCACCCTTTCAAAGCTTTAGAACACGCATAAAAAAGGCAAGACGCTTGTCTTGCCTTCTAGGTAAAACGATTGGTTCAGACCCGATTGGGGAACCAATTAATGGCGATTAAGCCAGTACGATGTTTTCCGCTTGCGGGCCTTTTTGGCCTTTAGTAACGGTAAAACGGACCTGCTGGCCTTCTATCAACGTTTTAAATCCGTTGCCAGCAATGGCACTGAAATGAGCAAAAACATCTGGACCAGATTGCTGCTCAATAAAACCAAAACCTTTCGCTTCGTTGAACCACTTAACGGTACCGAGAACTGTATTAGACATGATAAATCCTGTAGAAAAAAAATATAAACCCGTAACACGGGACGTTTTGCAGGGAAGG
This sequence comes from uncultured Saccharophagus sp., assembly GCA_964482025.1. Classification (GTDB taxonomy): domain Bacteria; phylum Pseudomonadota; class Gammaproteobacteria; order Pseudomonadales; family Cellvibrionaceae; genus UBA5868. The sequence goes on along the minus strand of CAYZVN010000144.1, from coordinate 154 downwards.
CGAGACTACTTATAGACTACAGGACGAATTGCGAGTGGTGCAGGTTCGAGATGAAGAGAATAAATATGAGCTTTCTTACTTGCTGGGCGCCAGATTACACTCTTTCCCACACTTGTCAACAACTTTGTTCACCCCACCCTTTAGAGCGGAACGC
>CAYZVN010000143.1:1839-4423 GCA_964482025.1 uncultured Saccharophagus sp. | reverse complement strand
TCCCCATCACAATGCACCAAAGCATCGTCCAAAATTATTAGCGTAGGCCGTCCCGCTTCCCTTAGCAAATCGGCGTAGGCAAGTCGGCTGATTAAACCCATTTGTTCACGTGCACCATAACTTAGGGAAATAACCTCGCCCTGCTCCTGTGCGCGGGAGAGGAGTTGGGGGCGGAGGTGTTCGTCTACGGTTAGGGTGGCTTGGGGAAATAACAATTTTAAATAATGGTTGAGGTGTTTTTGCAGGGGCGCTTGCAGTTGGCGGGTTAAGGCTTGGCGTTTTTCGCGGAGCAGGTTAAGCAATAAATCCAGGGCGGCGGCGCGGCGTTGCATTTCATCGCGGTGGCGTTGCAGGCGTTCGGCTTGTTGCTGAATTTCGCCGTGGGTTTCTTCTAACCCTTGGGCGCCGAGGGTTTCCAATTGCACTTGCAGGGTGGCGATATCGCGTTCGCGCTGTTGGGCTTCTTTTTCCAACGCGTCGGCGGATTTGGACAAACGTTCGAAATCCTGTTGCAAGGCATTGGGATTCGCGGCGTCGATTTTGAGTTGACGCTGGGCGAGCGCGTTGTGTAACTGCGCGGCTTCCGCTTTGAGGTTAGTGAGACGGTCTAGCGCTTCGCGCTCGCGGGTTTGGCGCTCTGGGGATTGCAGTTCGTTGTGCAGTTGCTGCCATTCCGCAATTGCGGCTTCGTTCTCCCGTTGCCGCAGTTTTAGGTCGCTTTGGTGTTGATTGTCCGCTTGCTCTGCCGCTTTGAGAGTGGCTTCGGCTTTGGTCAATTGGGCTTCTGCGTCTTTTTCATCGAGGCAATCCGCTTGCGGTGCGGGCAGATCGGCAAGGTCGGTGGCAAGTTTTTGCAGGCGCTGCTCGGCCAATTGTTTTTCATTATTCAGTGCGTCTACACCTTTGGGTGCAAGCATTTCCAACTGAGTTTGTTGGTGGTTGATGTGTTGAGCGAGCAGTTGATTGTCGGCCACGCGGGCTTCCGCATCCGCTACGTTTTTTACCTTGAGAGTGTGCAGCAGGTTGTGGTGATCGGATTCCAGCAGTTGTTGTTTGCGCGCAAGTTCGGCGATGTCGGTGCCGCCCGGTTGCAGGTGCAATTTGCCCACGCCGGGGATGGATAATTCTGTGGTTTCCAATAATAGGCGCTCGCCTTTGCCAGTGACGGGCTGGGTGCCGATGATGAGGGATTTGCCCGCTTCCAACTCGTATTGCAAACGGGTGGCTTGGGCCTGGCGACGAATATTCAGCTCGTTAAGGTCCGCGTGGAGTTGTTTGAGTTTGGCCAGCAGTTTTTCGTCCAGGGCCTGCGCCTGCAGTTGTGCGCGCTTGGCTTGCAGGTCGCCTTGCAATGCTTGGGCTTTTTGTTGGTTGCTTTGCAGGGTATTTAATTGCGCGGTAAGTTGATCGTGCTCGCGCTGAATACTCTGGCGGCGCGCTTGTTGGCGAGCGGCGGTGAGTGCGGCTTTGGCTTTTTGATAATCCGCTGCGGCTTGCTGGTTACGCTGTTGCAATTGCGCGGTTAATTGACGGTAATCGTCCAGGGCGCGGGCGGCTTTGGTTTTTTCCTGTTCGCGCACGCCGAGTTGTTGTGTGCGCTGTTCAAAATCCCGCAGTTGCTCGCGGCAAAAATTTGCGTTGCTCTCGCAATTTTTGAGGGCTTGCTGGTCGCGTTGCTGCTCGGTCTGTAAGGCGTGCGCGGAGGCGAGTGCCGTTTTGGCTGCTTCGGCTTTTTGGCGGTAAGCCAACCAGGGTTTTTGGCTGTCGTGTTCCTGGCGTTGTCGCTGCAGTTGGCCGAGCCGGTCGACGCTGCTGCGGTAGTCGTGAATTTTATGGTCCAGCTCTTTCAGAGTGTTTTGGACGTCGTCGTATTCCTGCAGGATTTTTTTGTACTGGCCGGTGGGCTGACCGGTTTTGGTAAGCAGCGCGGCGCGCTCACTTTCCACTTGGGCAATTAATTGATCGCCACCGCTGCTGGTGACCTCCCCCAGGGTATTGCTGAGGGCGGATTTAAGGTGGTGGCCGGCGTGGTCGACGGAGTGGTGAATATCCTGAATACAGCCCTGCTCCACCCAGAGCAAACCGGGAATGCCCCAGTGCTCCGGCTTACTGGCGCCTTTGCCGGCAAATTGATAACCCAATAATTGCGCGAGTTTGTCTTCGGCTTCCGCGCCACTGAAATGTTGTTGGCCGATGTGCAGGTCGCAGCGTTTTTTATTGAGGAAACGTTTGTGCAAGGTCCAGGTTTGGTTTTGCCATTCGAATTCCAATTCCACTTCCGGCGCGGCGGAGGAGTCGCCCCAGGGGCGCAGGTCTTCGGCGCTGTTGGAGCTGTAGCGCTCGAAAAAGGCGGCGCGTATGGCGCGCACCAAGGTGCTTTTGCCGGATTCGTTGGGGCCAACAAATAAATTGATGCCGTCGGTAAGGTCGGCAATGGTGAGCGGCTGGCGGAATTGTTTGATTTGGTTGACGGTTAACCGGGTGAGTTTCATGGGGATACCTCCGCCGTCTGCTGGCGTAGCATATCCGCCAAAATGGCCAGGGCTTCCCGCGCGGTTTCCGCCGCGTCGCTGGGCGAGTCGTT
>CAYZVN010000143.1:0-1739 GCA_964482025.1 uncultured Saccharophagus sp. | reverse complement strand
GGGCGAGTCGTTAGCTTGGCCGTTGGATTGGCCACTGGATTGGCCACTGGATTGGTGACTGGCCTGTTGCTGACGCAACTCTTCAATCACTTCGCCCACGTAACCGTCCGCGTGCAGCGCGGCTATGTCGTCCGCCGTGGGGTATAGACGCAATTGGCTGAGGTCGCTTTGCAGGCTGCGCTGGCGCGCCTCAAAGTCGCCGAGGATTTGCCACAGCCGCTGATGATTTTGCAGGTTGATTTGCCCGTGAATGGTTAGATCCACCACGGATTTATCCGGCACCTGTTGCAGCTCGGTGAGCAGGTTATCCAGGTCGGCGTCCACCGCGAGGGTAACTTCGCGCTTAATCCACTGATGTTGGCCAATGGCGTGTTGGGTGACTTTGGGTTCGGCGCCGGGCTGGTCGATATCAACCATTAATACCTGGCCGGCGCCGTTGTCTTTAAAACGCTCCTGCTCGGGCGTGCCGCTGTACCAGGTGCGCGGGTTGATTTGTTTGGTGCCGTGCCAATCGCCCAGGGCGAGGTAATCCAGCCTGGCGGTTTGCGCGCGATCGGCGGCGATGGGGTTGGGCGAATCCGCCGACTCCGGCAATTGTCCTTCCACGCTGCCGTGGGCAAGGCCGATGCGCAGCAGGTGTGCCGGGGTTTGCGCGTCGTCGAACCAGTCGGTTAAGTCGTGGTAGGTCTGCCGCTGAGTGAGGGGCGCGGGCAACACGGCAAAGCCTTGATCCGCAAATAACACCGGCTCGGGGTGCAGCAGCAGTTTGACGTTGGCGGGAATGGCGTTGAGCCTTTGGGCGCGGGTCCACACGCTTTCCGCCAGGGCGGCATCGTGGTTGCCGGGGATGACGATCCAGTTGCCTTTATAAGCCGCCATTGCCTGGAAGGTGCGGCGGATGGTTTTATCCGCCACGGTTTGCGCGTCGAACAGATCCCCCGCCACTAACACCGCGTCCACCTGCTCTGCGGTGGCCAATGCGGCAATGCGTTCGATGGCGGTAAAACGCGCTTCCGCCAGCAGCGCTGCATCATCCTCGGCAAAACGCCCCCCGCGCGCACGACCGGAGTGCGAGGCGTTTAATGAGTGTCGACCTATTTGCCAATCAGCGGTATGGAGAAAACGTGCCACGCTCCAAGCTCCTCTTCGTTTTGTCTGTAGGAAAGGACAGCGAGGTTAGCAGCGATATGGCCGATTGGCTTGCAGGAAATCCGCCATCGGGCGAAAAAACGCCGGGAAAACAGGGTTTTTGAGTGTTTCGCATGTGGGTGGATCCGGGCCGTTATTGTTATGTCGGCATCGCAACTGCGGAACATCTGCGATATGGCTGGCGCGCAAAGCGCCGCGATTTGGATCACGTGTTAGCGAGTTTCGTGCCAGGGTGGGCTTCGGTGGTCTGAGGGTTCCCGCTTGATGCCCTTTTGGTTGGTGGATTCCCGCTTGCGCGGGAATGACGGGGGTTAGGGCGGGAATGACGGAGTGAGGAGTCATGCCCGCCACTTCCCCTCGTCATCCCCGTGACTCGTTAGAGCGGCGTAGCCCATACGGGGATCCATTTGTTCGAGTGGTATAGTGCCCAGGCCTTCGACGGAGTCTGGAGACGCCCTGCTACTCCTCCTTACGTTCGCAGACCATTTTGCCGAGCTTCGTACCTGTGATAGGCACGGTACAGGCGGCGACCACAGCAACGGCTTTTGGCACAAAGCATTCGAACTCAACCCGAACTAACTCAGATTCGA
>CAYZVN010000142.1:0-4426 GCA_964482025.1 uncultured Saccharophagus sp. | reverse complement strand
GAGGAGGCGCACAGCACTACTACGGCACCATCGAGAACACGCAGAGAGCGCTCAACCTCAATAGTAAAGTCGACGTGCCCAGGCGTATCAATAACATTGATGCGATGCTCATCAAACTGTCCGGCCATACCTTTCCAGAAAGTCGTGACGGCGGCCGAGGTAATTGTAATTCCACGCTCTTGCTCTTGAGCCATCCAGTCTGTAGTAGCAGCACCGTCATGGGTCTCACCGAGCTTGTGGGACAACCCGGTATAAAACAATACCCTTTCGGTGGTAGTCGTCTTACCGGCATCTACGTGTGCGCAGATACCGATATTACGATATCGCGCGATAGGAGTTTTACGTGCCACGGTTGTATTCCCCGTATAATTTGGAATTTCGTTGACAACAAAAGGCAGCGAACATCGCTGCCTTTTGTTGTAGTCTTGCGAAGATCTTAGAAGCGGAAGTGCGAGAATGCCTTGTTGGCTTCTGCCATCCGATGCACGTCTTCACGCTTTCTGACTGCACCACCCTTGTTTTGCGATGCATCAATCAGCTCACCCGCAAGACGCTGCGGCATAGATTTTTCTCCGCGACCTCGAGAGTATTCCACCAACCAACGCATAGCCAGTGCAGTCCTACGACTGGGACGCACTTCCACAGGAACTTGGTAGGTAGCACCGCCCACGCGACGGGACTTTACTTCTACTAATGGCGAAACGTTTGCCAGCGCCTCATCGAACACCTCAACAGGGTTCTTTTTCAAACGCTCACCAACAATTTCCAGCGCGCCATAAACAATCTTTTCGGCGACGGATTTTTTCCCGCTGGTCATAACGTGGTTTACAAACTTCGCCAACGATTGACTTCCGTATTTTGGATCGGGAAGAACTTCGCGTTTGGCGACGACTCTTCTTCTGGGCATAAATAAAACTCACTTTAATTCAGGTTGCCTGAGATACGATTCACCTAGAATCCACTCAGCCTTACTGATAATTGATCGAAAAAACGCAGATGCCAGGTCTTTAGACTAAATATGTCATTAAGACTTAGGACGTTTGGTACCGTATTTGGAGCGAGCCTGCTTCCGGTTGTTAACACCGGACGTATCCAAGGAACCACGCACGGTGTGATAACGCACACCCGGTAAGTCCTTAACACGTCCGCCGCGGATCAATACCACGCTGTGCTCTTGCAGATTGTGGCCTTCACCACCAATGTACGAGCTCACTTCATAACCGTTGGTCAAACGCACGCGGCATACTTTACGCAACGCTGAGTTTGGCTTTTTCGGTGTAGTGGTATAAACGCGGGTGCACACACCACGGCGCTGGGGGCACTGTTGCAGTGCCGGAACATCGCTCTTTTGTACCTTGCGTTTTCTCGGCTGACGAACCAACTGGTTGATCGTTGCCATGAAACTAAACTCCAGACTATAAACTCTTCCCATAGGAAAGATTATTAACGTTAAATCAGGCACTAACTGCCTGCCCACAGAAATCGCGGGTGGCGCATTTTAATGGCGCTTCCCGCGATCGTCAAGGCGCCAAAACCGGCGCACATCTTTACTCGGCGCTGGACTTCAGCGCCTCGGTCAAAGCAGCTTCCACTTCCGCCGCGCTCACTCCATCTGCCGATGACACCGATGCCTCGCGCTTGCGGCGACGCTCCTTGTGGTAAGCCAACCCCGTTCCCGCAGGAATCAATCGACCGACGACCACGTTTTCCTTCAGACCGCGCAGCTCATCAAGCTTGCCGGTGACCGCAGCTTCGGTCAGTACGCGAGTGGTCTCCTGGAAAGATGCCGCCGAGATGAAGGACTCTGTCGCCAATGAGGCCTTGGTGATACCCAAGAGCTGGCGCTCATACTGCGCCGGCTGGCGATCTTCGGCGCGCAGCTTTTCATTTGCCTCCAACACACGGTTGAATTCGGCCTGCTCACCCTTAACGAAGTCAGAGTCGCCCATCTCTACGATGTCAACCTTGCGCAGCATTTGACGAACGATTACTTCAATGTGCTTATCGTTGATCTTCACACCCTGCAGACGGTAAACATCCTGGATTTCATTGGTGATATAGGCTGCCAACGCTTCCACACCTTGAAGGCGCAAAATATCGTGCGGGTTCGAAGGGCCATCGGAGACGACTTCACCCTTAGCCACCATTTCGCCCTCAAAGACTGTCAGCTGGCGATGCTTTGGAATCAATACCTCGTAGTGGCTGGAGCCATCTGGCAACAACTCACCATTAGCCGGGGTAATGATCAAGCGACGCTTACCTTTGGTTTCTTTGCCAAAAGATATCGAGCCAGAGATTTCCGCCAGAATGGCTGGTTCCTTCGGTTTACGCGCTTCGAACAAGTCAGCAACGCGCGGCAGACCACCGGTAATATCACGGGTCTTCGACCCTTCCTGCGGAATACGGGCAATAACATCACCAACCGCCACCATATCGCCATCGTTCAGACTCAAAATGGCTTTGGACGGCAGCATGTAGTGTGCAGGCTGATTGGTATTGGCAAGCATCAGCTCTTTGCCGCTCGCATCCACCAGTGTCACCGCCGGCTTGAGATCTTTACCTGCTGAGGGCCGCTCAGCCGGATCCATGACCTCGATTGAGGACAGACCGGTAATTTCGTCCGTTTGTCGACGAATAGACAAGCCATCTTCCATGCCGGAAAAGGTAACGCGACCTGCCACTTCTGTAATCATCGGGTGAGTATGCGGATCCCATTTTGCGACCCTGGTTCCACCCTTCACTTCCTGGCCATCTTTGGTTGAAATGACGGCGCCGTAGGGAATCTTATAACGCTCACGCTCACGGCCTGTCGCATCCGCAACCGCCAGCTCACCAGATCGGGAAACTGCAACCAAGTTGCCGTCTTCACGCTTGACGACCTTGACGTTGAGCAGACGAACCGTGCCGTCCTGCTTGATCTGGATACTGTCAGCCAATGAGGTTCGGCTTGCCGCACCACCAATGTGGAATGTACGCATGGTTAACTGGGTGCCGGGCTCACCGATGGACTGTGCCGCAATGACACCAATCGCCTCACCCACGTTCACCCGATGGCCACGCGCCAAATCGCGACCGTAACATTGGGCACAAATACCGTAACGAATTTCACAACTAATCGCCGATCGCACACAAACTTCGTCGATGCCCATACTCTCAACACGCTCGACCCACTTTTCATCAATCATGGTGCCTGCGGGAACAAGGATTTCATCGGAGCCCGGGCGCATAACATCGCGCGCCACCACTCGACCGAGGATGCGGTCGCCGAGCGACTCGATGACATCACCACCTTCGATAACCGGCGACATGGTCAAGCCCTGATCCGTTCCACAGTCCACCTTGGTGATCACCACATCCTGGGCAACGTCGACCAAACGACGAGTCAAGTAACCGGAGTTCGCCGTTTTCAATGCAGTATCGGCCAAACCTTTACGAGCACCGTGAGTCGAGATGAAGTATTGCAATACGTTCAAACCTTCACGGAAATTCGCAGTGATCGGCGTCTCGATAATGGAGCCGTCGGGACGCGCCATCAGTCCACGCATACCAGCGAGCTGGCGAATCTGCGCTGGCGAACCCCGTGCACCAGAATCGGCGTACATAAAGACAGAGTTGAACGAGTCCTGCGAGTCTTCTTTATTTTCGCGATTGATGACCTTCTCTTTGGAAATGCCTTCCATCATCGATTTGGCGACCAAATCGTTGGCGCGCGACCAAATATCGATCACCTTGTTGTACTTCTCCCCCTGGGTCACAAGACCTGAGGAGTATTGCGATTCGATTTCTTTAACTTCCGACTCGGCGCGATTGATGATGTCAACCTTGTCTAGCGGTATTGCGAAGTCGTTGACGCCAATGGACGAACCGGATTTCGTACTAAAGTCATAACCCATGTACATCAAACGGTCGGCAAAAATAACGGTGGCTTTCAATCCCACTATGCGATAACAGAAGTTAATCGAGGCGGAAATGGCCTTTTTGACCATGGGCTTATTGATCATGTCGAAAGGTATGCCTTCGGGAACAATTTCCCACAAAAGAACACGACCGACTGTGGTTTCTACTAAATGAGTCTTCTCTTCGCGCTCACCGTCTTCGCGCAGAAAAACTTCGCGGATGCGTGCCTTTATACGCGCTTGCAGATCCACACTGTTCGAATAGAAGGCACGGCTCACTTCTTTGGTGTCCGAGAACACCATACCTTCACCTTTAGCGTTGATACGCTCGCGGGTCATCCAGTACAACCCGAGGACAACGTCTTGCGATGGCACGATAATCGGCTCACCAGATGCCGGCGACAAGATGTTGTTGGTAGACATCATCAGCGCACGCGCTTCTAACTGTGCCTCAATGGTCAGAGGCACGTGCACCGCCATCTGGTCACCATCGAAGTCTGCGTTATACGCCGCACAAACCAGTGGATGCA
>CAYZVN010000141.1:0-4467 GCA_964482025.1 uncultured Saccharophagus sp. | reverse complement strand
AGCCCCGAGGTTGAAACGCCTTATGCCCTAATGGGCGACACGATAAAGTTATCCCGGCCGCTCTCTTTCACCTGATACAGGCTGGCGTCGGCGCGCTTCATTAAGTCGGCGGCGGTTTCCGAGCCGTCGCTAATGGCGGCGCCTATGCTGGCGGTGGGATTGCATTGCCGGCCGTTGTCCAGCGTAACCGGCGCTTTTAAGGTGTTGCGCAAGCGGGTAAGTTGGCTGCGCAGGCCTTCTTCCGACTGGATATCCACCAGCACTAAGGTGAATTCGTCGCCGCCTAAGCGCGCCACTGTATCGACTTCGCGGACCGAGCGCATAAGTCGCTGGGCAGTTTCTTTCAGCAGGAGATCGCCGGCCTGGTGGCCGAGGCTGTCGTTGATTTGTTTGAAGAAGTCCAGATCGAGATACACCAGCGCCATCTGGGCTTTGTTGCGTCGACTGTTGCGCAGAGCTTGCTCCAGACGTTCCAGGAATAGACGTCGATTGGCCACGCCCGTGAGATCGTCCTGAAACGCCAGAACTTCCAAGCGGGTGCGGTCCTTCTGCAGCTCCATGACCAAGCGGTTGAGTGCCGAGGTCATTTCATTCTCGATATCCGCCTGGGCGCGCACATCCAGATTCTTTTCACGAATCACCCGGCGGGCGACTTCAGTCAGGTGCTGCAACTGTTTCTGGCGGCTGAGCTTGTCTTCGGCGGGCGCTTCCTCCTGACCGCCGTCCAGGATCGTCGGCGGGACGTATATGCCGCCATCCAATACCAGCTGAATCGCGGCGACAATGTCATCCGGCTCCAGGTTTTTTTGGATAAAGCCGCTGGCGCCGCTGCCCAGTGCGCTGAGAATCACCTGGGGGTCATCGCGGCCCGACACCATGGCAATCGGTAGCGCCGGGTCGCGCTGCTTGAGCTGCAAGAGCACGTCCAGCCCGTGGTCGGCGCCCAAGTTGTAATCCAAGAGGACGAGGTCGATGTCGGGGTGTTGCGCCTGCATGGTCAGGGCTTCCTGACCGGTGGCGGCGTGGAGAATCTGGCGGAAGAGGTTGTGTCCGGACAGCAGCATTTCCAACCCGTGGCGAAAGAGCCCGTGATCGTCGACGAGTAAAACTTTCATGCGGAAATAATGCCTGTCATTCGTGTGTGGGCCTATGGTTCATCATGAGGTCGGTGTATCGCGCCGGTTGTTGGCAATCCCATTCGGTTGTTTGGCAATCCCATAAGGATGGAGGAGCCCCCGTGCCTTGGCAACATTCCTTAGGTAAAAGGTTGTATGGGTAGACTTGGTGCCAACTGTTTTTTGACTTATGCTGCCGCCCCACGTTCACTGTAGGAACTTGCGACTGAGCTTTGCCGCATTCTTACCCGGCGGCGTGTGTGTTGTCGCGGCCATAATCAAGTCATCTGCTGGGAGCGGGAGTGGTCTATATTTATAAAAATATCTCAAGCCACTGAGCCTCACAGGTTTTCACTCTTATAACGACGTTAATGAAAACACCCTTAACGCCATCCGAACATTCATAAAAAAATGCCCATACGATTTTGGATAAACGGTGTTCTGGTGCGGCTGCTGGTCTCGCTGCTGGGAGTGAGCTGCGGGATGGTGGGCTACGCACAAAATTTGAACCCCGGACAAGACGAGTTCCGCCTGCGGGTCGCCGCGTTTTCCCTGTCCGGTGTCGATCAGGCACGCGCTCACGGTCTCAATGCGCCGGAGATCAATCAACGTCTCGCCCTGGAGCGTTCGCGCTTTCCCGAGTCGATGTCGGTCGATGAACTGCATCAGGTCGCCGATGCTCTGACCCTGTTTCTGCGCAACCGCGGCTATGTCTTTCATACCGTTTATCTGCCGCCACAAAAAGTGGAGGGCGGCGTGGTAGAAATGCGAGTGCAGGAGGGCACCCTGGGGGGTGTCCATGTGATCAACCAAACCCGCTGGCCCAGCCAACGCTTTGCTCAGCTCTTCGAGCAGCAGGTCGGCCACGTGCTCTATGGTCCCGATATCGAAGAGGTGGTTCAGGCACTTAAGGCGCAAAACGGCTTCCGCGTGTTCGCCTTTTACTCCCGCGGCCAAGGCCGGGGTGAGGCCATACTCAACTTGCGCATAGACCCGGCACCGGAGCGGGTTTTTGCCTTCAAAGCGGACAACTATGGCAGCCCCGCAAGTGGCGAACAGCGGCTGATTGCCCAATATTCCGAGTTTCAGCTCACCGGCCATTTTGACCGTCTGTCCCTCGCAGTGCTGTACGCGGTGGATGATGTCGCCAATACCTACGGCAGCATTGCTTATCAATTACCCTTCGGCAATCTCGACTATCTGTGGGACATCAGCGCCAGTAATAACCAATTTGAAATCGGCGACCGCTTTGCCGCGCTAGGTTTAAAAGGTGATGCCAGCACTCTGCGCACCGGACTGACGTACTTCGCGCGGCATCATCCGAGCGCGCGCAGCAGTGTGCGTCTCGGCTGGTATGACAAGCGCAACAACGTGGAGGTCGATACCGTCAAAGTGGCCGATGAACAGAGTCAGGCGGTGTCTTTGCAGTGGAACAAGAGTCTGCAATCGGCGCAGCGCGGCATGGTCTTTAATAGTCTTTTGGAGCTCAGTTACGGCGAGTTCCAAGTCGGCGGTCAGCCCGATGGCGACTTTGCTAAATTGGATTTCAGCGCCCTGGTGGCAAAAGGCGCGGGGCGCGGTCGCCTGCGCAATGTTTGGCAGCTCAACGCGCGGGGCCAATACACCGCCGACCCATTGCCCAGCATCGAAGGGCTCGGCTTATCCGGTGCCTATGGGGTGAGGGGGTTTGCCCCGGGAGTTTTTAATGCCGACAGTGCGGTGTTAGCCGCGCTGGAGTGGCGCTTGCCCAACTTGCTCCAGCGCACCGACGCGACTTGGCGATTGGAGCCTTATGTGTTTGCGGATTACGCCAACGGTCGCAAAGAGAGTCTATTGGGTGACAAACGCGACGCCGAGCTGAAAGGTGTGGGTGTTGGCCTGATGTTGTATTGGGGCGGAAGGTTCAGCGCCCAGATTATGGGGGCCAAGGGGCTGAGCGGCGAAATCGACGGCGTAGAGGTGGAAGGCGATGAGCAGATCCTATTTGAAATCCGCTGGCAATAGCTCCGCGCGCGCGCGTCTTCGCCCGGCACTGTTGCGCAAAAAACTGTGCGCTGCCGTGCTCCTGGCGTTGGCGGCGCCCGCTTACTCGCTCCCCCAAGGCGGACAGGTGGTGGCCGGCGATGCCACTATCGCGGTGACTGGCGACGTCATGGATATCCAGCAAGACAGCCAGCGCGCCATCCTCAATTTCCACAGCTTCGATATCGCCCAGCAACAGGCGGTCAACTTCCATCAGCCCGGTGCCGACGCCGTCGCCCTCAGCCGGGTTCTGGGGGATCGTCTGTCGGAGATCCATGGCGCGCTCAATGCCAATGGCCAGGTCTATCTGATCAACCCTAATGGCGTTGTGTTCGGCAATGGGGCGGAGATCAATGTCGGCAGTCTTGTAGTCACCACTCTGGATATGACCGACGGGGATTTTCTTGCAGGCCGCGACGCATTTAGTGGCACAACATCAGGCCGGGTGGAAAATAACGGGCACATCAACGCCGACGGGCGCGTAGTGCTGCTCGCCCCCGAGGTGGTCAATCGCGGCGAGATCCAAGTGCCGGACGGTGAAATTGTCATGCAAGCCAGCCGCCAAGCGCTGTTGCACACGCCGGGCAGTGAAATTCCGATTCTGGTCGACGACGCGGACTTTATTGGCAAGGTCGTCAACGAGGGGACCTTAGCTGCGGGCGAAGTCGCCCTGGTGCTGGAGAGCGGCAACACCCAAACGGTGTACGACGCAGCGATTAATAACAGCGGTATGGTGCGCGCGGTGCGCGGCACTGGTGAGGGTGGCGAGATTCACTTGCTGGCCGATTCCAGTATCGTCAACAGCGGCACCTTGGATGCCTCGGCGCAAGCCGGCGATGGCGGAACCGTGGTGCTGGAAGCGGCGGCGATTAACCAGTCGGGGACGATCGACGCAACCGCGAGCGGTGATGGCAAGGGTGGCGACATACATCTGACGGCCGCGAATGCGATCGCCATGCACTCTGGCAGCACGATCGACGCCAGCGCCGACCAGCATGGCGATGCCGGCGATGTGGTGGTGATTGCGGAAAAGTCGACTTGGTTTACCGAAGATGCTTCGATCAAGGCTCGCGGCGGTGAAGGCTTCGGCGATGGCGGTTTTGTTGAAGTGTCGGGCCGGGAATTTATCAGTGTCAGTGGTGAAGTAGATGCTGGAGCAAGCAATGGAGAAGCGGGATCTTGGTTGATTGATCCTACCGATATCAGCATCGTTTCTGGTGGAATTGGCGCGGATGATGGCGGAGCTTTCGCTGGGACAGATCCGCACGTCTGGAATGCCCAGTTTGGCGTCAGTACCGCATCGATCAGTATCGTGAGCTTGCATAACGCA
>CAYZVN010000140.1:0-4487 GCA_964482025.1 uncultured Saccharophagus sp. | reverse complement strand
GTCGTCCACCACGCGGCCGATAGCCTGTCCCCACTGCTTAAGAAACACCGTCACCAATTGCGCCTGGAGTTGCCCGAGGAAACGCTCTATGTCGAAGGCGACACAGTGCGCCTCACCCAGGTATTGGGCAATCTGCTGACCAACGCGGCCAAATATATGGATGACGGCGGACTGGTGGAATTGATTCTGGAGCGAGAAGGCGACGATTACGCTCGCATCCGTGTGCGCGATCACGGCGTCGGCATTCCCGAAGATCTGCTCACCAAAGTATTTGAGCTGTTCGTCCAGGCCCCTTCCGCACTAAACCGTGCCCAAGGCGGCCTGGGGATTGGCCTAGCCTTAGTGCACGCGCTGGTCGATCTGCATGGCGGCACTGCCCACGTCCACAGCGCTGGACCCGGCCAAGGTGCGGAGTTTTCGGTACGCCTGCCCTTGGTCGAGCAATTGTCTCAGAGCGCGGATGAGACCCTGCCTACTACCGCCGCTCATGCTGCCGCCCTTAGCCTTCTCATCATCGACGACAACGTGGACTCCGCAACCGGGCTTTCCTTATGCCTGGAAAGCCTCGGCTACTCGCTGCGCTGTGCCCATACCGGCAAAGAAGGTGTCATGATTGCGAAAACCTACCAACCGGATGTGGTTTTGCTGGATATAGGCCTCCCCGATATTGACGGCTACGCAGTGGCGGGCCGCTTACGCGAAGAAAAAGCACTTGCCGAAACCTGCATTATCGCCATGACCGGCTACAGCGGCGAAGCCGATCGCACCCGCGCTCAAAAAGCCGGGTTCAACCACTACCTCGTCAAACCCGTAGAGCTGACAAAACTGCTGCAGCTCTTAGAAACCTTAGGCTGCGAAACCGGGGCCGCTTGAGCATCCTTAAAGACCTGCTAGGATACGGAGAAAACGTTTAACCTCGCCACAGGCGGGCGACTATCGTCGCGCCGGCAACATCACCACCTTTCGACTTTTTAATCACTCATAAGCCCAGCAGACCAACGCCATGAAGACTTATAAAAATCCGCTGCTCCATCTCTTCCTCGCCCTGTTCACGCTCTGCCTCTTCGCGACACAGGTGCAAGCCGATGTTCGCCTGCCCCGCCTCCTCAGCGACGGTGCCATTTTACAAAGGGATAAACCCTTAACCATTTGGGGCTGGGCGGAGGAAGGAGAAAAGGTCACGGTCACTTTCGCCGGCAAGGATTACCACAGCACGACACAATCGGGTCGCTGGTCCGTTACCCTTCCCAAGCAAAAAGCGGGCGGCCCGCACGCTTTAATTATTCGCGGCAACAACACCATTGAGTTACAGGACATCTGGTTTGGCGATCTCTGGGTCGCAGCTGGCCAATCCAACCTGGAGCTTCCACTGCGCCGCGTCGCCCAGCGCTATCCCCATGTCATTCCCACCACCAAGCTGCCGCAAATCCGCCAGTTTTCCGTACCTTTAACCTATGCCGTAGATGCGCCCCGCGAAGATTACGAGAAAGGCGATTGGAAAGCTGCGGTACCCGACAACTTGCCGGAATTTTCTGCGGTCGGCTTCTTTTTTGCGGAAGCACTTTGGCAAGAGTATCAAGTGCCCATCGGTATTCTCAGCCTGAGCGTCGGCGGCTCACCTGCGCAAGCCTGGATGAGCGAAGCCGCGTTGCAGAAATACCCCTATTATTTGGCGGAAGCCAATCTGTTTAAAAATGCCGACTATCTCCAAGACACCATCAAAAAAGACAAAGCCGCCAGCGAGGCCTGGTACAGCAAAGCACAGCAAGAGGACGCGGGATTAAAAAACAATAATCCCTGGTACGAGGAAAAAGCAGGCGACGAGTGGAAAACCGTGAACATTCCCGGCCGCTTTCTGCAGCAAAATATCGACTTCTCCAACGGTGTCATCTGGCTGCAAAAAGAATTTGACCTAACCGCCGAACAAGCCAAACATGCCAACGCCACCTTATGGCTCGGCGTGTTGGTCGACGGCGATGAAACCTATATCAACGGCACGAAAGTCGGCAGTGTTGGTTACCAATACCCACCGCGAATTTATCCCGTTCAACCTGGCACTCTCAAGGCCGGAACCAACACCGTCACCGTGCGCCTTACCAGCTATAGCAGCAACCCCGGAGCGGTTGAAGACAAAACCTACGCCCTGGATTTAGGCAACCAAAAAATTGATCTCAGCGGCCAGTGGCGCTACAAAATCGGCATGCAATCCGGTCCCATGCCGGCAACGACTACCCTGCACTATTTGCCCGGCAGCCTCTTCAAAGCCAAACTCGCCCCAGCACTTGATTTCACCATCAAAGGCGTTATCTGGTACCAGGGTGAATCCAACGTTCAGCGCTCAAAAAGCCTGCACAAAATTCCCGAAAATCTCATTCCCACCACCAGCTCTGCAGAGGAATACTCAACCCTATTCCCTGACCTGATCCGCGACTGGCGCAAACACTTCAACCAAGGCGACTTCCCGTTCCTATTCGTCCAACTGCCCAACCTCGGCCCAGTAGAGAATGAACCTAGTGACAGCGAATGGGCGAGCCTGCGTCAAGCTCAAGCCGCAGCGCTAAAACTAAAAAATACCGGCATGGCAGTCGCACTCGATATCGGTGAATGGAACGATATTCACCCGCTCAACAAAAAAGACGTCGGCCACCGTCTTGCGCTACAAGCTCGAAAAGTCGCCTACGGTGAAAAATCTTTAATTGCATCAGGCCCCACCGTTAAATCGATTAAACGTAAAGCCAATCGGTTGATCATCCAATTCGACAATCTGGGCAAAGGATTACAAATACGCGGCCCCTCACCGCAACATCTCGCGATCGCCGGAGCGGATAAAAAGTTTGTTTGGGCAGAAGCCAAAGTGGAAGGCAATAAATTAGTGGCTTGGAATGAGCAGGTGGAAAAACCAGTTTGGGTAAGGTACGCCTGGGCGGACAATCCTGAGGGGGCAAATGTTTATAACTCAGCGGGGCTTCCAGCGGGAAGTTTTGAGATTAAAAGCAATAACTAGCCACACGACCTCCACCAAGCCAAAAGCCCAAGAGGCTTTTGGCTTAATTGGCGGAAAATTCAAAATAGATTTGCACGACAATATCTCATAGACTGTTGAAAATAAATTTCAAAAGCCCATAATACCACCGCAACAAATTAACGGATTCATGGAAAATCCTGAAATCTCAAAGCCAACCAAGACACACAAAAGGATATTGCGATGTCACTCACAAAAAATCTCGCCGTCGCCGGCATTCTGCTTTTAGTCGCAACCCTCACCTATCGCATTCAGAAGCCAAATGCACCACTTCATGAGCAGACCTCAACCGCTCACGCCGCAACGAGACAAGTCATTTCCGACAACTCAAAATCCGATACCTCACCCCACGACAGCACCTCTGCCCCAAGAAAAAACGAAATTAGAGACGCATCAGGCAAAGAGCAAAGGAGTCAGCTGCAAGACTCAGGAGCGGAATCGCTCTTAGACTCAGAGCTTGTGGAAAAAACTGATGAAACCAATAGCTTCGAAATCAGCACAGCTCAAATCCCAACATCGAATGAGCCCGAGCCGTCAAACGCTCACTGGGCGTTTGAAAAGGAAAGCTATTATATAAATCTGTTTAGTGAAGAAGAATCACTCTCTGGATTTGTTTTAAATGAAGCGCGTTGTGAGGGCCAACAATGCACACTTTCCTTCCTTATCGATGAGGAGCAAAAAAAAGACGATATCACTAACACGTTGATGGAAATACTTGTATCCGAAGCCAGGGACATCAATGTCTCCTTCGACCTCAGCGCACCAAGCCACAAAGCCACACTTTATATAAACGAAGAATCATATTAGGAATTTTCGATATTGAATATCGAAAACATTGCCAACGGATGGCAATGAATCAGCCGGAAATACCGCTGATCATTAGGGAACTATCAAAATCAAACCAGGAGATTGTCATGAAAAAACTTACATTGGCACTTGCGTGCGCCGCTTCCATAAGCGCATTTTCAATCAACGCAAACGCGGAAGATTGCACTTGGGCGATGAGCGGACTTACCATTTCATCATCCACCCAAACCTACACCAACACTTTTAGCTGCCTAAACAACGGTTCAATCATAGCCAAAAAAACCGTCTCCGTGAAAGCTAAGAACACTGCATGCTCTATTACCATCAATGACAGTGACTATACAAACGAGGGGAACTGCACTGCGCCAAAAATCCTCCACGTCAATACCCCGCCAGCCCCCGGCAGCAAAGTGTGCGAATTTAATGATCCCGCTGTTGGCACTACGCCAGGCTGCACGCAAAATTCTATTGCCGGCTCAAGCGGCACAGTCGCGTACCAAGTTCGCAAGAATGGCCAACCTCTTTTGGTAGTAAGCAAAACAACCAATCAGTACAACAGGTCGTGCACCCTCGCTGGCGAAAACGCCGACTATTACACAAGCGGAGACTGCAATAATTACAGAGTTCACGCCAAGTAAGCTCACTGCCCGCCGGAAAA
>CAYZVN010000139.1:0-4495 GCA_964482025.1 uncultured Saccharophagus sp. | reverse complement strand
GATCGGCAGAAATGGCATCGAGCATGGTATCCGCACCGCGCTTCATCTCCTGCGCATCCATGGCGTTAATTTTGGAGCCGGTGACGATAATTTCTTCAATGCTGTCAGCAGGCTTGCGAAGCGGCTTGCGCGCATTTTGGGGTGCGGGCTCTGTGCGCGCTGCTGTGTCCACCTCTGCCGCGCGGGATACAAGCGGTGAAAGGACGATAGAGGAGGAAAGAAGCGCAAAACCCAACGAATGCGCTGGGTGGAGGAATGGGTATCTCATGGGCAGCTGTATCTTGTCTCTTATTCTGTTGGATGAGGAGGGCTAAAAATTAGCGCGGAGTCTACTAAAAAATGCACATCTTAAATGCGTCACAAATCAAGAAGCGCGAAAATCACTGTGTCGGCACGAGAATGCGAGAGCGGATTGAGCAGGGCGAGGCAGGAAGGGCTGTGCTTGGGGGCATGCCGGATCCAGACGGATCCGGCGATCTATCTCAGGTACGAGGCTTGTTACTGCAGAGTCTTATCCATATCCCAATCAATAAACAACGTCTTCCACTCGCTCACTGGAATCTGTACTCGGCTGTCCTGAATATTGACGCCGCCGGAGTTGATACCCTCGTTGCCGTGGAAGGCGCGGTCAAACATTTTGGCGGCTATGCCGGTGTCGCCTACGCCGCAGTGATTGCCGTTGTACACCTCAAACGCCATATGCTGAGGAACGCCGAGAGCCTTGAAGACTGGGTAGGCGGCCCAGGCGGCCAGTGCTTCACTGGTGCCCGCTAGATGACACCAAGCGTTCTGGCCGTTGGCATTGGTGAAATGCACCAAGTAGCGCGGCGCTATGGTGGCCAGCAGCAAGTGTTGGTCGAACGGCAGGCTGTTCACCCGCGACGGGCTTGAGCGGAATGGCTGTGCGGCACTGGTTACCCAGGGACCGCATATGCCGTTGTTCTCCAGGTTGTCGATGCCTTGGGGCTTATCGCCACAGCGCCAGCGGGATTGTCCTGCGCCATTGCGGAACCATTCGGTCATACGCCAGCTGGTCGCGCCGCCACCGCCGGACTCTACGATCACCGTCATAGGAACGCGGCTGAAAACACCCGCAAGAAAAGCGCCTTTTCCGCATCCCGAGCATCCGGTCACCATAATTTTGCTGGGATCATGTCCGCTGCTGGGGTTCTGTTCTAATACGTCCATCACTCGGTTGATCATCCAGCCATTGGCGATATTGGGATTGAGTTCCTGCAGGCCATACAAGTTGCGGATGCCACCTTCGAAACCGCTGCCGAATGACAGCCTTTTGCTGCCTTGAGGCGCAATGCCGCCAGAAAGGTTCAGCGCGATTACCTCGCCATTGCCAGAAATGCTGGCCGAGAATTGTCCGGACCGGCCGCCCACTTTACAGCTGATGGAAATATTGCCGCCGTTGACGCTTCCCGACACCTCGTCACAATCTCCGGGAATAGGGCCATACAGATACTTTTCCGCCATTGCCAAAATTTCCTGACGCCGGCATTCCCACTGGGCTTTGGTGTTGACTGGCGTTCCGTCGTAAAAGGTGAACGGATCGGGCAATTTAATACCGGTATTGGTCAGCGCATTCGCATCCGGCAAATTCGGCAGAGTGCAGGCAACGGATCCGCCGGAGCTGCTTGAACTGGACGATGAGCTGCTACTGGACGAAGACGAGCTGCTTGAGGAAGAAGAGCTGCTGGATGAAGAACTACTGGAGGAACTGCTGCTGGATGACGAGCTGCCATTATTCTGCCCTCCGCAGGCCACTAGGCTGGCGAGAATCGCCGCTAGATAAAAGGGTTTGAAGCGTATTGTCATTGGAGCACCTAATTAATTTTGACTTTTAATGTCATGTTGTATGCGCGGACACCGGACTGCAGGGTGCCACTCAAGCGCGACAGAAGTCGCAATGACCCCCATCTCCTTAAACTATCCGATCCGCATAATGCATAAATGCGTTTTATCTAATTGTTCGGATAGCCAAAAAAGGCTGCTTAACGTTTGATGGTATCACCCGGTTTTTTTATGAAATGTGGACAAAGTATCAAATCGCCGGGCTTTAGCGACGCTATCGGCGTAATGGCGAGAATTTTTTTTAAAGAAACAATAAAACAGATTTTATGTATGTAATTTTTAACTCGTGGAAAATCCTTTTTTCTTTGATGTTACGATAATGCAATTGAGTGTGTGGGCATGGAAATCTGCCTGCGGGGAATAAGACCACTCAAAGACCACGCTAATTTTCTCTGGCTGCCTTGTGAACCAAAAAATTTCTAATAAGCGCAAGCCTTACCCGAGTATTTTGTTCTAATTATCCACTTCTACAGGAAGCGTAACAGCATCAAGTGCAAAGAGTTTTGGTCACCAAACAGAGTCGTTTTTCGCACTCTCACACGGCGCGCAAAATCTCTCAACGATTGCTTTGTATGCGGGAATTATGAAGGCTCGTACTGGCGGCCAATTAGAAACGGAAATACGGCGTGTGGATGTGCGCTTGTTCGCGGTTGCGCGAGGTAAATTAGATCAGAATAAGTATGATAATTTTTTAACACTTACTTAAGGCATTCTCTATGAGGCACAAACTCCTTTTATCTACAGCGCGCTTGATCATGGTGGCCAGCCTAGTGGCGGCGTTTACCGGCCTAACCGGGTGCGGTGGTGCCAAGGGTGGAGACAGCTCATCGTCCAGCTCCAGTTCGTCGTCGAGTAGCTCGTCCTCCAGCAGCTCTTCGTCCAGTAGCAGTAGCTCCTCTAGCTCCAGTTCATCCGGCAGTGGGCCGGTCACCGTAGCGCCGAACGATCCGCTCATTCGCTATACCGGCCGCGTACATCTCGACTCTTCTGCAGCACTTTACGATTGGGCGGACACGCGAATTGAGTTTTCCGTGCAAGCGCCTCAGTTGGAGCTTTTATTCAATGACGGCAAAAA
Organism: uncultured Saccharophagus sp.; assembly: GCA_964482025.1. GTDB lineage: Bacteria > Pseudomonadota > Gammaproteobacteria > Pseudomonadales > Cellvibrionaceae > UBA5868. Next base: position 1,560 of record CAYZVN010000139.1, on the reverse strand, counting down.
CGACTACAACATTTTTGTCGACGGCCAGCTGTTAAAAACCCTTGCTACCACCAGTGACACCACGGCCTATCCCATCACGCTGAATTCCGGAGAGCGCCACGTCTTGGTCACCAAGCGCACGGGCCCGAATTTTGGCTCGGGGCGTTTTCTCGGGCTGCGCCTTCCCCAGGGCGGGCAACTCGAACAATTGCCGCCGCGTCCCACCCGTAAAATTGAATTTATTGGCGACTCCTACACCGTGGGTTATGGCAATGAAGGGCGCGGATTGGATTGCGGCGGCGTTTACCGTCCCTATGAAAACAGCTATTTATCCTTCGCGCCCATAACCGCGCGAGCACTCGCAGCCGAGAGCCACTCGATCGCGATTTCCGGCTTTGGCGCCGTGCGTAATTACGGGGATGCCAACACCACAAGCGCCACACCCATGCCGCTTTATTACGGCAGAACTTTGATGGAGCGCGGGGATTTAACTTGGAATTTCCAATCTTGGGTGCCGGATGCGGTGGTGATCAAACTGGGTACCAACGACCACAGCACAGAGCCTCAGCCCTCGGCGGATGTATTTATTCGCGGAATTAACGGCCTGATCACCCAGGTGAATAACGCGTACGGCTATCTGCCGATTATTTTGCTCGCCGACACGTCACTGCCGCAACTGGTTTCCCGCATGCAAACCGCCATGCAACAACAACGCAATATGGGCAACGACCAAGTGCACTTCGTCCAAGTCACTCACCCGCCGCAATCACAACTGGGCTGCGACTGGCACCCGCTGGTGTCTGGGCATGAAGCTATGGCGAATGAGTTGGCACCGGTGATCAAATCAATATTGAACTGGTAAACATAATTGGTCACTAGAGACTGTTATGGAACAGCTTCTAGTGACCAATGAGTTGGCGGGTAACTTATTAAAATAAATTGAGGCTTTTTATACAGAAGGACGTGTTATAGAACCGCTTCTAGTCCAGCCTGCTAAAGCTCATTTCGTCTAGATAAAAGCTTCCTAATGCTTCATCTGAGCCCGCAGCAATGTTCCAGTAGAAATCCTGGCCTCCGGAGCCGCCAATTTCAATTGAGATTTGGGTCCACTCCTGTGCAGGAGCAGTGAATTGTTGGTTGTCTTCTATAATCTCATCAATAGAGCCATAATCGTTTGTGGTTCCACCGCAAATAAAGTTGCGTGAGTACATGTCAAGCGTAAAGCTAACTTCCCCTGTGCCAAGGGGATAGACCCAGAAATTTATTTGTGTGGCACTTCGGCTGCCGTCATATCTTGCCCGAAAAATACCTTCTTCAATAAGTAAGCTACCATTTCCGGAATAAACAAAGAGGGGGTCTGAATTGTAGGTCATCGGTGTAAGGTCGCCGTCCAGAGGCATTTCAAAATCTAGATGAAGGTCATAAAGGCTATAGCTGGGATCATCCGGGATCGGATAGTGATTGGCAGGACGGGGGCCCTTTCTGCTGGCTTCATGCCCCAAGAATTGCCTGCCACCAACAAGCCGTGAATCGCACCATGCACCAACGTCAAATCCACCTGAAGACGAGCTGCTGGATGAA
>CAYZVN010000138.1:0-4512 GCA_964482025.1 uncultured Saccharophagus sp. | reverse complement strand
AAGCCAATTCCTCAATATTTAATGCTAATACTCGCCACCCAAGACGTCGGCAATCCGCCAAATAAAAACCACATAAAATTAACATGCCGTCCTCAAAGCAGGATCTACTATCGCTAAAGGTTATATGGCCATCACCACAATCTCCTAACTCCGTAACTACCTTGCAGCGAAGCACAAATTAATAATAGTCGCCGATCCCACCAATTCCATGTGAATATTCACATCCGCGATTCCTAGCCGGGGCCATCCCGCTTTCTCAAGGGTGTGCACCCACCAAGAACGCCCAGCCCCACCTTCCACCCCATATCCGCTAAAATGCCCACCCCATTTTTCCCCAGGCCATTTCCCCATCCATGAGCTTTCTCGCCCAACTCCGCCAAAAGCAAAACCCCGTCGCCTCCGGAGGCTTGCAGTTGTGTTACCTGCTGAGCTGGCAGGAGGGTGGTTTGCATTTGGCGATGCATTTAGCGCAGTTGGAGGCGGGGCGGGTGCGGGAGTTGGAGCAGGGGTATGCGGTGCAGCAGGCGCATGTGAATCAGCCGCCGCCGTTTGCGCAGGCGGCGGATGTTGCGGTGTTGCGGCGTTTGTTGGCGGAGGGCTGGGGCGGGCGTGCGGCGGGGGTTTGTGGTACGGCGGATTTGGCGCTGCTGCAGCTGCTTTTGGCGACCGGCAAATGTTTTGCGAGCCTTGCAGATGGGCCGCTTACGTGGGGGCAGCCTTGCCCGGTGGAGCCGGTGTGGCGGATTGATGCGGGCGGCCGGCAGTCCATTGGTTGGAGCTGCCCGGCGGAGGCGCGCTTTTGGCCGCTGGCGGAGCCGGATTTGGGAGTGGTGATTCACGGCAATCAGCTTCGTCAATGTCGCTGTGCGCTAACGCCACAGGCACTGACGGAGGTGCGGGCCACCACAGCGCTGGCGCCTTTGGCGCTTGCGGAGTTTCGGCAGATACAAGCGCCGCGCTGGCGGGATTTGGGTTTGCCGCTGCCGGTGGAGCTGCCCGGTGTTGCGTTGTCGGCGACCGTGCGGCCGGTGTTAGTGTGCGAATCCTCGCTGCAGGCGAACGGGCGCTGGGCGGATTCGGCGAGGCTGGCCTTTCGCTACGAGTCCGAGGCGATTTGTTTTATCCGGCGCTTTGCCGCTGCGGATACCGCCAGCACCTTTTGGAATGGCCATGCATTGTTAAGCGTCGAGCATCAAGCGGCCATTGAGCACCAAACCTACGAGTGGCTGGCGAATTATCTGCACAAGCATCTGGGCGGGCGAGTGAGCGAAAGCGCGGAGCCGGGCTGCTGGGGCGCGGTAGATAAAGCCGCATGGCAGGCGCTGTTGCTGGAGCATCGGCCGGCGCTGGCGAGGGAGTTGGATATTCACTTTGCCCCCGGTTTCCGCCACGCCTATGTGGCGCCGCAGACCTGGAAGGTGGCGGTGGAGCAGGGTGGGGCCTTCTGGCAGTTGGCGCTGGAGTTAGAAGCCCACGGCGAGCACTACGAGCTGTTGGATTTGTTGGAGCAGCTGCGCCTGTTCAACCGCCTGCAGCTGGAGGGCCAGGTGGAGCTGCAGGTAAACGGCAAAATTCTGGTATTGCCCGGCGGGCTGATGGGTTCCCTGGCGGCAGAGTTGGACGATCTGGTGGATTGGTACGGCGGCAACGGTCGCATTCCGCTGAGTCAGCTCTACCGCGTACAGGGGTTGCGCCGCCTATTGCCGGAGGCGGAATGGTCCGGCGCGGAGTCGCTACTGACGCGCTCCCACGAATTGCAGATGTCGCCGACCTTGTTGGGCAGCACCTCCAGCGGCGTGAAGGCAGAGCTGCGCCCCTATCAGTGGCTCGGTGTGTGCTGGTTGCAGCATCTCAAGCAAGTGGGTTTCAACGGCTTGCTTGCCGACGATATGGGCTTGGGCAAAACGCTGCAGACTTTGGCGCATTTAAGTCTGGAGCATAAACGCGGCGAATTGGCGCAGCCGGCGCTGATCGTCGCGCCCACCAGTTTATTACCCAATTGGGCGAAGGAAATTGCGCGCTTTTGCCCGCATTTGCGCGCCCATGTGGTTCACGGCGGTCAGCGCCATCAGAAGTGGCCGCAGGACGGCATTCATATTTACATCACCAGTTACCATTTGTTAGTGCGCGATGTGGAATTTTGGAATGGCCAAGTGCTGAGCTGGCTGGTGTTGGATGAAGCGCAAACAATTAAAAACCCGAGCACCCATGTGAGCCGCGCGGTGCGCGAATTACATGCGCAACATCGCCTGTGTCTCTCCGGCACGCCAGTGGAAAATCATCTGGGCGAATTGTGGGCATTGCTGGATTTTCTCGAACCCGGCGTGCTCGGCAGTCAGCGCCAGTTCAAATCCTATTATCAAAAACCCATCGAGCAGGAGGGCAACGGCGAGCGCTTGCAACAATTGTTGAGCCGTATTGCGCCTTTAATGTTGCGGCGAACCAAAAATCAGGTCGCGCAGGATTTGCCGCCGAAAACTTTGGTGCAACAGATCATTCCGCTAAGCGAGGAACAGCAGGCGTTTTATCAGCGGGTGAAACAGGACGACTGGCAGAATTTAATGCAGCAGTTGGAGGGCATGGAGAATCCGGGGCAAAAGCAGATGTTGCTGCTCGCCGCGCTCATTCGGTTGCGCCAGGCCTGTTGCGATCCGCGTCTGTTAGGCGAGGACGCCATTGCCTCGGCCAAAACCGATTATTGTGTGGAGATGCTGGAATCTTTGGTGACGGAAGGGCGGGCCGTTTTGGTATTTTCCCAATTTACTCGTATGCTCGATATTCTCGCCGAGCGGTTACAGGAAATCGGTATTTCTTATCTGATGCTCACCGGCCAGAGCCGCGATCGCGCGGAATTGGTGGAGGCGTTTCAGGCGGGCAGGGCGCCGGTGTTTTTAATCAGCTTGAAAGCGGGCGGCGTCGGCTTGAATCTCACCCGCGCCGATACCGTGATTCATTTCGACCCCTGGTGGAATTCCGCAGCGGAAGAACAGGCCAGCGACCGCGCCCACCGCATCGGCCAGACGCAACCGGTGTTTGTGTACAAGTTAATTGCGGAAAACACCATCGAAGAAAAAATTGCCGAATTGCAGGAGAGCAAGGCGCTTTTGAGTCAGCAGGTCAATCGCCAGGCGCAGGACAGCGGTAAAGCTTTTGCTCTCAAACTCGAAGATCTGCTGCGTTTGTGGCAGGAAGATGAAACCCCACCTCAGGCGTGATGGGCTTTGCCATTTTTTATTGGAGCCATTGCGCGTGCAGAACAAAAAAGAGACCGAAATTGTATGGTTGATATAGCGACCGTGGATTCCCAAGTCAGTCAACAGGGACAGTTTTGTTTGTTGGACTGGATGCTGGCGGAAAATTTGATTCCCTACGCCACCTACGAAGATTGGCGTTACGGCCGCATCGCCACCTTGGATGATGCATTTGCCGCAGCGGAGGAGGATGTGCAGCGTCTATTACAGCAGGCGTCGCAAACCTGTCGGGAATTAAATCTGCAACAGGAGCCCCAGACTTTTTATGCTTGGGACGGCCAGCAGCGCGCACCTTTGCGCATCAGCACCGAACAGGAGCGTCACGACGCCATGGCGGCGCGCTGGAGCGCGCGCAAGGACGTACCGCAGATGGATTTGTTTATGGACAACTCCGCGGCGATTGCGGAAAACCAAGTGCTCGACGCGCTCGCCAACCGCCAATTTCAGCTGGCGAGTGGCGCGCTGGAGCGCCTGACCCTCTTGAACCCATCTCACAGTAAGCTGGGCGGCTATCAGGATCTTATTAATTACGGCCTGCACTGCGCGGCCAGCCCGACAATTGCAGCCGAGGATTTGGCGGCGGAATTCCACGGGTTGGATCAGGAGGTGGCGTTGCTTGCCGGCGAACTATTGGGCAGCCGGCGGCGGGATTTTCTCGCGTTTGCCTGGCGCCGGGTGGCGGAGAATTTGCGGCAAAAATCTTTTTCACCCGCCGAGCCGGATGTGCATTGCAGTTATGCCTACGCGCAGATTCCGGATTGGCAGGCGCTGGTAAGCTGTCTGGAACACGATCCGCAATTGTTTGACTCACCCATTTTGCTGGCGCGGTTGGCGCAAGGTTTTTGGCAGTGTCGGCAGGTGAAAGCATTTTATCTGTTGTGGGGATTTTTGTTCGAGCGCTATGCCGACGACGGCGAGCGCCTGATTGCTCAGCAGGGCCAGTTTTTGGTGGAAAATTGGGATCAATTTTTGGCATTCGACGAGGAATGGCCGGCGGAGGAGTTTCTCGGTTTTCTCTTTATTCAACAGCCGGGCTTGGTGCAACTGTTGGACCATTTGCCCGCGCTGCAAGGGATGCCAGTGATGAATCCGGTGAATCGGGCCGTATTGGAACTGGTGCGCGTGCGCCTGACGGGCGGCGATGAGCGGTTTGCTCGGGCAGCGCTGCAAAACGCCAGTCCGGTGATGTTGCGGTTTTATTTGAATAAAAGGGATTGGTTTGCGTCGTTGAAAAAGCGGTAGTGGATGGGAGGGTTGCTAG
>CAYZVN010000137.1:0-4575 GCA_964482025.1 uncultured Saccharophagus sp. | reverse complement strand
AATCAGACGCTAAATCATTTTCTTTTGTGTGCGACGGCGCTTATCGGCTACTTTCTGCTGAAACTATTTCGGAAAATTGGTTATTTTTCCGAAATAAAAACTATTCCCTGAATTGCGGAAATAGGTAACCGCCGCTGTGCGCGGGATGTTGAATTGCAAATAACCCGGATATAAATCAAGGGGTCAGAGTGCTTGAAGTTTGTCGGCGATAGGCCACGAATCGATGATCAAGATCTGGCCCCTTGATTCCTCGCACCCCGAAGGCCTGGAATACTTCTGTGATGAGCACCTGGAGGCAGCGCGAAGCTTGGCTGGTCTACCTTCAATATTTAAGATACCACCCCCCGCCTTTGGCGTACCCCTCCGGAGGAGGGGAATGGTAAAAACTGCGCAGTTGGGATCGCCCATTAGGCTTTTTGTCACACGGAAAGAAGCAGGCCGATTATACTTTTTCGCACGGCGCGTTTAGGCTACCATCCTTTCTTTCCAATCACGTTGTGCAGCAATGATAAACACTCCCACAAAACACTCGTTCCCTCTTAGTCTCCTCAGTTTGGTTCCGCTGCTATTTGCAGCCTCTAAACCCTTGGCCCAAGAAAAGCTCACTGTTGAACCTACATTTGAGCAATGCCGCTCCTCGCTTCGTCAAAAGGCAGTGGATGAAGGGTTCTCGGATTTTATACTCAATGACGTTATAGGCAATTTAACGTCGCTTGAAAGGGTCATCAAACTGGATCGAAGTCAACCAGAGTTCACTGAAAGTTTTGCAGGGTATGTTCGCAAACGTGTAAGCAAATTTCGTATAGAAACAGGCAGGCGCATGCTGCAAGAGCACGCAGTTCTGTTGGAAAAGCTGGAGCGCCAATACGGGGTTCCACCGCGTTATATCGTGGCGTTTTGGGGGTTAGAGACTAATTTTGGCAGCTACAAAGGTGAAATTCAGATTTTGAACGCGCTGGCAACGCTTGCCTGTGATCCTCGCCGCAGCCAGTATTTTACTCAAGAACTATTCGACGTATTTTCTCTGTTGGAAAATCAGCAAGTTAAGCGGGAGCAATTGCTGGGTTCCTGGGCGGGTGCCATGGGACACATGCAATTTATGCCCAGCGCACTTAAAACCTACGGTAAGGACGGTGATGGTGATGGAAAACTGGATGTGTGGGACAGCTTGCCAGACGCTTTTACGTCAGCAGCAAACTATCTGCAACGCATTGGCTGGAATAAGAAAGAGATGTGGGGTCGTAGAGTCGAAATTCCAAAGAACTTTGCTTTTGGAGAGGTGACTTTCGATAAGACCTATCCGCTCAGTCGTTTTAAAGCACTCGGTATTACCAAAACCTTTAGTCGCCCGCTTCCAGATTATGAAACTCAAGCGCAATTGGTCTTGCCCGCAGGGCATACGGGCCCGGCGTTTTTGGTGTACGAAAATTTCTCCGTCATTTTGAAGTGGAATTTTTCACAAAATTACGCGTTAGCAGTTGGGTTGCTCGCTGACGAGCTAATCAATATTAATCACGGGCTCGACAATTTTGGCGAAGAGAAAAACTTTTTCACCAACGAAGATCTTAAATTGCTGCAGCAAAAATTGGTGGAAAAAGGCTTCGATATCGGCAAGCCCGACGGAATCTGGGGCCCCATGACCCGCAAAGCTTTGCAAAAATATCAAATGCAAAACAACCTAGTCGCGGATGGCTTTCCGAATCGTGAGGTGTTTGCAGCGCTTGCGATAGAGTTGGGTGAGCGCTAAACGCTAAGCCGCAATTCATGTGGGCATAATCAACCATTTTCGAAAAATTCATTTAGAAGAGCGGTCCATAAACACCATGAAGAAAAAGATACTAACCCTGAATCGGAAAGCGGATCAGAGCGCTAAACCAGTTGACCACAAAGCCGAAGCTGTTGTTGAGGCTGATCCAGAGAAGCGGTTTTTGAATGGTGTGGCCATCAATCCAACGCAGTGCATCCGCTTGGAGTTGGGGTCGGAGCAACCCTCGGTGCGCGCACTGGACTTGATCACGCCAATCGGAATGGGGCAGCGTGGCTTGATCGTTGCTCCGCCGGGAGCCGGAAAATCGACAATGTTGAAGCACATATGCCAGGCAGTAGGGAAGGCGTATCCCGAGATTAAGCTTTACGCATTGTTGATCGATGAGCGACCCGAAGAGGTCACGGATTTCAAGCGCAGCGTCCCGGCTGAGGTGCACGCTTCTTCCTCGGATGAAAATTATGCCCACCACGTTCGTCTTGCCGATGAGCTTCTTAGCACTGCCCGCCGACAAGCTGGCGAGGGGCATAACGTCATGATCGTGATTGATTCTCTTACAAGGCTTGCGCGTGTTCATAATGCACAGCAAAAGAGCGGCGGTCGCACTATGTCGGGTGGGGTTGATACTCGGGCGATGGAGATCCCGCGAAAGTTGTTTGGCGCTGCGCGAAAAATCGAGAACGGTGGCTCGCTTACCATTTTGGCAACGGTTTTGGTTGATACCGGTAGCCGCATGGACCAGGTGATATTCGAGGAATTCAAAGGCACGGGGAATATGGAGCTGGTTTTATCAAGGGATGTTGCCAATCAGAGAATCTTTCCTGCGCTCGACATCCCAAAAAGCAGTACGCGCCGCGAGGAGCTGCTGTTAGATCCGAAGGACTTGGAAGCAACCAGAACATTGCGCCGGGCGCTTACTGGGCTCAAGCCGACAGAGGGCGCAAAAAAGCTGGCTGACCTGCTGCAGAAGTATCCAACAAATGCCGAGCTTCTCAATGCTATGCGTGGAACGCTGAGCGACTGACTGGTAAATATGATGAAGGTGGAAGAACTCTATTAACAATAGAAAAATTCCTGGTGGGCTGTGCGACTAATACTGTGAAATCGCCTACGGATATGGCCGTCAGCCACGGTTATGTAGTCGGTTCTGTTCACTCCGATATGTCTTTAGGTTTAACGTTAAAGTCTGCAAATGGTAAGGAAGTTCTTTTGCCCGCCGATCTTTCCCTGTTGTCGGCAAAAGGCGTTGGTGGATGGGTTCCTGCGGGCTCCTATGAGATTGTCAGTTTGATCAATCGCTCCATAGTGGGTAATGACGTCATTTCAATCCCCAAAAATAGCCTTCCAAAAATCGAAGTTAAGGCAGGTCATATAACGGATATCAACCACTTGATTCCCGTTAATTTGGGCAAGGGGAAGCAAGCTGTATTATCAATTGCGAGAAAGGAGCCATTCACTCCATATATAGCGGGCCAATCCTGATGTATTTTCTGGCAAAGCGCCTATCAGCTGGGTGGCTGAGGGCGGGCTTGCCGAGAGCGCTTTGAAAATGGGAGGTTCTGGTCAAGGATTGATTATTGATTGGATTATTCACGCTGGCAGACAAACGCAACAGGCTGAACAGCTTGATCTGCTTTCTCAGGTCAAACCTTACGAAGTCGCTTTTAATCTTATGAACAAGAGACCCGGATATTCATCAGAAGTACGCGAGCGCGCAGTACGCCTAGTGCTGACCAGCGAGCGTGATCATAAGCCCCGCTGGGCGGCGATTAAGTCGGTTGCTGCCAAATTGGCTGTGCCCCTGAGCGGGCATATGACAAGCAACACCTCACGGGGACCTATGAATAGAATAATGTCGATCCTGATCGGGGTGGTACTGCCCGTTCTTCCTTTCATTGTCAGTGCGGGAGAAATTGCGCTGACCTTTGATGATGCTCCCACACCGGATTCCGCGCTCATGAGTGGTGCTGATCGGACACGTAAATTAATTAGTGGCTTAAAAGCAGCTGACGTTGCCGATGTGCTTTTTTTTGTTAAAGCGGACGCAATCGATCATCAATCTGCGACGCGTCTCAAGCAATACGCCGCTGCAGGATTTCACTTGGCCAATCACAGTTTTAGCCATCGTTCGGCGAATCAAGTAAGTGTGGAGGATTATGCGCTGGATGCTTACCGAGCGCATTTGAAGTTAAAGGAGTTTGGAAATATCCTCAATTTTCACCGGTTCCCCTATTTGCACTACGGCAAAGATATGGCGGATATTAATCGGTTACAAATGCTGCTTGGGGAGATGGAATACCGGGATGGCTATGTCACCGTCGATAATTACGATTGGTATATCAACGCTCTACTCGTGGAGGCTGCGGGGAAGAAGGCGGACATTAATTACGAAAAGGCACGCGACTTTTACGTAAAGACACTTTACGAATCTGTCGTCTTTTATGACGACATCGCACGCAAAAGCTTGGGTCGGTCGCCGCGTCACGTTTTACTCCTGCATGAAAACGACGCAGCCGCATTGTTTATCGGCGATTTGGTTAATCACCTGCGCAGTAACGGCTGGACAATTATCTCACCACAACAAGCCTATCAAGATCCTATCGCTAGGGATTTCCCGCAGGTGACCTTTCATAAGCAGGGGCGGGTAGCGGCTATTGGCCACAGCAAAGGTATGCCAGAGTCCGACCTACGCCATGCCTCGGAAAACGAGCAGTATCTTGATAAAGCTTTTGTTGAGGCCGGCATTGTTAGAAGAGGCGAATTCTCAAAGTAAGTGCAACGCGTCACCATTCCAGCTTGAGCTGGAGTCG
>CAYZVN010000136.1:0-4808 GCA_964482025.1 uncultured Saccharophagus sp. | reverse complement strand
GTGCCTAAAAAGATTAAATTCATATTTCAACTCACTGGTCCTGTTGAGCAACCCTATGGGAATGACTGGGGACAGTCAAATAATGGCAGCGACTCGCGATTTACGAATATATTGATTTGCCCATTCGCTATGGTGAATTAAGTTTGGCTTCAAGCCAGCGATTAATATCGCTTATAACCGTATCCGCCATCGAAATACCGCGGACGTCGACGAGACCGTGATCCAGATGGGGGTAAACAACGAAATCAAAATACGTTTTACCTTGCGCGCGGAGGTTCTCAATCATCTCAGCTACACCATTGGGTGATACCAATTGATCCCGCCCAGACTGAATAATCAAGGTGGGAATATTGACTGCGCCAAGCACAGCTTGGTGATCAATGGTCAGCATTTCTTTCCACCAGTGATAGCCGTGGTTACTGACTTTAAGATCGAAAGGCTCGCTGGCGAGAATATGTGCAGCAAAGCCGTTAAAGCCATTTAGCTCTTCTTCAAGATTTTCCGCTGGAACCGTCACGCGGATATTGTGGCGTACATCATCAAGAAAATATCGTCCTCCGCCGTTGATTAATACAGCCGCACTGAGATCAGGACTCTGCGCGGCGAATATGGCTGCAATTGCAGCACCTTCACTACCGCCTAATACCATCACATGCCGGTAGCGACGCTCTCGTAAAACTCGGTTAAGTGCGCGCTCAATATCCGCAACTCTTTGGCTCGGGTAATCGTGCTGTATATATTCGTTCGGACAGTCGGAGCGTTCTGCATTAAAAGTGTGTGGTAGGTCTGGCGTAATACCGCGCTTTTCAATCAACAGCCAATCCGCCGATGGCCAGGCTGCCTTTGCGTGATTTTGTAGAAATGGATCTTGTAAAACACTGTTGCAATCGGACCCTTGAAGATAAATAACAAGCGTATCCGCATTATCGGTAATGACGCTTTGTTTGAGATAAAAGTCGATTTTGGAGCCATCGTCTCGATAAGCCTCGAGATTCTCTGACCACCCCGATGGGTGATCTACAATAGAGCAGGATAGCGTTGCCAGCAGAAGGAGTAGGATTAATAGTTTCATAAAGTGGACGAGATTTAAGTGGCGGTTTCTGTGGATGCCAGGATGACAAAATAGTTCGCTTTTCGCGCTGAGGCTACAGCATGAACTTGTGAGGCAAGGACGGCAACCTAAGGTTATAGCGGCGAATCAAAACCTGTTAAACTGCGGCCGAATAAAATAGCGAGATCGCTCATTATGAACCCCATTGCCAGTAGCTTATTCGCTCTCGCCCTTTGCTTTTCCGTCACCTGGGCCATCGCCATGCCAGAAAGTCGCAAGCCACAACAATCGCTCGAACACTTGGTTGCTGAGCAGCGGAGTCATCTCGGACTTGTAGGCTTAGGCGTTATGGTAATGCGCGATGGAGAGGTTATCGCGTCCGCGGTCGCCGGGGAGAGGAAGCATCGAAGTGGCGTACACCCGACGGATCAAGATAAATGGCATATCGGCTCTATCACCAAATCGGTTACGGCCACGATGATCGCACGCATGGTGGAGCGCGGTGAGCTTAATTGGGATACGACCATCGGTGATGTCTTAGGTGATTCCTTTGATGTTAGCGAGAGTTGGCGTTCCATCACGATAGCGCAATTGCTGACGCATACCTCTGGTGCCCCCAGCAGTTTTCGCCCACCTTTTTCCTATTTATTTCGCACTTATCATGAAGGGGCGGAGCTCTCTGAGGCGCGCAGAACACTGGTGGAGAAATTTATAAAGAAAAATCCCATAACGCCGGCCGGTAGTCAATTTGCATATTCCAATGGTGGATTTCTTATCGCCGGTGTTATGGCGGAGAAATTAACGGGCTTATCGTGGGAAGACTTGATTCGGCGTGAAATCTTTGCACCTCTTGATCTAAAGACCGGTGGCTTCGGCCATCCACAAGATCCAAAAAATGAGCTGGGTCAGCCAAAAGGTCACAAAAAACGTCTCGGTTTTATGCACACGACGGATGACGACCCGGTCAACCTGATCGGCCCTGCAGGGTCCATCCATATGTCGATGGAGGATCTTCTCAAGTATGCCAATGATCATTTGCTTGGTGAGGCCGGCGGCGGCAAACTGCTGAAGGCGGAGACCTATCAAAAATTACACACGCCTGTGCTCGACAACTACGCCTTTGGCTGGGTTATTAGCTCGACAGAAGAATGGGCAAACGGCCCGGTGATCTGGCATAACGGCTCTAATGGTTACTGGTATGCATTGCTTGCCATAGTGCCCAGTTCAAACACGGTGATTGCTATTACTTCCAACGATGGGCGGCTCGCTTCCGCCAGTGATATGGGCTGGCCGTTATTGGAAAAGCTGGCGGACTTGACCAAGTGAGTCAGCGAAGCCACTTTCAGTGGCTGCTTTTTACGGGAGGGTGAGCAGAGTGCGACTGCGGGTAACCTTCTTAAGCTCAAAGGGCTTCTTAGCTACCGTCTATATGAACTTTCGTTATCACACTAATATGGCCATCTGCTTCTAACATGGCTTGTTTGACGTGGGCAATATCCTCAACACCGTGTTTGCGAAGGTTGGCGAAGAGCTCTTCCTCGGTCAGCTTTTCGCACGCCATATTCTCCGCGATTATTTGGCCGTCCTTAATGAGTAACGTGGCTGAGTGCTGGGAGAATTTGCGGAATTTTGGGAAGCGGTATTCAAAAAGGTTGAACAGATAATCCCACAGTAAAACCACAGCGATCATTAGCAAAATATCGGCAAGTGCGCTGGTGTCTCCGATAATGGCATCTGAGCCTAAGCTACCGACAATAACCAGCGCGACCACATCGTTGGGCGCCAAATCACCGGTCTGTCTTTTAGGGATAAAGCGGATGGCCGATATAATGGCAATATACGCAACAGTTCCGCGGAACAAGATTTCGAGAACAGGCATCTCAAACATAGCGCTCAGCTCATAGAGTTTTACGGTGTTGGAAACCGAGAGTATCTCACGTTTCAAGGCAAAGCTGGGAGGGTGTATTTAACCTCCGGTGGCTCATAACGACAAATCGCTAACGCCGCCCCTTTTCCCCCATGGCGCTTTCACGTCGCTGGCACGGCTCCTCGCTCCTTTCAAGAGAATATAGGTTAATTATCGGTAGTTATAAGGTGATCAGATGTGTGTTGGTTGTGACATATCAGAGGCCATTTTTCGGTTTTGGGTAGCGTATTTGGCGTCCTGTGCTAGTGTGAAAACACTCACAGGTTATTTTTTTGCCCGCATTTTTGGGAACGGATATGTCAAGTGCGATCACCATAGAGGCTTTGCGAAAAGAGCGCGCACGGCGTGCGGATAAGATTTTTCTCGTTGTTATTGTTATTGAGTTTCTCTATGCCTTAATACTCGCCCCCTGGTATGAGACTTGGAGTGCAGCCTTAGCGGTTGGCATTCCACTGGTCATCTTGAGCTTCACCTGTTACTTAATTTACCCCGCCACACGACTATCGTCGGTTGTTCTGAGTTCTCTCGGGATGGCGTTTGTGATGCTGCATATTCACCAAGCGCAAGGACTAATTGAAACGCACTTCGGTGTGTTTGTATTAATTGCCTTTATTGCAATCTACCGTGACTGGCTGCCGATTATCACGGCCGCCGCGTTTATTGCCGTGCATCACGTGGCTTTCTGTTATTTGCAGCATCATGGTGTGGGTGTCTGGCTATTTCGCGATATGGACGACCATTGGCTTAGGGTTTTTATGCACGCCGGTTATGTGATCGGCGAAACCATTTTCTTTTTGGTGTTCACCCGAGCGGCTCGCCAGGATGTCGCGGTAGGTGATGCGCTCACGGTCACCACCCAGAAAATGATGGAGAAAGATCAGACGATCGATTTCCGGGTGCAGGTTGGCGAAGACATCAGCGGTTTAAAACACTTTGCCGATTTTATTCATGTGCTGAAATTACTGTTGCGCGATGTGCAGCAGGTATCCAATAAATTGGCGACCTCTGCGGTAGAGCTGGATGAAAAGCGTGAATATTTGGATCGCCGTAGCGAGTCCATGCAACACGATATTCATCATTTGGTCGATGCTGTGGAAACGCTCTCGAATGCCGTCCACGATATTGCCGACAGCGCCGAGTCCGCCGCAGTCGCGGTGAGCGATGCCTATAGCGATGAGGCCTCTTTGCGCGACGTTGTCCACGCCAGTCAGGAGATTAATTCGCAGTTGGGGCAGGCCTCTGAACGTATGCGCAATCTTAATAACGCCTGTCACACCATCGACAACGTGGTGGCGGTGATTACCAGTATTGCCGAGCAGACAAATCTCCTTGCCCTAAACGCCGCCATTGAGGCGGCGCGCGCCGGTGATGACGGTCGAGGTTTTGCAGTGGTTGCCGATGAGGTTCGCGCCCTTGCCGGCCGTACCCGCGAATCCACCGACGAAATTGTTGCGCTGATTAAAGCGCTGCAACAGGATTCGGAAGAAACTCTCGGTATGCTCGAATCCTGTCGCCACATTTCTACTGAAACAGAACAGCGCGGCTTGGCCGTCACCGACTCCCTCAACAAACTAAAAGCGAATTTAGGCAGCATCGCTAAGCTTAATCAGTCCATTGCCACCGCGACTCAAGAGCAGGATCAAGTCAGTAAACGTATGACCCAAAACGCCCATGAAGTCCGTGAGAAAAATGCGGTGGTGCGCCAAGAGGTGCAGACACTGGGCACCATTTCCGAAGAATTAATCATGCAGCAAAAAAGGCTCTGCGAACGGATGCAGAATCTTATTTTGGATGGTGACCTATCGGCTGAATGGTCAGCGGTAAAGTAGG
>CAYZVN010000135.1:0-4918 GCA_964482025.1 uncultured Saccharophagus sp. | reverse complement strand
CTGCTAAACTCCGCCGATGCTGACGCCAATCGCCAATACCTCTACCGATTCCCTCCTCCAATTGCTCAAAGCAGCGGGGGACGATTTGCGTCTGGCGATCTTGCAGGTCCTGGCGCGGGACTCTTATGGCGTGCTGGAGTTGGCGCAGGCGCTGGAGGTGAAGCAGTCGGGGATGAGCCATCACCTGAAAGTGCTCGCCAATGCGGGGCTGGTGGTGACCCGGCGGGAGGGCAATACGATTTTTTATCGGCGCGCGACTTTGGCTCTCGATGACCCTTTAACGCCGCTCAAACAAGAGCTGTTCCGCCAAATAGATGCTGCGGAAACGCCCTATCAAGAAGGCTTAAAGCAAGTCTGGCACGATCGCGCACAGGCGTCGCGACGGTTCTTTCTGGAAAATGCCGACAAGTTCAAAGCTCAGCAGGATTTGATTGCCAGCTTCGACGTTTACCAGCCCCAGGTCACCGAGCTGCTCGAACTCAGCCCGCTGCCGGGGCGACAAGCCGCTCTGGAAGTGGGACCGGGGGCCGGCGAGTTTTTGCCCGTTCTCAGCGCCCGGTTTGAGCGGGTTTTGGCACTGGATAACAGTCGCCAAATGCTGGCTCAGGCGGGCCAATTGGTCGACCAACAACAACTGCACAATGTGCGCTTGGTAGAGGGCGATACCAGTCACTTGACCACCGTGGCGGACGCCTTCGACTGCGCGGTGCTGAACATGGTGCTGCACCACACCCCTTCCCCCGCCACTTTGTTCACAGACATCAGCTTCAGCTTGAAAGAACGAGGCGTGCTGCTGGTGACTGAGCTCTGTCTACACGACCAAGACTGGACTCAACAAGCTTGCGGTGACATTTGGCTGGGCTTTGCCCCAGAAGATTTGCAGGAATGGGCCAGCGCCAGCGGTTTAGAGGAAGGACAGAGCGTGTATTTCGCGCTGCGCAATGGTTTTCAGATTCAACTGCGACAATTCATCAAAGGGTCGCACTCAGTTTCCCTAAAGTAGGAGTTAAGACAATGGCACTTTATTCTGTTTTTACCTCGGAATCCGTGTCCGAAGGTCACCCGGACAAAATGGCGGATCAGATTTCCGACGCTGTCCTCGATGCCATTCTCACCGAAGACAAGTCCGCTCGCGTCGCCGTGGAAACTCTGGTGAAAACCGGTATGGCGATCATCGCCGGCGAAGTGCGCACCTCCACTTATATCGACCTGGAAGATTTGGTCCGTCAAGTGATTCTCGACATCGGCTACGACAGCAGCGACGTCGGCTTCGACGGCGCGTCCTGCGCGGTCCTCAATGCCATTGGCAAACAGTCATCTGACATCGCAATGGGCGTCGATGAAGCGGAAAACAAAGACTTAGGCGCCGGCGACCAAGGGCTGATGTTCGGCTATGCCACCAACGAAACCGATGTCCTTATGCCCGCCCCCATTTATTACGCCCACCGCCTGGTCGAGCGACAAGCCTTTTTGCGCAAAAGCGGGCAGCTACCCTGGTTGCGCCCGGATGCCAAAAGCCAAGTCACCTTGCGCTATGAAGGCGACCGCCCTGTCGCCGTAGACGCGGTGGTGCTGTCCACTCAGCACACGCCCAACGTCAAACAAGGCGTTATCCGCGAGGCGGTGATGGAAGAAATCATTAAACACGTGTTGCCAGAAGAGTGGCTGCACGCGGACACCAAATTCCATATCAACCCTACCGGCCAATTTGTGATTGGCGGCCCAGTGGGCGACTGCGGCCTCACCGGTCGCAAAATCATCGTCGACAGCTACGGCGGCATGGCTCGCCACGGCGGCGGCGCTTTCTCCGGCAAGGACCCCTCCAAAGTGGACCGCTCCGCCGCTTACGCCGGCCGTTATGTGGCGAAAAACATTGTGGCCGCCGGCTTGGCCGAGCGCTGCGAAATCCAAGTGTCTTATGCCATTGGTGTGGCTGAGCCCACCTCCATTTCCGTCAACACCTTTGGTACCGGTAAGCTGGGCGATGACGCTATTGCGACGTTGATTCGCGAGCATTTTGATCTGCGCCCGCGCGGCTTGATCGAGATGCTCGACCTGCTGCGCCCGATTTATCGAGCAACCGCCTCTTACGGTCACTTCGGCCGCGAGCTGCCAAATTTCACCTGGGAGAAAACCGATAAAGCCGACGCTCTGCGCAAAGCGCTTTAATCTCCCGACTCTTTCACTACCAAGCGGCCAATAGCAGAGGCCGCTTCCATATTTAGGTGTTTTTCATGACCTTTACTGATTACAAAGTTGCCGATATTTCCTTGGCCGACTGGGGCCGCAAAGAAATTCAAATTGCCGAAGGCGAAATGCCGGCGTTGATGGCCCTGCGGGAAAAATACCGCGCCGAGCAGCCACTTAAAGGTGCGCGCATTATGGGCTGCATCCACATGACAATTCAGACGGCGGTGCTGATCGAAACGTTAATAGAGTTGGGCGCCGAAGTACGCTGGTCGTCCTGCAATATTTTTTCTACTCAAGATCACGCCGCTGCAGCCATTGCCGCCGCCGGCATTCCGGTATTTGCCTGGAAAGGCGAAACCGAAGAAGAGTTCTGGTGGTGCATTGAGCAGACCGTCCTTAAAGACGGCAAACCCTGGGATGCCAACTTGATTCTGGACGACGGCGGCGACTTGACCCAAGTGGTGCACGATAAATACCCGGCGATGCTCGACCGCATTCACGGCATTTCCGAAGAAACCACCACCGGCGTCCACCGCCTGTTAAAAATGATGCAGGAAGGCACGCTTCGCGTGCCTTCCATCAACGTTAACGACGCGGTGACAAAATCGAAAAACGACAACAAATACGGCTGCCGCCACAGTTTGAATGACGCCATCAAGCGCGGTACCGATCATTTACTGTCGGGCAAAAAAGCCTTGGTGATCGGTTATGGGGATGTGGGCAAAGGCTCTGCAGCGTCATTGCGGCAAGAGGGCATGATCGTCAAAGTCACAGAGATTGACCCCATCTGCGCGATGCAAGCGTGCATGGACGGCTACGAAGTGGTTTCACCTTATAAAAACGGTATCAACACCGGCCGGGTCGAGGATATCGAAAAAGATCTGCTGGCCAAAACCGACTTGGTGGTGACCACAACGGGCAATATTAACGTCTGTGATGCGGCCATGCTGCAAACCCTCAAAAGCGGCGCTGTGGTATGCAATATCGGTCACTTTGATAATGAAATTGATACTGCCTTTATGCGCAAAAATTGGAAGTGGGAAGAAATCAAACCCCAAGTCCATAAAATTTACCGCGAGCAAGCCAGTAACGATCATTTAATTCTGCTTTCCGAGGGCCGCCTGGTAAATCTCGGCAACGCCACCGGTCACCCGTCGCGCATTATGGACGGCTCTTTCGCCAACCAAGTGCTCGCGCAAATGTATTTATACGAACGTAAATTCGCCGATCTTCCAGAAGCGGAAAAAGCTCAAAATATCTATGTCAAAGTGCTGCCCAAAAAACTGGATGAAGAAGTCGCGAAAGCCATGGTGGAAGGATTTGGCGGCGTACTCACGCGTTTGCGCCCGGAGCAAGCCGAATACATTCACGTGAACCTCGACGGTCCCTATAAGCCGGACAGCTACAAGTACTAATTGAGCAGGATGTTATGAACGATAATTTTCACCTGAGTTTTGAGTTCTTCCCACCCAAAACTGAGCAGGGCCAAAAAAATCTGGCGGGGGTGGCACAGGAGCTTAGCCACTTTCAGCCGGAGTTTTATTCCGTTACTTACGGTGCTGGCGGCTCAACCCGCGACAACACCAAATATATCGTGCAATCCCTAATGGATTTGGGCTTGTCAGTAGCACCACACCTGTCATTTGGTGGCGACGACGAGGCGGCCATCCTCCAATTGCTGCAAGAATACGAAGCCCTTGGGGTGCAACGCGTCGTCGCCTTGCGCGGCGACCGCCCCTCTGGCTTGGGCGGCGGCTCGCAAATGGTCTACGCCAATCAATTAGTGGCGTTTATTCGCCAGCATTTTGGTGATCGCTTCCATTTGGAAGTGGCCGCCTACCCCGAAATTCACCCGGAAGCGCCCAGCTACGACGACGACATTCGCTATTTGAAAGGCAAATTCGACGCTGGTGCCAACTCGGCCATTACGCAGTATTTCTACAACCCGGATGCCTATTTTTATTTTATCGAGCAGTGCACCCAGGCGGGCATTGACCAACCCATAGTGCCGGGCATTATGCCGATTACTAACTTCCAGAGCTTGTCGCGCTTTAGCGATAACTGCGGTGCGGAAATACCGCGCTGGGTGCGCCAGCGCCTGGCCTCTTACGGAGACGACCAGGCCAGCATCCGCGCCTTTGGCGCGGACCTGGTGACAGAGTTGTGTGAAACCCTACTCGACAATGGTGCACCAGGGCTGCACTTCTACACCATGAATCAAAGCGAGCCCACCACAACCCTGTTGCGCAATCTCGGTTTGGATCCTCAATAAGATGCGCATACCGCGAGTCTATGTGAATGCTCCGCTTCAGGCCGGCCTTTCCCTGACACTGGACGAAGCCCAGAGCCATTATCTGGGGAAAGTCCTGCGCATGGAGGCGGGTCGAGAGCTGCAGCTATTTAACGGCGACGGCTGGGAGTACAGCGCGGTGATCAGCCAGGTGAGCAAACGCGCTGTGGCCATTGAGGTGGCGGGCGGTGCCGAGGCTAACCGGGAATCACCGCTGTCTACCCACCTGGCGATCGGCATCTCGCGCGGCGAACGAATGGATTGGGTACTGCAAAAGGCAACGGAATTGGGGGTAACCCGAATCACTCCGCTGTTTACCGAGCGTACCGAAGTACGTTTGCAAGGTGAGCGCTTGGCAAAACGGATGCAACACTGGCAGCAAATCACCTTGAGCGCCTGCGAACAATGCCAGCGCAATATCCCGCCACAATTGTTGCC
>CAYZVN010000134.1:0-4956 GCA_964482025.1 uncultured Saccharophagus sp. | reverse complement strand
CAGATAAAGCGGCGCCGGATGGACGCCGCTGGGGTCTTCGGTGTTTGCCGATAAAAGATATTAGGCGTTTGCCGCTGCGGGCTGGGATTGGCCGGCGCGACTGATAGTTTTGCGCAGGTTATTCATAGAGGCGAGGTGGAGATAAATCATTTCCAGCTCGTCGGTTTTCGCCAGTTCAGCCAATTTTTCGGGCGAAACGTTTTTCAGTTTGTCGCGGTTAACAACGAAAAACCCACTCAGCGAGCCTTCGCGACCATCTGCTGTTTTGAATTGCGCACCCATAGGTTCCAGCACGTTTAATTCTTCCAGTTTTTTGCAAAAGATTTGAGTGCGATGGAAGTGATTTTGATATTCCTGAAGGAACTCTACCACTTTATTCAGGTAGGGTGAGTTTTCGCCCGCTTCGGTAAACAAGCGCTCGCCTTCGCTATTTTGGCGGCACCCTTCAAAGGATTCGTCCAAACATAGGGTCAGGGTTTTGCCTTCGTCGGAGGTGGAAAAAACAAAGGGATAGCGGCGCACAAATGCCGGAATATATTCCGCTTGCCATTTGCCATCCTGGCCGACGTATAAATTCTCCCCTGCGCGCACCCCCATCACGGCAATAGGCAACACACCTTCGTTATTTTTGGCAAAAACAATCGCAAACTCGTGGCACGCATTGGGAAATTCCACTGCGGTAAGAGGAACGGAATGAATTGTTTTGACAAAAGCAAAGCTGTCGGAGCCCACGATGGACCAGTCGAGGTGACGTTGCTTGTTAACCGGCGCGACGTTTTTATAAAACAACGAAGGGTTGGACATTGTTATTCTCCTATTTAGAGCCGTCCCCACAGGACACGCCTAACGAAAGGTCGATCCCGCGGGGTAAAAAGACGAATGCAGAGCGAGGCCCGCTCCGGGGCCCCGTAAGGTATCACTGTCAACGCCAGCTGTGGTGGAAAATTTCCCCCCGCCTGCCAACGGACCTTTACTCGGTCACAACCGGGTATAGCCAAACCCTATAGAAACCGCCTGTTATTAATTCCAAGCCCCTCTAGATCCGTTTGTCCTATGCCTCGCTTGTACAAAGCGTGATCAAGGCTTCGCTGCTAGTATTAATTAGACGCGAGTCACAGTTTCCGCGTGATGTGGCGCAGTGCCCAACATCACGACAATCCTCTAACCAACGTTGAGAGCGCTATGCAATTTCACCCGGCGGCCAATCCCGACCTCGTGGAACGCGATTCTCTGCGGGCGGACACTCGCGCTGCGCACGGGGACGAGCGGCCGAGCATGGCGACCGTGCGCAAGTGGTTTTTGCTTGCTAATAGCGACCGCCTGCACCGCACCCGCATGGCGCTCAACCATCAGCAGGATGTGTTTTTGTGCGCGCTGCCGCTGCTGTTTCACTGCAACCATCCCATGCTGCCGGGGTTTGTTACCCCGAATACGCCTAAGGGCATCAGCGGCTTTCGCCCAGGCAAAACCGATCTTAATTACGCGCGCGCCATCGCCCGCAGTTTTGTCCTGTCCGGCGGCTATCAGGGCGAGGATATCTGGTCGATCTTTCTAATGGGCAGTGTCGGCACTCTGGCACAGAGTGCTCATAGCGACTTTGATATTTGGCTGTGCTATCGCCCCGACCTTTCCCAAACGGCGCTTGCGGAGCTGGAGCAGAAGTGCCAGCGCATCAGCAAATGGGCGAAAACACTGCGCCTGGATGTGCATTTCTTTTTGATGAATTGCGACGCCTTTCGCGCCGGTACGCAGTTGTCGCTGGATGCGGAATCCAGCGGCAGTGCTCAGCGCTTGTTGCTGCTCGACGAGTTTTACCGCACCGCGCTGCACTTAGCCGGACGCCAGCCCCTATGGTGGTACTTAGACGCAGATCAGGAAGCCAACTACGACAGTCACGCGCGGGAGCTCTTGGACCGCCGCTTTATCCGCCCCAACACGGTGTTGGATTTTGGTCCGGTGATTCCCATTCCCGACGGTGAGTTTATCGGCGCGAGTATCTGGCAGCTCTACAAGGCCATTGCGTCGCCTTATAAATCGGCCCTCAAGCTGTTGTTGCTGGAGGCCTATGTTCACGACTACCCCAATATCCAACCTTTGGCTTTGACCTATAAAGACCGAATCTACACCCGCGACCGCAACATCGACGAACTGGACCCCTACGTGATGATTTACCGGCGCATCGAGCGCTATCTCGCCGGGCAGAAAGATTTCAATCGCCTGGAGCTGGCGCGCCGCTGCTTGTATTTCAAGGTCAACAAACCGCTTTCCCACCGCGCTACTTCGCGCACGACATCCTGGCAGCGCGAGCTGATGGCGTCGCTCGTGGCGGAGTGGGGCTGGACGCCGGATTACCTGCGCCTGCTAGACCAACGTGCCGAGTGGAAGACGCTGCGGGTTAAGGAAGAGCGCCGCCAGTTGGTCAACGCCCTCAACCACAGCTACGGCATGCTGTTGGACTTCGCCCAGCGCAGTCGCGCCGCGCGCGCAATTTCGGTGGCGGAGCTAAACGAACTGGGGCGCAAGTTGCAGGCGTCGTTCGAGCGCCGTCCCGGCAAGCTGGAGTGGATTAATCCCGGCATCTCCAAAGATCTTAGCGAACCCTTCCTGAGCTTTGTCGAAGGGCGCAGTATCGAAAACGATGTGCGTGATGAGGCCGGCGTCTGGCAGCTGTTCGCCCGCGAGGAAGACACGCCGGTGCTGTTGCGGCAGACCCAAAGCCCGGTGGAGCTGTTGCTCTGGTGTTATATCAATGGTGTGATCGAAGGCCATGTGCGCCTTGATGCCAGTCAGGCCCCTGCCACCAGTGAAAGTCAGTTGCGTCGCACCCTCGCGCGGCTGCGCCAGTGGTTGCCGCTGCCCATGGCGGCACCGGCCAGCGATGCGTTCAAGCATTCGGCCGCCCCCATCCAGGTGTTGCTGTTGCTGAACGTGGCGGCGGAAACCCCGTCGCCCTTCGGCCCTGAGGTTCATCGCCTCAGCAATAACAGCGACGCCTTGCGTTACGGTGGAATGGAAGAGAACCTGGTGGCCAGTGTCGATGTGCTGGTGCGCAATTCCTGGCAGGAGTTGAGCTGTCAGCGCTTTGAGGGCAGCAATGCGCTGTTGCAGGCCCTGCAGAGCTATCTAAGCTTGTGCATACCCGGCTCTCACCAAGCGCCCCCGCAGCTGGAGATCGCCTGCCTGGGGGCAACTCATACGACCCTGATCGCCCAGCGGGTGCGGCAGTGGTTCCACGAAATCACCGCCTGTTATTACAGCGGTATCAAAGCTGCGACCAGCCGTTACCTGTTTGCGCTGGGTGGACGCTATTACAGTTTGCAGTTCCAAGGCGCCAAGTTGGTGATCCTTCCGCATAAAGACACGGAACAACTCATTCACTATTTAGGCGAAGCGCAGCGGTGCTACAGCCCGATAGTGGTGGACAGTTACGCGCTGCACAACCATCCATTAAAACTGATTGCGCGGCGCGCTTCGGGCCGCGCGATTCATGTGTTCTTTCGCCGTCAGCGACGCCACCTGGACCTATATGTGGTGGACGAACGCGGCTCGCTGGTGCAATTTCAAAGCGATTACACCCCCAGGCTTAATACCCTCAACAGCCTGCACGTCTTTTTGCGCGCGGCGCTGACACAAGTCGGCAACGACCAAAGTCGGAAGATGGGCAGCGAATTTGGCGTTCATCCCATTGAGTTTCACGAGTTGCACGAAGATGAGCATCACCAGCTGTCGGTCATACCACGGGTTATCCGCGCTGGTGCGGAAGCCCGGCAAGTGCTCGAACTGAGCGTTCGCGCCACCTGCAACGACCAGGGTCAATTCGAGTACGACTTTTACTGCGAGCGGCAAGCTTTTACCTGGACGCAGCTGCGCCAGGATGTCTTCCACGCCGCCGCGCGCTATATTCTCAGCCGCCGCCAGGGAGGCGAACGCTATCCGGTGTTTATTACCGACCTGAACCTAAACGCCTGCCGCGAACAGCTCAGCTCCACCAAAGAGCTGCAGATCAGTCACTATTTGCGCATCAAAATCGAGCTGGAGCGGCGCTTGAGCTTAGCCTTACAAACCTTAAGCTGACCTAGCGCCTCCTTGAGTTGAAGTCGCCAGGCTCCTAAAATCCCTCGCCACTCACCCTCAAGCCACCCGCTTCAAGGCAGGCGTCATGCATCTTTCCGTGATCATTTCCACCTATAACTCACCCGCTTGGCTGGAAAAAGTGCTGTGGGGCTATAGCGGCCAAACCCATCGGGATTTCGAACTTATCATCGCCGACGACGGCTCCGATGAACGCACCGCGCAGCTGCTGGAACGGATGCGTGGAGAAACGGGCCTGAACATCCGCCATGTATGGCAGGAAGATAAGGGCTTTCGCAAATGCCGCATTCTGAACAAGGCCATTCTCCAAGCGCAGTACGACTACCTGATTTTTACCGACGGCGACTGCATCCCCCGCAAAGACTTTCTCCAAGTGCACCACGACGAGGCGCGCCCCGGCCACTACCTCTCCGGCGGCTATTTCAAACTGCCGATGGACACCAGCCACGCCATTGGCAAGGACGACATTCTCAGCGGTCGCTGCTTCGATACCGCCTGGCTGCGCCGCCACGGCCTGGGGCTGTGGCGCAAGCATTACAAAATCTCCCTGGGGCCCACCGCCGCCCGCTTAATGAACCGCCTCACCACCACCAAATGCAACCTAAAAGGCTCCAACGCCTCGGTATGGAAGGCGGACGCGCTCAAGGTCAACGGCTTCGACGAGCGCATGCCCTGGGGCAGCGAGGACCGGGAATTCGGCGTGCGCCTGATCAACTCCGGCATTATTCCCAAACACGTGCGCTTCGACGCCATAGTGATCCACCTGGACCACAGCCGCAGCTACGTCGACCCCGAGCGGGTAAAAGCCAACCGCGAACTGCGCATCGCCAACGAAAAAAATAAAGTGACCACCACCGACTTCGG
>CAYZVN010000133.1:0-5001 GCA_964482025.1 uncultured Saccharophagus sp. | reverse complement strand
CACGACCTTGCCAAGGTCGGGGTCGCGAGTTCGAGTCTCGTTTCCCGCTCCAAATAAAAAAAGCAGCTGAAAAGCTGCTTTTTTTATGTCTGTAATAACTGCACAGATAAATGCGTTTATTCCCTCCTCATTACCGTCGACCGGTGCAAGTCGTTATTGTCGCGGCTAAATTTGTTAAAGTTGCACCTTCTCGATTTTCCGGATTTTGCCGTCATGACACTTGAAGCAACACCTGCGCTTTCCATTCGCTCCCTTAGCAAGGCCTATGGCAACGGTTTGGTGGCGCTCAAGGGCGTTGACCTCGATGTAATGCCCGGAGACTTTTTTGCACTGCTCGGCCCCAATGGCGCGGGCAAATCCACCACTATTGGCATTATTTCGTCATTGGTGCGCAAAAGCTCAGGCACCGTTTCTATTTTCGGCCACGATATCGATCAAAATTT
Organism: uncultured Saccharophagus sp.; assembly: GCA_964482025.1. Lineage (GTDB taxonomy): Bacteria > Pseudomonadota > Gammaproteobacteria > Pseudomonadales > Cellvibrionaceae > UBA5868. Next base: position 4,558 of record CAYZVN010000133.1, on the reverse strand, counting down.
TTCTCGCGCTAAGCAATGTATCGGCGTGGTGCCCCAGGAATTTAATTTTAGTGTGTTCGAAAAAGTCCAAAATATTGTCGTCAATCAGGCCGGGTTCTACGGCGTGCCACGGCGTCAAGCGGTGGCGACCTGCGAAACCTTGCTGCGCCAGCTGAATTTATGGGAGCGGCGCAATGAGCCTGCGCGCAATCTTTCAGGCGGGATGAAGCGCCGCCTAATGATTGCGCGGGCGCTGGTGCATCAACCCAAGCTGTTAATTCTCGATGAGCCCACTGCCGGTGTGGATATCGAGCTGCGCCGCTCCATGTGGGAGTTTTTAACCGAAATTAACCGCGCTGGGACGACCATTATTTTGACCACGCATTATCTCGAAGAAGCCGAAAACCTTTGCCGCAATGTAGCGATTATTAACAAGGGCGAAATTGTCGAGAATACCAGCGTTAAAAACCTGCTGAAGCAACTCAACAAAGAAGTATTTATTCTCGACGTGAGGGACGAACTTCGCGAATGCCCGGTTATAGATCAATATCAATTGCGCCTGCGCGACAATCTCAGCCTTGAGGTGGAAATTGAAAAAGGTCGAGCGCTTAATGATTTATTCCGCCTGCTTGCAGAGCAGGGAGTCGCCGTGGTCAGCATGCGCAACAAAGTGAATCGGTTGGAAGAGCTATTTGTCACCTTAGTGCAAAATCACGAACGCCAAGAGCGTGCAGGAGGTGGCCAGTGACTTTTACCCAACAATGGGTGGCTTACTGCACCATTTTGCGCCGAGAGGTTACGCGCTTCACCCGTATTTGGTTGCAAACCTTGATTCCGCCGGTCATTACCATGGGGTTGTACTTTGTCATTTTCGGCCATCTTATCGGTGAGCGCATCGGCCAGATGGGCGGTTTTGATTATATGTCCTTCGTGGTTCCGGGCCTGGTGATGATGGCAGTTATTAACAACGCCTACTCCAACGTAGTGTCGTCCTTTTTTAGCGCCAAATTTCATCGCAGCATTGAAGAGCTGCTGGTGAGCCCGACCCCGAGCTACATCATTCTTTTGGGGTACACATCTGGCGGTATGCTAAGAGGCTTGGCGGTTGGCGCCATTGTGACTTTCGTCTCCACCTTGTTCACCAATTTTATTATCGAAAACCCGTTACATACGGTTCTGGTGATTTTGCTGACCTCAGCGTTTTTCTCCGTAGCGGGCTTGATCAACGCGATATTCGCGAATTCATTCGACGATATTTCGGTGATTCCTACCTTTATTTTGACGCCACTCACCTATTTTGGCGGAGTATTTTATTCCATCAGCATGTTGCCGGAATTCTGGCAAGGCGTTTCCCAGTTCAACCCGATTTTGTACATGGTCAACGCGTTCCGGTTTGGCTTTTTGGGCACCTCCGATGTCGATGTCAATTTCGCTCTTGCCGGCATTGTAGGCATGTTGGTGTGTGCCTATGCGTTTGCTTGGTATTTATTGCAAAAAGGACGCAAATTGCGTTCGTGAGGTATGTTATGCAGGATCCGATGAGTGAATTAAAGCTTGGTCAGGCGCAGGCGTATGTCGAACACTACGATGCCTCCTTGCTGCAAGCGATCCCCCGCGACTTGTCCCGCCGCCACTTGGCGCACGCCGAGTTCTTCGGCGCCGATGTGTGGACCGCCTACGAGCTGAGTTGGCTGGCACCCGGCGGCAAACCCCAAGTCGCCATAGCCGAATTCACCGTTCCCGCAAGCAGCCCTAATTTGATCGAATCCAAATCCTTCAAGTATTACCTGAACTCGCTCAATCAAACGGAAGTGGCCTCCTGGAAGGCGCTGCAGTCACTGTTAATCCGCGATCTCTCTGCCGTAGCCGGCGCCGACATAAACGTGCGGCTGTTTGACCTAGCGGCATTTGCCGAGCGCCGCCAGGCTGCCGCGCCCGAGGCGATCTTGCTGGATAAGCTGCCGCTCGAAGCCCACATATCCGAGCCGCGAACGGATATTCTAAGAGTGACAGACGCGCCCTTTAGTGGCGTCTGGTGCAGTCACTTGCTCAAGAGCAATTGCCCCGTGACCGGACAGCCGGACTGGGCCTCGATCTGGGTGGGATGGCAGGGGAGGGGATTAAAGCCGGAAAGCCTGCTGAGCTATATAGTGTCCTACCGTCAGCATCAGGATTTTCATGAAAGCTGCATCGAAAGAATGTTTACCGATCTGCTATCGGTAGGGCAGCCGCAGAATCTCTGGGTTTACGCGCGTTACACCCGCAGAGGTGGGTTAGACATCAACCCATTCCGCAGCCTGCAACCCATGGATGTGCCGGCGTGGCTCGCACCTCGCCAATAGCGGCGTAGCCCGTTAAGACAACCTAATTGATGTTTTTCTCGCGCAGTTGTTCGGTGGCTTTTTGCAGCACATCCAAAATTCGCTCTTTGTCATAATTGCGAATTTTTTCCAAGTCCAAGTGCATCGAAAAGCCGTCGGTATTATCTTCAAACCAGCTTTGATCTTTGCCGAGATCTTTGCGGAAGTCGATAACCTGATGAACGCGGACCGGCTGGCTAAAACCTTTAACGCTAATTTCGCCCTTATCGCGGCACAGCACTATATCTTTGACCAATGCCCAGGATTCGTGGGAGATCAAAATCTCACCGGGGTCGGCGGCGGACTCCAAGCGTGACGCCAAATTCACGTGCGTTCCCAAAACCGTGTAATCCATATAGTGACTGGTGCCAAACGAGCCAACGGTGCAAAAGCCCGTGTTAATGCCCATACGAATCAGCAGTGGTTTTTTAACGCCCTGATGGAACCAGCGCTGCTGCAGCTCCTTCATTTTTTTGCGCATCTCAATGGCCATGGACACTGCGCGCAAGCAATCCGCTTTTAAACCCTCACTTTGCGAATCGCCAAAAATTATCATAAGGGCATCGCCCATAAACTTATCGATTGTCCCTTTGTGCTTGGTGGCAATGCGGGCCATCTCAGTGAGGTACGAATTCAACAGCTCGGTCAACGCCTCTGCCTCCAACTCCTCAGAAAGCGCGCTGAAGCCCTGAATATCCGAGAAAAAGATGGTGACGCGTTTGCGCTCGGTGGTAAGAGACTTCTCCCTGCCTTCGCTGATTGCTCGCCACACCGTCGGCGTTAAATAACGCGACAGCTTATAGGTTCGCAGCTTATACATGGTGTGCTCGTTGGAAAGCTTTTTGATATGCATTTCCATCTTGCGGATCTTTTTGTGCGCATAGAGCGCATAGGCGCAAAAGTAAGTAAAGATGCCCACGAGACTAATGCTGCTGATCTCGAGCTTATCGGAGAAAACCCATTGAGGTTGGCGAATAAAGAGGCTCACAACAATGCCGGCGATCATCGCGGTATTATCAATCGCCCACTTGCGAATACCGCCATTAATCAGGCTGTTGAACTGCACCATCGTGATAAACAAAATGGTAGGCAGTAAGCTAAAGTCCGAAAAGCTTAACACCACCCCAATGACAGCGGCATCCGCAGTCATAAAATGGTCAAATGCTTTATTAGGGTGAATTGCCCGGCGCTTAATGAACCAATAGCTTAAAAACGTATAAAGGAATACCCCGACGGTGATTCCCACCATCAGCCAGTCAATTTGCTGCCAGTTTATTTGGGCGAGCACCGTCCCTGCGGCCGCTAAGCAAATCAGAGCGCGAATGTCGTGCTGGCGCAAGGAAAAATCTTGGGTATCCTCTGATTTACTGCCAGAGGCATCACTCATAAATACACCTTGTTCTTGTCATTAAGCCTTGTTTTGTTCTGCTTTCCGCCAGCGAGCGCTGGACGCGGCGACGAAGTCGTTTCGCGTCTTGTTATTCTTTTAAAGAGGGTCTTTTCACTGTTTTGTGTTGATCCTGGCCTAATGTTCTCGTTATTCGGTGGCCATAACCTTAGATATTTTATTGTTATCTGCCTGCGCATTAAACGATTTTTACCCCTGGATGTCCATCTCTCTGTGCTGCTCCGCCTCGGCCTAGCCCGCCACATCCCCCCAAACCCCGCAGCCTTTCATCGTCCCAGCATCCAAGCCCCAAACAGCGCGCCGCCACGCGAGTACCGGACCGGCGAAAACCGGTCGACCACACCCGGCACTCATGCCTTGCGGGCACAGTGACGAAAAAACCAGGTTTACCAATTGCCTTTACCATACGACTTGTGTAAAGTTTGCCGCCTTCAACGAGGCCGGCCAAAAGCCCCTCGAACCGGTGAGGTGTCCGAGTGGTCGAAGGAGCACGCCTGGAAAGTGTGTAAGTCGAAAGGCTTCGAGGGTTCGAATCCCTCTCTCACCGCCAAACACAAAAAGCCCCGTCCAGGGGCTTTTTTTTTGGCGGTGAGAGAGGGATGAGAACCCTCGCGGTTCGACCAATCGCCAGGAGCGATTGGGACCGACCAAAGGGAGCCCGCAGGGCAAAGCGCAGGAAGCGCTTTGGTCCATCCCAGCCTTCCGGCCAGTAAAGTGCCCCGCTCAGGGAATGTCCCGCTCAGGGGCGCCCCTTCAGGGGCTTTTTTTTTGGCGGTGAGGGAGGATGAGAACCCTCGCGGTTCGACCAATC
>CAYZVN010000132.1:0-5021 GCA_964482025.1 uncultured Saccharophagus sp. | reverse complement strand
TCAGGCGTGCTACAGCATAAAAACAGGGGCCAGTGCTCTGTTTAGTTATAGCAGTGGATGGGGAAGTATGTCGGAGAAAGCGGGAAATCCGGCGCGTAGCTGCGCGGCATTCAACGCGCCGCCGCGAAAATCGGCGGCTCGCGTCACAGCGGGTTCACAAAGAAGAGTACAAGGTGATGGGGACTTAAGAAGCCTCTGGCTTTTTTTCTTTCCGTTTAAAGACGGAGATGACACAGCCGACCAGTCCCACCGCAAAGGCGACTGCTAGGGCAGACAATAAAGGACCGCCGGCACGCCAAAAGTTGTCTTCAAAAATCCCCTCAAAGGCCGCAATAATCCAGGCTGGCGCAAGATAGGCCATCTCGGTGGTTGCGTACCAGGGGACTATCAGAGTGACAATGGCCAACAAGCGAATCATGTTGCGCAAGGGGCTCCAACCAATACGTGCGGTTAAAAGCCAGCCGCACAGAATCAACACCAAGGCGCCCAAGCCGTAAAACAACCAACCGTAAAGATAATCTTCTTGTGTATACATAGAGTCGCGTCTTGTTCTGAGTGAGATCGGCTTATCAGTAGTGCGGCGGGCGCTCGTCAGCCGGGGCGGCGGCACGCTGATCCAACTGGTTAAACAGCTCGTTCAACTTCTGATTGAGCAGCTGAATTTGCTGGCGCGCCATTTGTAGCTCCTGCGCCTGCAACGCCATCTGGTTGCTCATCTCCTGCAAAGCGTCTTCCTGAAAAGCGAGGCGAGTTTGCAGGTCGGCGATTTGTTCTGCGTCGGTCATAGCACCGCAATCAAAAGAGTTTGTCATTGTGCTTGTTAATTTCCTGCATGTAACTCTCAGCCGGCGGCGGCATTTGTAGGTAATAGCCCTGCTCGTTTAGCGCCGCGAGGACTGCTTTTGTATCGGCGCGCCCGAGTTTACGCTGCTCGTTGAGCAGCATGGTCATGACCAAACGCGGCTCACCAAATAATTCCAGCAAAGCCTCCGGCACTTTTTCCAGGCCGCGACTTTTGTCGATATACAAATAGGTTTCGTCTTTTTTTGAGCTGCGATAGACGCAGCAAATCACACCATTCATAAAAGTTTCTGCAAACGAGGTTTGACCAGCTCGGCGCGCCAGCCGTTGAGACCAGGGGGAAACACGTCGTCGCCGCTGCGGCCTTCGTGTAAGGCGCGCATCATAAACTCAAAATCGCGCCGGCGGGCGAGATACTCAGGCGCGATGTGCACTTCCTGCGCGAGCTCCGCCAAGGCTTCACGCATTGTGGAGATCTGTGACTGCTGCGCCGAACTGGGCGGCCGAGGCAAGCGCGCGGGCAGGTCCTGCTCGGGAATGTCCCGCACCGCAGCCAAACGCTCCATTATCAATTCCCCGTAGCGGCGAATACTTTTTTCCGATAACTCCGGAATTTTGCGCAGCTGTGAGATATGGGTTGGCAGCAACTCCGCTATGGCGAACAAGCTTTTGTCGCGCACCACATAACTGCGCACCAAGTTGCGAGCCTGCGCCGTCTGGTCGCGCCAAGCTGCCAGTTCCATAAGCGCGGCCAACTGGCGCTGATTAAGCCGCCACGCTCCGCGAAAGCGTTGGCCGGCATTACTCAGCTTTTGACCTTCGAGAAAATGGTGCAGCAGTTGCTCGCACTCCTCCGCCACCCACTGCTCGCGTCCTCGCGCTTGCAGCTGATCTTTGAGCACGACCGTCAAGCGATACAGGTATTCGACATCCAATGCGGCGTAGTTTTGCTGCGCGTCGGTAAGCGGGCGCTGCAACCAATTGGAGCGCGTTTCACTTTTGGGCAGTTGGATATCCAACACCGCGCTGACTAAATTGGCATAGCCAACGGAATAGCCATAACCACAAAAAGCGGCGGCGATTTGGGTGTCCAATAAGTTGACGGGCAGGCACTTCAGCAATACCTGAAACACTTCCAGATCTTCCGAGCACGCATGCAGCACTTTTTGCACTTGGGGCGCGCTGATGATTTGCGCCAGCGGGCTCAGGTTCTCGATGGCTTGCGGGTCTATAAGATAGTTTGCTTGACCGTCGTTCACCTGCACCAATGCCGGCACCGGATAAAAGGTGTTGGTGCGCATGAATTCAGTATCCAAAGCCAACCAAGGCAAGGTTAGCCACTGCTCACAAAGCGCCTGCAACTGCCGAAACTCGGCGACCCAGACGATGGGTTGAGTGCATTCGCTCAAAACATCTGCTCCTGAAAATAAAGGTTCACGCATTTACAGTTCCCGCCGGCTCGCCAGCGCGTGGGCCAGAGTGCCGCCATCAATATATTCGAGCTCTCCGCCAATCGGCACACCGTGGGCGATGCGCGTGACTTTGACCCCCAGCTGCTTGGCCTTTTCCGCAATGTAATGGGCCGTGGCCTCCCCTTCCATGGTCGGATTGGTCGCCACTATCACTTCCTCAACTGCCTGCCCCATGCGCTCAACCAGCTGGCTTATGCCGAGTTCAGCGGGCCCTATACCGTCAATTGGCGAAAGGCGGCCGTGGAGCACAAAATACTGGCCGCTGAAATTGCCGGACTGCTCCAGCGCGAACACATCGGCAGGACTTTCCACCACACACAGCAAATTGGCATCGCGGCGCGGATTAGCGCAGATCGCACACTGTTCTTGCTCCGTCAGGGTGCGGCAGCTGCGGCATTGCTTCACCTGCTCCGCCGCCGCCAGTAAGGCGTGCGCCAACGACACCGCGCCTTCGCGGTTGCGCTCCAACAAGTAGAGCGCAACCCGCTGGGCCGATTTGGGGCCAACGCCCGGCAGAATGCGCAGGGAACGAATCAGATGATCAATCAGAGGGCTTAACACGCAAAATCTCAGAACGGCATTTTGAAGCCGGGTGGAATATTAAGGCCGGCCGCCAAGCCGCCCATTTTCTGGCTTTTGGCTTCTTCGGTACGGCGCACCGCATCATTGACAGCGGCGGCGACCAAATCTTCCAGCAAGGTTTTCTCTTCGCTGAACAGGCTGGGATCTATCTCGACCCGACGCACATCGTTGCGACCGCTCATCGTCACTTTAACCAAGCCGGCACCAGCTTCGCCGACCACTTCAATATTGGCCAACTCTTCCTGCATTTGTTGCATCTTGGCCTGCATGGCCTGGGCCTGTTTCATAATGTCGTCCATGTTAAACATGGTTGCACCTCGTTAGTTGATTTATGACCCCACCCCTGCCCTCCCCTTATCAGGGGAGGGAGCCGACTCTCCTCCCCTATTAGATCGGAGTGGGTTCAACTCCTCCCCCTGGTAAGGGGGAGGCTGGGAGGGGGTCAGGAATATGTGACTGACTCCTCATCCAAACTCGCGTCAAACGCCTCTTTCAACTGCTGCACCAATGGATCGGCGCGCAGGCGCTGCAGTGCGGCCTCGCGCGCTTCCCGGCGCTGGCGCTCGCCCCACGCGGCAGGCGTTTCCACTCCGGGCGGCAGAGCCTGGATGCGAATTGTCACCTGCACCGGCGCGGCAAAATAAGCTTCTAAGAGCTCAGACAAGCGACGCGGGTGAGAGTCGTCGTAGAGACTGCCTTTATCTTCATCCAGAGCGAACACCAGCTCGGTGCCCTGGCGCTCTAGCAACACGCAGTTGGACGCGGTACTTTGCAGCACACCGCGAATACTCAACGCCTGATAAACCGCCAGCCAATGCTCTGGCGCCAAGTCTTCCAAGCGCGCGACCGCTGCAGGGAGCGGCGCTGCCGGCTCTGCGGGCGCAGCGGGTGGCGGCGGTGGCTCTGGCGGAGGAGGCTCCTCCGCTGGTGGCGCAGAGGGCGCGGCCATACTCTGCAATACAGCGGTGGCGGCCGTCGACATGGACGACGGTGCCGACACCGGTTCAGGCTTTTTTGCGGAGGTGTCCTCCTCTGGGCTCGGCTCCGGTGGCGCCGCCACCTCCTCGCGCGGCGTCACCGCCGGTGCCGTGCGCGCCAGCGGCTGACTGGGCACATCCACCACGCCCTGAGGCTTAAACGCCAGCATACGCAACAGGGTCATCTCAAAGCCGCTGCGCGCATCGGGTGCCAGCGGCAAATCGCGCCGCCCCAGCAGGCCGGTTTGGTAAAACAGCTGCACGTCTTCCGGTGCCACTGCCATTGCGAATTTCAGAATTTGTTCGCGGTCGCCGTAGCTATTGTCCACCGCCTCCGGCAGGGCCTGCGCTATGGCAATACGGTGCAGCAAGGTGATGAAGTCACCCAGGGCGCTGTGGTAGTCCGGCGACTGCTCGGCAAACTGCGCCACGGCTTGCAACAGCGCGGCGCCATCGCCCTCGATCAACGCCGTCATCAACTGTTCAATCACTTTATGGTCGATAGCGCCCAACATCGCCGACACATCGGTGGACGCCACTTTGCCACTGCCAAAAGCGATCGCTTGATCCGTGAGGCTCAGCGCATCGCGCATGCTGCCGTCGGCCGAGCGCGCCAACTGCCACAGCGCCGCTTCGTCAAACGGCACCATTTCTTCCTGCAGCACATGCTGTAGGTGCTGCACTATGCGCTCGGGGCTCATGTTCTTAAGGTTGAACTGCAAGCAGCGGGACAGAATGGTGATGGGAAGCTTTTGCGGATCGGTTGTAGCCAGCAGAAATTTTACGTGGGCGGGCGGCTCTTCCAGAGTCTTCAGTAAGGCGTTGAAGCTGTGATTGGAGAGCATGTGCACTTCGTCGATCAGATAGATTTTGAAGCGGCCGCGGGTTGGTGCGTATTGCACGTTATCGAGCAGTTCGCGGGTATCTTCCACTTTGGTGCGGGAAGCCGCGTCCACTTCGATCAAGTCGATAAAGCGCCCTTCGTTGATCTCCCGGCAGGCCGAGCATTCGCCGCAGGGGGCAGAGCTGATCCCAACTTCGCAATTGAGGCAGCGGGCGAGTATGCGGGCGATGGTCGTTTTGCCGACGCCGCGAGTGCCGGTAAAAAGATACGCGTGGTGCAAGCGATTGTGATCGAGCGCGTTGATCAGCGCCTTGAGCACGTGCTCCTGCCCCACCATTTCGCGGA
>CAYZVN010000131.1:0-5081 GCA_964482025.1 uncultured Saccharophagus sp. | reverse complement strand
GCTTCTGTACTTAGCGCTGATAAAAGCGGTAGCGAAAGCGCGCACCGATATAACTCGAATCGTACCCCTCACCAAGATCAAAATCTCGCTTTTCGGTGCCGGCAAACACATCTAATTGGCCGTCCCGGATAATTCTCGGAAAGCTGAAGGCGAACTCGGTTCGCAAGTCTTTATAGCCGGTATCCGGCTCCGCATTTATTTCGTCAAAATTCCGATAATCGCTGCGCAGCGAAAGTATCAACGAGGGGGTCGCGCGGTAGCTGAACTGCAGGCCCGCTGACAATTCACGGGAATCAAACTCCGCAAAGGTGAGATATTCCTCCTGATCCATGCCGACATTGAAACGCAAGATACAACCCGCGCACACTTGCGCATGGGTCCAGGAGAAAGCAAGTTGCTGCAGCTTATACTGGTCCACCACGTCACCCAAACGGCCATCTACCTCCACGCGGGTAATTGGAGTTGCTTCCGCAGTCCCCTGGCCCCCTTGAGAGGTATCCGACAAATATTGATTGAAAGTGAAGGCTACCGATTGTGGTCCCGAGGTATAACCGAGGTTCAGCGCGACTGAAGGAGAGGTATGGGTATCGGTTTCCGTCTTTATCCGGTTACCGCCAATTTCAAACCCGTACGAAAGACGGCGCAGCTCGGTACGCCAGGTGAGCGCCGCGCGGGAATAAGTTAATTCGCTGTCTTCTAGGTTGTCATACTCCAGCTCATAACCTGTGACGCTAATCCCCATCTGGCTCACCGGCGAAACGGCGCGCTCAAATGCAGAACCGAAGTTATACCGCCGCGACTCATTAGCCGTGCTCTCATCGAACTGAATGTCCGTTGCGCCAACCCAAAAGCCCAGCTTATTTCCAGTCCCCGGACTAACCGAGCCATAAAGCACAGCTGAGACAAGCACGCGATTGTCGCGATTCGCCGGGCGGTCAGCGGCAAGAGGATCGAGAGAGACTTCACGCGATGAGTGTGACAGCTGCATATAATAGCGGCGGTGTTGTGGACCGAGCGTGAGTGCGGAGTCGCCCAAAATTAGACGCTCATCCTCATCATCGAACTCGGAATAACGCCGGTCTTCCACCTGATAATTGGTTGTGAAGTCGGCCCACTGCCCATTGAGCTCGCCATTTGCCGACAGACTGGTGATCGTCTGAATCTCGCTGACCTTCTCCTCCGAATCCGGCCGCAAGCCCGCGTTTTTCACATCCCGTACATCAATGGCGCCATCGACGCTCAAGCCGACCCTATCATCTTGGCTCTGCGCCCAAGCCACCTGCGAAAGCGCCGCACCACCAAGCGCAATCAACGCCCATGAGTTATATATTCGCACTCTCTCCCCCTTGCACATTCCTGATCAGTTTGTGGCGATTATACGCGCGCCCACTATCTCACATAATCGGCTTTCCCACATTGTTGCGACCTTTTACCTGTTTGAGCACCCGCGTTGACAGCTGGAGTCCGGCGGCCTCGACCGGCATGTGTACTCCACCCGGTGATGTGTTTAGAATCGCCACATATTTACACCGTGTGGGCGCAACCGCATGTTAGCCATCTCTGTAAAAGATGTAGCATTCCACACAATTAAACGCGCCGAGGATGCCGGGGCAACCAAAAAACCGTCTCTCGCGGCTCGACTATTACAATATGCTATCCAAGTTGCCGGGGGTGTCGTTTGGATCCATCGAAATTATCCGCTCATGGAGTGATCGCTAAGAACAGCGTTGACTTTGTTCGGCAACTTTTTCAGTTTTACCAGCAAGGTCAAACCGTCGTTTTGCTGCGCAGCACAGACGATCTGGAGCGCCAATCGGGATTAACAATCGATAATATTGTTGACCCCGCAACTGACACTGGCTGGGCTGAATTAACGTTTACTCCTCAGTACAGCAACGACATCGCGCAAATTTCATTTACCTCCGGTACAGAAGGAAAACCCAAAGGCATTCTGATCTCACACAAGAATCTTGCGGACATGGTGGATCGGTTGAACTTGGTTATGCAGATGGATAGCAGCATCCGCGAATACATCGGCGTGCCGGTGTACCACTCTTTTGGCTTCGGAAGATGCCGCGCCGTCGCCACCGTAGGAGGTAAATTTTTTATTCCCGCCGACGGTTTCAATCCGCTGGAAATCAAGAGCATGTTAGAAAGCGGACAGATCAACGCGATTTCTGCAGTTCCGAGCTTATGGCGAATTCTCTTTGAATGCGAAGATCTGTTCGGAGACGAAACTCATAAAGTAAAGTGGATTGAAATCGGCAGTCAGTATATGAGCGCCGAGGAAAAATTGAGGCTTAAAAAGCTTTTTCCCTCGGCCATTATTGTCCAGCATTACGGACTCACGGAAGCTTCCCGCTCCACGTTCTTATCCATCCACAAAACGGACGACCCCGCCATACTAGAGTCGGTGGGCGGCACTGTCGGGGATACGCAAATTCGCTGCAACAGCGAGGGGAAAATCACCATTCGCGGCAGCGTCGTTGCTCAACAGCGATTAATTGACGGAGAGCTCCAGCCCCTTACCGACTCCGAAGGATGGTTGACCACGGGCGACCTTGGTGAAATCCGCAATGGACTGGTGCACTACCTGGGACGAGCGGACGACATTATTAATTGCGGTGGCGTGAAACTTGTACCGGACAATGTTGAGCGCGAGTTACGCCGTGCACTTGGCCTCGAAACGGGCATTGCCTGTGCGAGGGTAAAAGACGAAATGCGTGGTGACGGCGTCCTCATCGCCTACGACTCCTCAATCAACATTGATACTCGCATCCTCAAAACGGCTACCGAATCTGTGCTTGCCGATATGAAAGTGGTTGTGGGCAATGCCCTGCACTTTATGGCGGTGGATAAAATTCCGGTAACTCCGACAGGAAAAGTACAACGCAAGACGTTAAGTGCACAATTTGAAAAGAGTCGCCCCTTTACCCAAGCTGCGGACACTCCGCCAAAATTGGATGAGCGCTCACTGAGCGCTCGAGAGCATGAACTGGTGGCACTCTGGCAGCAACTGCTTAAAATTGAGCATATCGGTATCCACGAAAGCTTTCTCGATCTTGGTGGCGACTCACTAACGGCCATCACTGCGATCGTTAAAATGAAGCGGATGGGGATACCTGACCATATCTGCCGAGGCATTCTACAAGGCAAGTCAATCGCTCAACTTGCGGCGGCTGAACGCGACGGGAAAGACGCTCCGACAGCCCCCCAAACTGCACACGAACCCTTACAGGAACACTACAAAAATACGCTCAATATCAAGGCTGTACGGGGCGTTTTGGTGTTGCTGGTTATTTTTGCCCACTGGTCGGAAGGCTTTCTTGAGCGGCTGCCGGACTGGGCTCAAGCTGCAAAACCTTTTCTCGCCCCTTTCCTTGCTTTCGGTACTCCTGGCTTTGCCATCATGTATGGCGTAACGATGGGATACAGTTTTTATCCTCTATTTGTGCGCACCCCCCAGCGCTTGGCAAGCCTGACAAAACCGATCTTTTTGGTATTAGGGATCGGTGTCTTACTGCTCGGCAGTGTCAATATCGGCATGACGCTCTTGGAGCACGGTAACATCACCTACACCCGCTTCGCCGTAAGCTTCTATAACGTCCTAACATTTTATTTGCTCGCCACCCTGAGCCTCTATTGGTGGTTCTCGCTCTTAAAGCGCTCCGGCAAACCCATTATCACAGCCTTACTGATCGCGGTAGTAAGTCATTTGCTATATCTCGTTTATACCGAACCACTTACACGTATCCCCATGGAGGGCTTCGCAGAATTTGGTAAGCTGCTGATTGCGGCCAAATACAGCTATTTCAATATGGCGTGTGGTGTGTTCGTCGGCATCGCTATTGGAATCGGCTTAACCCAAAGAGATACGTTTCACTTGGGCGAAAAGCCTGCGCTTATATTTGCCCTTATGTGCCTTGCAATATCCTTACTGTATTCGCAAGCTGCGCAACAACTGGATATGTGGACCGTCTGGCCCACACGAATGGTGGAAGCTTGGCGCTGGTTCTTCTACGTAGGAGCGTGCCTGCTAATGCTCGTTGGCTGCAACCAGATCCTGAATCGCTATCACCTTATGAGTAAGCCCAGCCGCCTCTTGCTTGAACTACTGGCCAGCGTCGGGCTTCTGGCATTTCCACTGTTTGTTCTACACGAGCTAGTATTGCCAGCAAAAGACGCGATGGCTCATGCGGGCTTACCAAACAACATAGGCTTGGCCATTGCTATGAGTCTGTTTTTTGCAGTCACCGCGTACCTACTAAAAATCAGCCAAAAATTGCAGTTTTAGATGGCCCTGTGCGCCATCAACAACCAATTTATATATACGAAGTGGTCAATATGCTTAACCCAAAAGTAAAGCTGTTAAATGTCGAAATGGATAACCTCACAATGGAAGAACTGTTACAGCAGTTTCAACAGGGCCTGCTCGTTACTCCCAATATCGACCATTTAATAAAATTACAAAAAGACCAGGAGTTCTACCAATGCTATCAGCAGGCTGCCTATACGGTATGCGATAGCCGTATTCTGTACCTCCTAAGCAGAATTCTGTTTCCCCGCAATGCGCTACGCGCTCAGATAACAGGATCGGACTTCTTTCCCGCTTTCTGTGAATACCACGCAAACAAGGCAGGTGGTGCCAAAGTCTTCTTGCTTGGTGGCACCGACGAATCGGTGCTGATTGCAAAAGACAACATCAACCAGAGAACCAACAGCCAAATTATCGTAGGCACTTACTCTCCCCCGTTTGGATTTGAGAAATCCGCAGCGCAAACAGATAAAATTCTCGACCTGATTCGTCAGTCTGGAGCCGACACCCTGGCCATTGGCGTTGGTGCGCCCAAGCAGGAAAAGTGGATCTGTGAGCACCGCGAGAAGATGCCAGAAGTCACTCGTTATCTCGCCATAGGTGCGACTATCGAATTCGAGAGCGGCAACCTACAGCGCGCGCCCAAATGGATGACTCGAGTAGGGCTGGAATGGCTCTTTCGCTTATCTCAAGAGCCGAAAAGACTGGCCAAGCGGTATCTGGTTGAGGATATGCCTGTTTTCTTTTTATTGATTAAGCAAAGGGT
>CAYZVN010000130.1:0-5114 GCA_964482025.1 uncultured Saccharophagus sp. | reverse complement strand
ACCCATGACGGCCAAGCCAATCAGGCCGATATCGGATTGTGGTTTCATAGTGAGATCGAATTCTGCTGTTGAGGAGTGAATGGAGAGACGGTAAAAACGGCCTCTAACATACCATCAAACCCCTTTTGATGGAATTAGAAGCCCCGGTAGATCGCGTTGTAAATGCATTCCGAGGCCACCTGAGTGGAAGCTTGTTGAATGTGACGCCCTAGGCATCCCCCGTTCTCAAGCTGAAGCGGATCATAGAAATACGATTCCGGCCCGCAGCGCTCTGGATTTCCCCTGGCAGCCTGTTTATCCTACGCGCCCACAAATATAAATAAGATCAAGTCTGGGGAGCAAAAAGTGTCAACCAATCAACAAACCTCCACGCGTGGCGGTAACGCTCTGGATAGGACCGCTAAGCTCAGTTGGGGAGAAAAAATTGGCTTTGGCTTAGGCGACGCGGGCTTTAATTTTTATTGGGCAATCATTGGCTCCTATCTAGTCTTCTTTTATACCGACGTCTTCGGCATAAGCGCGGCGGCGGCCGCCACCATGGTGACCTTCACCAAAATCATCGACGCTATTACCGATCCCATTATTGGCGGCATTGCCGATCGCACCAACACTCGCTGGGGAAAGTTTCGCCCCTATTTGATCTGGGGCGCACTCCCGATGATGGGGGCGGGTATCCTCACCATGAGCACGCCCGACCTGGGCGATACGGGTAAGCTGATTTGGGCCTATGCCACTTATAGCTTGCTGATGCTCTGTTACACCATTCTCAATATGCCGTACAACTCCTTGTCGGCCGTGCTTACCGCCAACACTCGCGAGCGCAATAGCCTTAACAGTACGCGCTTCTTCTTTGCCTACTTCAGCAGCATTATCGTGGGTGCCGCGACCCCCGATTTGGCGGAGTACTTTGGTGATGGCGACCGTTACAGCGCCAAAGGCTGGCAAATGACTATGGTCATCTATGCGGTAATCGCCTCATGTTTATTTCTGGTTACCTTCCTGTCCACCAAAGAGCGGGTCCAGCCGCCAGCAAATCAGGAAAAAACCAACCCACTGAACGACCTTAAAGACCTGTTTGTCTGCCGTCCCTGGCTAATGCTCTTCGTGCTCGCGTTAGTCTTTATGGTGACCATGACACTGCGAGGCAGCTCCGCCGCCTACTACTTCCGCTACTTTGTCGAGCGTCCGGATTTGCTGGGCAACTATATAGGGTTGCAGATGGCCGGCCTAATGGTCGGCGCGATGGTTGCCTCCACCTTTACCCGCTTTATCGATAAGCGCAAGCTCTTGATGGTGTTGATGTGCATAGTCGCGGCCTTATCAATCCTATTTACCTTTATCCCTAAGCCCGCTCATCTTGGTGTGGTGGATGTGTACAACACTGAGGTTCAACAGCTCCAGGCGCAGGATCTGCTGGGCACAGACCACCGTGACGGCGATGTCTATCAGTGGCTGCAACACAAACAAATATTCTGGATCATCAAGAAGCGCGTTGCGCTGGAAGAAACCGGCCCCACCTTGAACTTGAGCGACGTCTCCGAGAACGTGGTCAGCGTAATCTTGACCCGAGCCGACGGCACGGTGCAGGACAGCGCTGATTTGCCCTCGGAAATCGTGTGGATGTTTATCCTCAATATCCTGATCAGTATCGCCCTGGGTTTTAAACCGCCCATCACTTGGGCAATGTACGCGGACGTGGCCGATTTTAATGAGTGGAAAAATGGCCGCCGGGCGACCGGCATGACATTCGCGGCTACCACCTTTTCCCAAAAGTTGGGCAGCGCAGGTGGCTCTGCCCTAATGCTTTCGGTGTTGGCAGCTATGGGCTACCAAGCGGGGCAAATGCAGGACGGCGCTTCCCTCGACTCGATTATTTATATGCAAACCTTTGTCCCCGGGTTGTTTGCGCTGCTGACGGCCTTGTCCTTGATTTTTTACGATCTCAGCGATGACAAATTAGAAGTCATTCAGCGCGATTTAAAAGAGCGAGAAGACCAAAGGAACGCCGAACCCTCGGTGTAATTACAGATCCACTGCTTTATCACGACCAACACGACTTAATGCCAAGGCGCTTTCGATAAGCGCCTTTTTTCTGACACCGGAGTGCCTCTATGTTGTTGCAAGCCCAAGATAACGGCGAACGATTTGAACTATCCAGCCCGACGGACATGCCGCGAGCTGCGGGCTTTTTGTGGAATCAGAAGATGATGATTCAGGTCAATTGCCGCGGCTTCACGGTCGCGCAATTTATGCAGCCGGAGCCGGCAAAATACACCTATGCGCCAAATCTGGAAGCCAAAACCTTTATGCAACCGGAGCAGCCCTATTACGCTCATCATCCGGGCCGCTTCTGCTACATCAAAGACGAAGAAACCGGCGAAATCTTCTCGGCACCATATGAACCCGTGCGCGCACAACTCGACCACTTCACTTTTTCAGTGGGCAAAAGTGATATTCGCTGGACGGTGGAACATCTGGGCATTCGCGTGGAAATGGAGCTGAGTTTGCCGACGGATGCCGTGGTGGAGCTGTGGCAGATCAAAGTCACCAACCTGTCGGGCAAACCGCGAAAATTAAGCGTCTATCCCTATATCGCCGTGGGTTACATGAGCTGGATGAACCAGTCCGCCGCGTATCGCGAAGACTTGGGCGGCGTAGTTGCCGCCTGCGTAACGCCCTATCAAAAAGTGGCCGATTATTTCAAAAACAAGGATTTTAAAGACAAGACCTTTTTCCTCCACGACCGCGCACCCGACGCTTTTGAGTGCGCTCGCGAAGCCTTCGAGGGCGAAGGCGGTCTGCACAATCCCGCCGGCGTACAGCAGGACACCCTGAGCAACGGCGACGCGCTCTACGAAACGCCCGCAGCAGTGCTCCAGTACCGCATTGAGCTGGCGCCGCAAGCAAGCGAGTCCTATCGATTCTTGCTCGGTCCCGCGTTCGACGATGCGGAAATTATTCAGCTGCGCGATCGCTTTTTTGCCGACGAAAATTTTTCCGCTACCAAAGCGCAATACGCCGCTTACATCAAAGCGGGCAAAGGCGTTCTGCAAATTGAAACGCCGGACACGCATCTGGATCAATTCGTTAATCACTGGCTGCCGCGCCAGGTTTATTACCACGGCGACGTCAATCGCCTCACCACCGATCCGCAGACGCGCAATTATCTGCAAGACAATATGGGCATGACCTACGTTAAACCGGAGGTCGCCCGCGCTGCATTTTTACATGCGCTGAGCCAGCAGGAACACAATGGCGCAATCCCCGATGGTATTTTGCTGATCGAAGGCGCTGAACTGAAATACATCAACCAGATTCCGCACACCGACCACTGCGTATGGCTGCCGGTGTGTCTGCGCGCTTATCTTGATGAAACCAATGACTACGGCATGCTCGATGAGCCGGTGAAAGCCTGGGAGGGGGACGAAACCAAAACAGCCTTCGAGCGCATTAGCAACGCCATGCGCTGGCTGCTCTCAGCCCGCGACGAGCGCGGCTTGAGCTATATCGCCCAGGGCGACTGGTGCGATCCAATGAACATGGTGGGCTATAAAGGCAAAGGCGTGTCCGGTTGGCTGTCCGTCGCCACCGCCTATGCCCTCAACTTGTGGGCGGATATTTGCGAGCATCTGCAACAAAACGATTTAGCGGCGGAATTCCGCGCCGGCGCCCGCGAGGTTAATAAAGCGGTGAATACCCATATGTGGGACGGTGAATGGTACGGCCGCGGCATCACCGACGACGGGGTGATTTTTGGTGTCGCAAAAGATAAAGAAGGCCGTATTTTCCTCAACCCGCAAAGCTGGGCAATCCTGGGTGGCACTGCGGACGAAAATAAACGCTCGGCCATGATTAAAGCCGTTGAAGAACAATTGGAAACGCCCTACGGCGTTATGATGCTCGCCCCGGCCTACACCAAAATGCGCGACGACGTGGGCCGTGTGACGCAGAAATTCCCCGGCTCGGCGGAAAACGGCTCGGTCTACAATCACGCCGCTATTTTCTATATCTACAGCCTTTACACCATTCAAGATTCTGACCGAGCTTATCGCCTGCTACGCCAGATGCTCTCCGGCCCGGACGATGCGGATTATCTGCAGCGCGGCCAAATGCCGGTGTACATCCCCAATTATTATCGCGGCGCCTACTATCAACACCCGCGCACCGCTGGGCGTTCTAGTCAGCTGTTCAACACCGGCACCGTATCCTGGGTTTATCGCTCGCTGATCGAAGGCTTGTTCGGCCTGAAAGGATGTCCCACCGGCTTATTGATCGAGCCACAATTGCCCAAAGATTGGCCCACGGCGAAAGCCACCCGCGAATTCCGCGGTGCGACTTTCGAGGTGAGCTATTCGCGTAAAGCAGGACAAGCGGCGACCAGTATCCGGGTCGATGGCGCTGAGATCCAGGGCAACCGGATCGAGACCATAGAGCCGGGGCGATCCTATAAAGTTGACGTGATTCTGCCGGCGTAAGACATCTGGCCCCCTAGGGGGCCTTTGCCCATATTCCAAGAGATACCCCATGAACGCCTCGCCCTTTCCCACTCCCGTTCTCATCATCAGCATGGGCGTCAGTGGTTGCGGAAAAACAACTCTGGCCAAACATTTGGCGAAAAAATTCGGCCTGCGCTTTTTGGAAGCTGACGACTTTCACTCGGCGGAAAACAAAGCCCATATGGCAAGCGGAAAGCCACTCACCGATGCCATGCGCGCCCCCTGGATCGCCAGCATGTGCGACGCCTTGCGAGCACATCGAGAGAAAGGTGAAAGCTGTGTATTGGCCTATTCAGGTTTGCGGCGGGCGCATCGGCAGAGATTTCGCGAACTCGGCTACCCAACTTTATTCGTCCATCTGGCGGGACCGCAGGAAATCATCCGCCGCCGTATGGAAGCCAGAGCCAACCATTTCATGCCTGCAGGATTATTGGACAGCCAATACGCCGCGCTGGAGGCAGCTGTTGACGAGCCGGATATTATCGAAGTGGATGTGGGTCAGAGCATTCCCAAAATCCAACGTCAGGCGATGGAAGTGGTGGGGAGTTTTATTCAGACACATGGGCCGTAATTGGCCCGCTTTACTTGTGCGCCTGCAGACGCAGCCTGTTAGCCGCT
>CAYZVN010000129.1:0-5313 GCA_964482025.1 uncultured Saccharophagus sp. | reverse complement strand
CCTCCCCCTTACCAGGGGGAGGGGCTGAATGTGCTATCCGATAAGCACGTCCATTTTCAGATACTCCGCCGCCTTTTCCACGCTTACTGGCGCCAATGCAGGGATCACTCCCAGGCAGGGGGCCGGCAGTTGTGTTTTGAGGGTGGCGATGTTCTCGGCTTTTGAGTCCATGTCTGGGTCTACCTCACTGACAATCCACCCGGCTAGCGCTAAACCGTCGCGCTGGATGGCCTCGGCGGTGAGGAGGGCGTGGTTTAGGCAGCCCAGGCGCAGGCCGATTACGAGGATAACGGGGGTTTGCAGCTGGATGGCCAGTCCGCTGAGATTTTCCCGGTCGTTGAGGGGGACGCGCCAACCGCCGGCGCCTTCGATTAAACGCAGATCCGCCGGTTGCATCAGACTACCGCGACACAGGCCGACCAAGCGGTCCAGACTCAGCCGCCTGCCCTCTTCCACCGCCGCGATATGCGGTGCTTTAGCGGCGCCCAGGGAGATGGGGTTGATTTGTTCGTAGGGCATTTGCACGTTGCTATGAGCCTGCAGCAGCAGAGCATCTTCGTTGCGCGGGCCTTGAGGTGTGGATTCGCAACCCGCCGCCACCGGTTTGAGGCCGAAAGCTTTGAGACCTTGTTTGTCCGCCAGATGCAGGAGCGCCGCCGTGACCAGGGTTTTGCCGACGCCGGTGTCGGTGCCGGTGACAAAGTAGGTGTTTTTCATGGCTTTTTGGCTCTCACCAGAAGGACGTCGTAGGTCGCGGGCAGCTTGCCATCGGCGTCGCGAAAGGCTTGGTAGGCCTCTTCCAGCTGGCGCAACTGGCGCACACCGGTAAGGCCGGGGCGGCTGCCGGGGTTGATGTTGTGGGCGCCTATGCCTTTGAGTTCGCGCAGCAGCGGCATGAGATCGTCGTATTGCGCCACCAGCGAGTAACGCTGCAATTCGATCTGGGCAAATCCCCCTGCTTCCAGCGCTGCTCGCACGGCATCCGGTGAATGGAAATGGTTGACGTGGGTGTAGGAGTCAATGTTTTGCCAGGCCTTTTTCAGCTCTTGCAGAGTGTCCGGCCCGAGGGTGGAAAACACCAGTTCGCCGCCCGACTGGAGCACTCGATAGGCTTCCCGCGCGACCCGGCGCAAATCATGGCACCACTGGAAAGCAAGACTTGAGACTATCCCGCCCAGCGACGCCTCCCCCAACGGCAGAGCTTCCGCATCCGCCACCAGTCCGCTCGCCGCAGGCAGTTTTTGCTTGGCGAGTTGCACCATCGGCTGGGCGAGATCGGCCAGCAGCAACTCCTCCTCAGCAAAGGTTTTTGCCAGCAGCTCGGCCATATACCCGGTACCACAGCCGAGGTCGAGCACCGGTCCGGTACTGGCCGAGCACCATTCGCGCAGATCCTGAGCCACACGGCGCTGAATATGGGCGTACTGGTCGTAGGTTCCGGCCGCCTCACCAAACGAGCGCGCCACACGGCGCTTATCGAGTGGAGGAGCAAGCCAATTTAGGATTTTTTGCGCAATGACCTCCGGCTCGGCCAAATGAGGTGCATGAGCAGTTTGCGGCAGGACCTCTACCTCGGCCGCTGGCGGCAACAGGTCGCGCAAACGGTCCGCAGCTGCCGTAGGTACCAAAGCATCCGCCGCGCCGAATAAGTGGTATTGGGGAAGGCTCGATTGCGCCAGAACGTTGCGATTATCCAGCTGCTCCAGCCAGCACAGCCCCTGCGCCCAAACCGCTTGCTGCTCCGGTCGCGGCGGAGTCTGTTGGCGCAGATACGGAGCCACAACTTTGCGTTTGCGGTCACCGAGTGCCTGCAAAGCGCAAAAACGCGTCCAGGTCGCAGCGGCGTCGGCTTCGAAATCACGATAAAACTGGGCGAAGGTCGCGGGCTCCATCGCCTCTGGCCAATCGTCGCGGGCGACAAATACGGCATTGCAGGCGATGGTGATCAAGGCTTTAACCTTTTGCGAATTGCGGTGAGCCAACTGGGTGGCGAGCATGCCCCCTAAGGACCAGCCCACCAGCACACAACATGGTGGCAACTGAGCAGCGACTTGATCGAGGAACGCCTCCAGTGCCACCAGCTCATTGCCGGCGCGGCCGAACCCCGGCAGCTCAATAAAGTGATGACGACCGGGCAGCTGCTCGCAGAGAGGCCGCCAGAGGCTGGCGTCACTGCCCCAGCCGTGTAGAAAAACCCACTGTTCAGACACCGGCGTCTCCCACCATTCGCCAACTGTCCTTTAGCGCATCGAGAAGGCCATCCACCTGAGCCTCGGTATGCGCGGCCGACAAGGTCACCCGCAACCGCGCGGTGCCTTCGGGCACAGTAGGTGGGCGAATGGCGCTGACCCAATAGCCGCGCTGGCGCAGTTGCTCAGCCAAACGCAATGCGCGGGCATCATCGCCGACGATAATGGGTTGGATCGCGGACAGAGACGGCCACAGCTCAAGGCCGAGTGCCTGCGCCCCGGCGCGGAACCGCTGCACCAGCTTGTGCAACTGTTCCCGCCGCTCGCCCTCTTCCTCTACCAAACGCAAAGCCGCCCGCGTCGCGGCGGCCACGGCCGGCGGAATCGCCGTGGTGTAAATGTAGGGCCGGGCAAATTGGATAAGCGCTTCGATCAACGCCTCACTGCCGGCGACAAACGCGCCATAGGAACCAAAGGCTTTGCCCAAAGTGCCCATCAAAATCGGCACCTGACTTTCGCCCAAACCGAAATGCTCCAAACAACCCGCACCTGTGGCGCCGAGACACCCCATACCGTGGGCGTCGTCCACCATCAGCCAGGCATCAAACTCCTGCGCCAAACGCGCGAGGTCCGGCAAGGGAGCCAAGTCGCCGTCCATGCTGAATACCCCGTCCACCAAGATCATCTTATGGCGAGCGTCGCTGGTTTCGAGCTGCTGGCGCAAATGCTCGATATCGTTGTGGCGAAAGCGCTGGAAACGTGCGCCCGAAAGCAGGCCGGCATCCAGCAGTGAGGCGTGATTTAAACGATCCTCGAACACTGCATCAGCGCGGCCGATCAACGCATTCACCGCCCCCAGATTCGCCATATAACCGGTAGAAAAGAGCAGCGCACGGGCGCGTCCGGTGAACTGGGCGAGCTCTTCTTCCAGCAGGTGATGTTCCTGCGAGTGGCCGCAGACCAGGTGGGAGGCACCGCTGCCGACGCCGTAGTGTTCAGCCGCTTTTTGGAAGGCTTCTACGACCTTGGGGTGATTCGCCAGACCGAGATAGTCATTGCTGCAAAAGCCGATGAGTTTGCGACCATCCACCTGGATTTCCGCCTGCTGCGGCGACTGCACCACCGGGCGCACGCGATAGCGGTTCAGCGCCCTGCGCTCCGCCAACCGCTGTTGCAGCGTCTGTTCGAGAGATAGTGACATATCACAGTACCAGAGCACGCCGCCGCAGCGGCGGTGCATCAGCCGGCGGCGTTGTAGAAAACCTTGTCCTGCTGGGCGGCGTTCACGCGCTCCAGCAGCGCGTGGGCTTCCGCCTCATCACTGTGCTCAACCTCGTAAGCTTCCGGCTGAATACCCAATTTGTTGAACAGCTGGCGGTCTTTATCGGCTTCCGGGTTGGGCGTGGTGAGCAGCTTGGCGCCGTAGAAAATCGAATTGGCGCCCGCAAAGAAGGCCAGCGCTTGAGTTTGCTCGTTCATTTCCTCACGGCCAGCGGATAGGCGCACGTGGGATTTGGGCATCAGGATACGGGCGACGGCGATGGTGCGGACAAATTCGAAGGCGTCCAGCTCCTGCTCATCTGCCAAGGGCGTACCTTCCACCCGCACCAGCATATTGATGGGCACCGACTCCGGGTGCTCCGCCATAGTGGCCAACTGCTGCAGCAGACCAGCGCGGTCGTTCACTTCTTCACCCATACCCACAATGCCGCCGCAGCACACTTTCATGCCCGCAGCGCGGACGTTAGCGAGGGTCTCCAAGCGATCCTGATAAGTGCGCGTGGTGATGATTTCGCCGTAATACTCCGGCGAGGTGTCCAGGTTGTGGTTGTAGTAATCGAGACCGGCATCCGCCAAGGTCTTAGCCTGCTCAACCGACAGCATTCCCAAAGTCATGCAGGTTTCCAGCCCCAAGTCCTTCACACTTTTCACCATTGACGTGACGTAAGGGAGGTCTTTGTCTTTCGGTGAGCGCCAGGCCGCGCCCATACAAAAGCGGGTAGCCCCGCTGGCTTTGGCAGCGCGGGCCTCTTCAATCACCTTCTCCACCGCCATCAGCTTCTCTCGCTCCAGGCCGGTGTCATAGCGCGCGCTTTGCGGGCAGTAGGCACAGTCCTCGGGGCAAGCGCCGGTTTTGATGGAGCACAAAGTGCTCACCTGAACTTCATTGGGATTGAAGAACTGGCGGTGAACCGTGTGGGCCTGAAACAACAAGTCGTTGAAAGGCAAACTGAAAAGGGCGAGGATTTCGTCGCGCGTCCAATCATGACGCACAGCTTGGGCTGCTGACATGGGAAGTTCCTGATAGGCGGGATGAGTCAAAACGGATACAGTATCTGCGCGCCATCATAAGTGGAATTGGATGGCTGTCAACTTGAAATGGACTTTCTGGTTTACATATGGATCTTTCTCGCTACCTCTATCACTTTCTGCCCCATCTTTGCGCCCTGTGCGGTGCCCGCGCAGACCATCTTATCTGTCGGGCCTGCCGCACCGATCTGCCGCTCAACGAGCACTGCTGCCGCACCTGCGCCCTGCCATTGCCGGTGAACCAGCCCGTTTGCGGTGATTGCCTGGCGCTGCCCAAACGCTATCAACTCACTGTCTGCCCCCTGCTTTACCAGCATCCGGTAGACCATCTGGTTCTACGTTTTAAAAAGCGCGATCCCCACATTTGGGCGCGTGCGCTGCTGCCGTTTCTCGCCGCCGATCTGGATAAGCATTACGATCCTTCCGTCTGGCCAGACCTGCTGATACCAGTTCCCAGCCACCCCCTCACCCGCCTGCGGCGAGGCTTTAATCAAGCCCACGCCCTGGCCGACCTGCTCAACAAAATCACCGCTATTCCGGTAGCGCCGCTGGTGAAGCGCCAAGGCAAAGTGCGACCGCAAAAAACCCTCGATCGCAAAACCCGCTTCGCCAACCTGCGCGGCGCCTTTGTCTGCAATGCTCAGCTCGCGGGAGAGACCGTGGCGGTGATCGATGACGTGATTACCACCGGCGCCACTGTGGACTTGATCAGCGACTGTTTATTAAAAGCAGGAGCAGGGAAAGTGCATATCTGGGCTCTGGCGCGCACGCCCAAACCTGGGCGCCGGTAAGGTTGATTTTTCCGCCGCGCAAA
>CAYZVN010000128.1:0-5488 GCA_964482025.1 uncultured Saccharophagus sp. | reverse complement strand
ACCAGAAGAAAAAAGCGATTTCAGCATTGCCGCTTGGCTCAAAGAGGAAGGCCCGGTTGGCGTTACTATAAAGGCGGTTGAATGGTTGGATGCAGCGATTCAATTTGTGATTAAGAAATGTATCGGCGCCGCTGAATGGCTTGTGTCGAGATCTATGGGCGCTTCGGCCACCATAATGGATCGTCTAGCTTATATGCTAAGTGATGGCGTCAGTCTGGAAGAGAATATATCGGCTTGGGTCGTTCGCCTTATCCGGAAAATACTCAGCTTCCTTGGCAGAGCGCACCATGCGCTGTCCAAGGCGGAGCTCAATCGAACTTATATAAAATCGGTTTTGACGGACCTCCAGGTGAAATTAAACAGCATCGCTCAGAATGCATTGAGTCAGGCGCTGGTGCAGGGACGAGCACTTTAATTGTGATTGTGTAATACATTTTCAGCAATCAGGCTTGATCTGGTACGTTTGAAATTGCAGGCGCAATGATCAAGCCTGAGCATCCCAGGTGTTCCACGTAAATTCTTTATAGCGGCTGCACTACGTGTACGGCGCTCATAATTCCTCGCCTATTAATATCTATTCAAGCATCCATTGTGTTTTTAGCCATAGCGTTCTTCCCGGCTCGTTGACGCGGGTTGTTTGCTCGAAGCCCGCTATCATGGCGCCAGCCTTGCTGATGTGTTCCGCATAGGTTTTATCAAGTAGATTATCTACACCAGCGGTGACCAAAAGGTTTTTACTGGCACGCCAGCCGGCATTTATGGAAAAAATATTGAAGCCATCACTAGGGCCTATATCCTGTCCGGCAATATTGCCTTTGTTGATATCCACGCGATTTTGCTCATCCACAATGCGCCAAAATGCACTTGCCGACCATGTCTTATTGTCATAATAAATACCCAAATGCAATTCCAGCGGAGGAATTTGTGAGAGGTCAGTATTATCGGTTTTATTGGTGCCGCGCACGCTGGCAAGCGATGCTTCTGCTCGCCAGCGCTCAGCAAATGTATAGCTGATATCCGCTTCCAGCCCCCAGCTGGTCACGTCCAGATTGCGTGTGACCGTCGCCATTCTGGTGCCTGTTTCTGTAGGTTTTTCAAAGCGTGACTGGATCAGCAGGTAGTCGTCGATTTGGTTGTAAAACATTGACAGACTGCCTCTGAGTGGATGCTTGCGATACACCGCACCTATATCCAACTGTGTCGTCTGCTCGGGCTTTATCTCGAAGGCACTGATAGAGGTTGTAGATTCCTTGCCGATCAACTCCCAATAATCTGGAAAGCGTTCGCTGCGACCGATGCCGCCGTATAAGGTAAATGGCGCAGCATCTTTTTCATAGCGTAAAAAGCCGCTTGATAATGTCTCATTGCGCTCGTCACCTGCCGTTGGATTGACCACATTTGTATCGCCAATCGTGCGAGTTTCGCGCGGGTCTTCTGCATGCCAGTTATCAAGACGCACACCGGCAATTAAACGCTGCTGGGTCGCCAATGTTTGTGTCCACTCGCCAAATACACCCACCTGCCGGAAGTACGCATCCTCAATGCGTGCGACCATCTGATATGGCATCATCATCTGACTTTTGCTTGCGCGGTTGGTGTGTCGATTGCCTTGTGCATCCACACCGACAATAAATTCTGCCAATGTCAAAGGCGTCAGAGTCGCCAATATACGTGCACCCTCCGTTTGCCGATCTGGATTGGAGGCCATCATCATCGGTGCTTGCCGCAGCGTGTAATTATCCATAACGTGATCGACATAGTTGTAATATACCTGCGCTTCTAATTTCTGCCATGTGGGCGTCAGGTTTTTTAGAATCAGTTTACTGCTGAGGTTTTCACGCTTAAATTTGGAGCCATCCATTCCCCGGTCAGCGTAAGCGGCCTCTGCATCACTGCGGCTGCCGCTCAGCTCAAAAATCACATCATCAGAAGGCGTCCAACCACCAGCGAGGTTCAGGTTCCAGCGGTCGTATTGTGAGTGGACTCCATTACCCTCGCCATCGCGATAATTATCCTGCTGGGAATGACTGGCCATACCTCGCAAGTAAAAATCTGGTGTACCACCTTGCAGATCAAGCACTTCGTCATCACGCCCAAAATTGCCGCCGAGCAAACTGCCGTGAAATTTCCAACCGGGTTCTGCCATACGTTCATGGTCGCGCTCGAACAGCACCACACCGGCGGAATTACCTGGACCGTAAATAACCGACTGCGGCCCTTTCACTAGGCGGATGCGGTCGTAAGTTTCTGGGAATACATACGCGCTCGGCGGGTCCATACGACTGCCACAACCGCCCAGGATTACGTCGCCGTCCAATAAAAGAGAGAGGCGAGAACCTGCCATACCACGAAAGACCGGATCGCCACTGGTGCCACCTTTACGAATAACAGAGAAACCGGGAATGGTTTTGAGATAATCAGCGCCATCTTGCGCTGGCAAAGGCTGACGCGGCGCTTTGGGATCGGTGACCACGTTCAACGGTGCTTCCATCTTTACCCCGGTAACCACCATTTCCTCACGAATTTTGTTGGCTGCTTCCGTATCCGCTGTTGTGTAAGCAGGAATCACTAAGGCGGGGCAAATCATCAGACGAAGTAATATCGGTGAAAATCTCATGGGTCTCTCTGTAGGAGGCTGGGTTGTCAATCTTGGAGGGCTTGCTTTATAGACGAACCTTGCTCACGCAACAACCCTAAAGCCATAGATTGTAGCTATCGGTGGGGCTGTCGTTTGGTGAGATTGTAGTTTTAGTGAGATTGTAGTTTTAGTGAGATTGTAGTTTTAGTGAGATTGTAGTTTTAGTGAGACTGTAGTCCCGGTGAGACTATGGATTTTAGTAAGACTGTAGCTTTCGGTAAGATTAGGAAACCGCTGTTATTTTTTGAAGGAATAATCACGTCCCTGTGGTCGTTAAAGCGTTATTGATTAAGCAATTTATCAGCCGCCAAGGCCAAAAACATAAAATTGGTGGCCCCGCCACCCAAGACATATTCCGATTGTTGCCACAGGAAAGGAAATTCCTTCAACTCTGGAAAATCCGGCGCGATCAATGCCGTCCCCACAATGACGCCGCCTGGTATATAACCGTAGTCCATTCGCGTCAGCCCGTAAGCCGCACTTTTCGATTTGGCTCCTACACCCGTCGCATAGGACTGATTGTTGGAACCAGGATTGGTGCCGAGAACGTAGTGCAGAATATTAAGCAGATACTCTTTACCGAACTCTTGCGGAAAAGCTTTGTGTAGGAAGTAGTGAGCAACACCCTGATGCTGCAGATCCCAACCGCGCCCCCAAAGCTGCATCTGGAACGATAAACCGTAGGGGGTGTCCTTCATACCCTGCTCAATTTTCTGATAAAAAGCAGCTGCAGATTCACGCATGGCACTCGTCAGACCAAGATCGCCAAGGTCGTGCACAACTCGCGCAACGTACCAACCCACCTGCTCAAAGTTCGCCAGAATAAAATCCCGCTCGGCAAGAATATGAGTTTTATATTGCGGATTACCGGTTGCACGGAACAACTCCACGGCCGCGCGTAATTTATTTGCACGTACCTGCTCGTTTTCCACTGGACGCTCTACAGCCCACAGCTCAGTCGCGGCTTTAAGCGTATCGCGGGCCATCTTATCGTTGTAACCGCGCATTGGACCGACAGCTGCCGCAATATAGGCGATAGCTTGATATTCACGTGCCGGATTATCTTCCGTAAACACCCAGCGATCATCAGGCAGAGATGAATGAGTGGCGGTGCGTTCACCGGCTTTCAACTTTGGATCATAAATGAGGTTATCCGTCTGGCCCGAGAAATCACCGCCCATAACGTACTGCGACAAGGTCGGCACAATAATCCCGCGATATAAGCGCCCCAGCGCCTGATAACCACCCACAACTGTGAGCAAGCCATGCTCAATTTGCTGCAATACGTCTGGCTTACCGTCCGGCTCGCGGATTTCCACAAGGCGCAGATTTTGATCAATCAGCGTGTTGTCGTGGGCAATACCAAATTCATCATAAATCGCGCTGAGAATAAAGATTTCACCGGCTTGCGACTCAATGCGGAAGTCTTCATCGCCGGCATCGTACCAACCGCCCTTGGTCAAGCCTGGCACATGCTCCAGAGGTTTAAAACGCGTCAGCGTCGACGGCCCTTGGACATAACCGTCAAAATGGTTGATGTTCACGGGCGCCATTAAAGCGTCGTCGCGATGGCTGTCGTCGTGCCACAGCTTGTATTTTTCTTTGACGCGCATATGGCCCATTTGTATGGGAAGGAAATAATCGAGCGTCGGCTGCCAAACATTTTGATCGTAAACATTGTTGGCAATGCGGAAAGGTTTGCTGCGAGTATCGCCGAGCACCAACTGATATAAACCTTCGCGTTTTACCTCGCTGAAATCGAAGTGGTAATAGTGGAAGCGGAGAAAATCGCCGTATTTCGCCAAGGGTTTATTCAGCACAACTTCGTGTTTGCCATCCCCTGCGAGGCGCACCAATTGCACTCTGCGTGGGGCCTTACCATTGGGATCGGTTTCGACCACGGCCACTTTTTGTTGGCTTGGATGATAGCCAACCATAGAGTGCTGAATTACCGGTGGTGCCACCCAATTTTTGATGACGTTGGGCTTGATCGTCCAGTGAATGGCGCCTTTGGTTGCACCCGCCGCAACTTTGCTGCGCACCACAAACCAGCCATTTTGATGTTGAACACGACCATCGAGAAGCTGAAGCTCTTCTCGGTGACTCTCAATCACCATGCGCAACTCGTCCGATTCCGGCGCTATGGCCAAGCGTTTGCCCACAGCCAGAGGCGCAGGTACCGCTTGATGATTGGCCAGAGGGACATATCCTTTTAGTTCGCCAGTGGGAACGATTTCCGGTGTCGGCTTGGAGCCTGCTTTCACATCAACCCCATAGGCTTGGCGAGGAAAAATGCCGTTGGCATCGTCCATATACCAGGATTTACCAAACAAATCGGTAGGGTATAACTCAAGATTAAAGCCAACTTCACCAATCCATTCAGCCGGTAGCGGGTCATGCAGATCCACATACACATGAATGACCTCGCCGTCCGTATTGACTCGCAGGTCGTAAGTCAATTCCAGGTCGGGATAATAAATCGGGTTGAAGCCCTTCATTTTCAGCCTGTCGTCAGGATAGGCCAGCGTCGCGCGTATTTCGCCGCGCTCCCGGTCCACTTCCCGCTTAACAAGCTTTGGCGTTGCACTCCATTGCCCCGGTGCTGCTTCCAACCGCAAATCGCCATTGCTGGCGATGCGCGTACCGTGGCTGACAAGGATCACGCCACTCTGACGACTTTCGGGATAAGCGTCAGCAAATACCATGACCCCGACCCCGCGATTTTGGAAATAGTCTTTGTCGTTCAGCACAAACCGGCTGTCTGCCGCACTCGCAGTAGATGAACTGGAAGCGTCCTTGCTCCCCGAACGAAGCGACTCGCAGCCCACCAGTAACAGCCCAGCTGCACAA
>CAYZVN010000127.1:0-5733 GCA_964482025.1 uncultured Saccharophagus sp. | reverse complement strand
AGTTATATCGGTGCGCGCTTTCGCTACCGCTTTTATCAGCGCTAAGTACAGAAGCTGAGGTGCTGTGCACCTCAGCAGGCTTGTGTCTCAATAAGCGTTGCCCCGCTTCGAAATTAAGCTGATGGGTGTCAGCAGCAGGATCTTGAGATCCAGCAGTGGTGACCAATTGCTGATGTACTCCAAGTCGTGCTCCACGCGCTTCTTCATATCCTCAATGTTCTGCGTCTCCCCACGAAGCCCCGAGATTTGCGCCAACCCGGTGATGCCCGGTTTAATGCGGTGGCGGGCAAGGTAGGCTTTTACCTTGTCGGAGTAGTACACGTTGTGAGAGACCGCGTGAGGCCGCGGACCCACCAGTGACATGGAGCCTTCTAAGGCATTGAAGAGCTGCGGCAGCTCGTCCAAGCTGGTGCGCCGAATAAAACGTCCGACCGGTGTAATGCGCTGGTCGTCTTTTTTCGCTTGCTCGACCACTTCCTTGTCTTCATGAATATACATGCTGCGAAATTTATAGACGTTAAATTTTTTGCCGTCCCAGCCATCTCGTTGCTGTTTAAAAATAACCGGGCCTGGAGACGACAGCTTTACCGCCAGTGCAAGAACTGTCAGTAGTGGGCTCAGTGCGATAATCAATGCCAATGAGATCCCCTTATCCATCATAAGCTTGATAAAGGCGGGGCCGCCGGCCATTAATGGTGTTTCATTTAAGTTGAGCAGTGGGATGCCTGCCACTTCTCGCACGCTGTGATTTAACAGCTGGAATTCGAAGATGTCGGGTGCCCAGACGAGGTCAAGATTTTCGGCAAATAGCTTGTCGTGAATGCCCTTTACTTGATAGGTCAGCGCGAGTGGCAGTGCGACATAAATGCGGCGGATGCCGTGGGTTTTAATGATGCTGGACAGGTCCCCGTCGTCTCCCAATAAGGGAATTTCGTTGATTGTCCAATTGCTGGTTTCCTCTCGATGTTGCACGACGCCGATAACGGTGTCATTCAACCAGATATTCTTTTTAATGCTTTGAGCGAGATGGCGGGCAACGCCCCCTGTTCCGAGGATGATAGCGGGAATCCGTTGCTGGTATTTGCGCCGGTAGAGCTTAAACCAATTGTAGGTGGCGGTGAGCAAGAGGGCTTGGCCAAAAAACGCTGTTAGCACCCAGTAGACAATGACTTGGCGTGAATACTCTTCCGATGTTCGAGTTAAAAAGGCGGTCCAGGCGAGGATAATAATGACGACGCCCCAGGCTCTCGCCAAGTGTTGAATTGCGCCTTCCAGGCGATCGAAGCGGCGGAATACTCCCATGATGTGATAGGTAATGGTCATCAGCAGAATCGCAAAAGCGAGCATAGTGCGATATTGCTGCGCAACCTCCCCGTCTCGCCAATACGCAAAAGCGCACAAAGTCGCACTCACCACCCCGAGGTTCAGGAAATGCTGAATCCACTGGGCTAAGGTGTCGTGGTTCTGCAGCAATCGCTTGTTGCGAGGCTTTTGTGACGCGAATGGGTTGGATTCACTCATGGGATATGGAGATCCTCTCGGTAGGTTTACCCGTTGTCGAATGAATTAAAAGCACGACCGCCGGATGTGGCGGCGGAGTATAACAGTTTCACCCAGGGGGAATTGGGCGCAAGGCAACATAGCTTAATGTCTGTTGCCGGGTTCATCTAGAGACGTTGTGGGTATGAAAATTCGATGGAAAAGGGAGGTTGAATGGTCGCTATATTATTAGAAGGTAACCCGAATGGTTGTCCGCGACCAGAGATAAGGGCGTCGCTCTCAGGCGTTGCCTTTCGAGCGAAACAAGCCCAGAAACAATAATGCGATCCCACAGATAGTGAGAAAAATTGGCTCATCGATAGGATTGCCGATGAACGGGTAGCCGGTGTCTGATGTTGTCGTTTGTGACAACAATAGACTGATTGCTATGGCTTTTATGAAAAATAACAGACCTCTTTTCATAAATAATGTCCTATTCCTTCCTGTGGTCGAACCCCAAATCAGCTTTTTAAGCTGGACTATGTTGCAGCTTTTGAACAAAGCACGAGACATATAGCAGGAAGTGTGCCAGATGCGTTTTTTGACGTGCGTCACAGAAATTTTACAAGATGAGCGGGGCGAGGTGAGGGTGGTGCCGGGAGAAAATCTTTTTAAATCAAGGGCTTGTATTTTTATCAAAAAATTTACTTTTTGGCATCAAAGTCATTTTTACGAGATCGAAGTTCGTTTTTGCAGCGCAGCGGCGCAAGATGATGTTCCGCAGTGTATAAAACCCCGACATAGCACTTTTTTCATGCTCACTAAAAAAGTGCACTTCGCTCAATTATTGAGCAAAGTTTCGCTTTTAGTGCTTTTCTATTAATCGATTCACCTCCGGCAGTGAGCAAAACTGCCGGCTTAAGCCAGAGTTTGGTTAGTGTGAAATTATCCGACAGGGCCCGAAAACCCTGTCGAGCCGGCTATTCCGGGTTGCCGCTGGGGACTTGGATGTTGTATTTCTTAAGGAGGTCATAGAGCGTGGGGCGCGTGATCCCCAGCAGTTTTGCGGTAGCCGAGATGTTACTTTCGGACATGGTGAGGGCGCGCAAGATAGCTGCACGCTCAGCATTTTGTCTGACATGGCGAAGATTGATATTAAGACTTTCGCCTGTTGGTGCTATGCCGAGATCCTGTGATGAGATGAGTTTGTCGTCCGCCATTACCACGGCGCGCTTGACTCGATTTTCCATTTCGCGAATATTGCCCGGCCAATCGTAAGTCTCGATGGCTTCAACCGCTTCGGGGCCGAAGCCCATGACGCTGGAATTATTTTGTTCGGTGTACATGCGCAAAAAATGGCGTGCGAGCAGCAGCTTATCGCCGTAGCGTTCGCGCAGAGGCGGGATATGAATCTCCATTTCGCAGATGCGGTAGTAGAGGTCCTCGCGGAATGTTCCTTCCTTTACCATCTCCTGTAAATTCTTGTTGGTGGCGCACACGACGCGTACATCGACCGGAATTTCTTCGCGGCCACCTACACGCTCAATTTTTCGCTCTTGCAAAAACCTCAGTAGCTTAGCTTGCAGCGCCAGCGGCATATCGCCGATCTCGTCGAGGAAGAGTGTGCCTTCGTGCGCCATTTCCACTTTTCCCAGAGTGCGTTTATTTGCGCCGGTAAACGCACCTTTTTCATAGCCGAACAGTTCGCTTTCCATCAGGTTCTCGGGGACTGCCGCGCAATTGATGGCCACCATGCGGTTGTCTGCGCGTGGGCTCAGGCGGTGCAGCGCTTTAGCGAGCACTTCTTTCCCTGTGCCGCTTTCGCCCGTGAGGGTGCAGGTGACGTTGCTGGGCGCGAGCTTTTCGATGGTGCGACAAATTTTCAGCATCCCCGGGTCGCAGGCGATTATGCCGCTCAGGGGGGCCTGCTGTTGCTCCTGTAAGCGCCGGTGTTGCTCTTCGAGGTGATAGATGTGGAAGGCGCGCTGGAGGATGAGATCCAGGGTATCGGCATTAACCGGCTTTTGATAAAAGTCATAGGCGCCCATGGCAACCGCGCGTACCGCGTTTTCGTAATCGGAGTTGCCGGTCATGACGATGATCTTGGTGGCGGGGCTGAGCGCGGTGATCTCGCGGATACAGCGGAAGCCTTCTTCAACGCCTTCGTCATCCGGCGGTAGACCCAGGTCCTGAAGGATGATCGCGGGCTCGTGTAAACGTACCGCGGCTAGAGCCTCTTCCCGGTCTCCAGCAACAATCACTTCGTACTGATCAAAATGCCAGCGTAGCTGACTCTGCAGTCCCAGATCATCTTCGACGATTAAAAGCTTTTGTTTATTTTGAGGTTTGTTCATGGTGCTGTTTGCTCGGGGTGTTTTGGTGGCTTGTATTTTGGTGGCGTATAGGAGGGTAGGGGCAACGGCCCTGGAAAAGCAACCCGGTGGCTGCGGCATGGGGGTGACTCGACTGCCTGCTCAACTGGCAATTACCGGCAGGGAAATTGTAAAAGTCGTACCCTCGTCTTTGGTACTTTCGACGGTGAGATTTCCGCCCAAGGCCTGCACATAATCGCGTGCTTGATAAACTCCGATACCCATCCCTTTGCCAGTTTTCGTGGTATCGAAGGGTTTAAATAAACGATTGCGGACGAATTCTTCATCCATACCTTCACCGTTATCTTCGATGGTAACGTAGACAACATTGTTTTCCCGGTGAACGTGGAGGTCGATAAAGCCCGTGGGGGCGGTGGCATCTTGCGCGTTCTGAATCAGGTGCACGAGTACCATCACCAAGCTGTCCCAGTCACCTTTGACTCTTATGCTTTCGTGCTCATTGCGCAGAGTGGGTACCGGCTGGCCTTTTTGGCAGCGCTTGATGGCTTCCACCAAGACATCGTTAAAATTGAGGATTCGCACACCTTCCGGTTCATTGCGTTGCAGCTTGCGCAGCAGGTTGTTCATGCGCGTGACCGAGTTGTGAATGGTTTGGATGGCATCTTCGACGAAGGCCGGGTTGTCTTTGTGTTTTTCGGCGTTTTTGACTACCAGCGACTGTTGTGCAATCAGATTTTTAAGGTCGTGCATCACATAGGCGGCAAGCTTGTTGAACGCGTCGAATTGCCGTGCTTCGGCCAGTTGCTCCGCCTGCTCGTGGCGCTCCAGATAGTTGGCGATCTGGCGGCCCACCGTTTTTAACAGGTCCAAATCTTCCCAGTTGAGCGTCGCATCGCCGCTCGGGCTGGTGAGCACCATAAAGCCGATCAGCTCAGACTCGTTCAGCAGCGGCAAAATCAACCAGATATCCTCAATATGGCGCGCCCACTCCGGCAAGTATTGATTGTTTTGCGCCAAGGGATCCTGAGTGCCGGTGAAGGACGGCAGGAATACCCATTCGGATTGTTCCAGCGCCTGGGTGAAAAGGCTGTCATCCGGCTCGATGGCCTCCAATACATTGATGGCAATGTTGTCTTGAAATACCGGCACCAGCACCTTGCCGCGACGCAGCCATAGCGCACCGCCGCTGCTTTTGAAGATAGTGGAAACGGCGCCGAGCGCGTGGCGGTGGACTTCTTCAGGAGACGTTGGTTGCGACAGGCGTTCGATCAGCTTTAGCCACTCGGTTCGGTAGTCGTATTTGTGGCTGAAGAGATGTTTATTAATCAGTACGGTCAGGCGTTCGCGCACGGTGCGCGAGGTGAACACCAGGGCAATGGCAATGATGGCGCCAGCCAATAGGATGGAGTAGGCAACCGCGCCCCAGTCACCGCCGTAGATGCGCACGTAATAACCACCGAGCGCGATGATCGCCAACAGCGACCCAGCCAAGGTCAGCGAGGTGGTGTAGAACACCACCGGGCGGGAGAGTGACAGCCGCGCCGTCTGATCCTGGGTTTGATTCAGGGTGATGGCGGCAATGCCCATAAAAACGCTGGTCACTATGATGATCACCGCGCGGATTTGAAAAAAGCCTGGGTTCAGTTCGGGCTGTACCAAGCTTTGGGAGAAAAAGTACACGTCGTAAATAAAGATTGCCGCGAGGTTAAGGCAGAGCAGCTTAAGTAAGCGAATCGTGTGTACATTGCGATAAAGCTGCTCCACATTGAGCAGGGCGACAATCGAAAATATGATCCCCTGGATCACCAGTACCACTTTGGCCTGCAGCCAGGCTGGTTCAAACAGAACATAAAAAGTGTTGAACCCTACCACTTTGGCCTGCAGCCAGGCTGGTTCAAACAGAACATAAAAAGTGTTGAAC
>CAYZVN010000126.1:3168-5879 GCA_964482025.1 uncultured Saccharophagus sp. | reverse complement strand
CTTCCATCATGCAGCCGTCGCCGAGGAAGCAGTAGGTGTAGTGATCGACGATCTCGTGACCATCGCGGTTGAATTGCGCAGCGAGAATCTTCTCTGCCAGCGCCATACCAACCGCGTTGCTGACGCCCTGGCCGAGGGGGCCGGTAGTGGTTTCAATACCGGGGGCATAACCGTATTCCGGGTGGCCGGGGGTTTTGGAGTGCAGTTGACGGAATTGCTTAAGCTCATCCATCGGCAGGGCGTAACCCGTCAGATGGAGCAGGGAGTAGACCAGCATGGAGCCATGGCCATTGGACATGACAAAACGGTCGCGATTGGGCCATTTGGGGTTGGCGGGGTTGTGGTGCATAAAGTCGTTCCACAACACCTCGGCGATATCGGCCATTCCCATGGGAGCCCCTGGGTGACCGCTCTTGGCCTTCTGGACGGCGTCCATGCTCAGGGCGCGTATGGCATTGGCTAGTTCTTTACGGGTTCGCATCAGAAACTCCTCTTAATAGTCGGAAATGCCCATCAATGGGGGAATGAACGGTTAGGACAGGCTAAAGGACGGCTATTCTCCCCGAGATGCTGGGAGAGGTAAACCATTGCGGGGGGTGCGGTGAAAGGCAGTCAAAAAATGCAAAAAAGCGGCACCAAATTTGCCAATGGTGGCGGAATTATTCGCCTCCGCTCCATATTTAGCGCTCCATCCGCTCCAATAACCGCAGGCGCGCGCGCAATTGTTCGATCTCTTCTAGCAGTTCCACCGCCAGGGCGGCGCCGGCTAAGTTGATGCCTAAATCTTGGTTGAGCCGATAGGCGCAGCGCACTCGGCGGATGCTGATGGCATGAAAATGCCAGCGGTCGGGTTCGTGCGTGAGGGGCTCAATCACGCCTTCATCCACCAGCGCGAGTACTTGCTCGGCGGTGATACCACAAATACGGCACAGGTCGCCCAGGCTCAGGGGCTGATTGTCATCCAGCAATAAAGATGCGGTTGGCTTGGTCGGCTCGCCTGTCATGATCATACTCCCAGCCCGGCGCGGGGCTTGAAATTAAAGGCTTTGGCCATCTCTTGGTAAGCCTGTTTAGCGGCCTCGGTATCCGCCGGGGGCAAAGCAACTTGTATGACGACAAATAAATCCCCAGGTTCTTTTGCGGGTAATCCGCGTCCCTTGAGGCGCAGCCGGCTGCCGGCGCGAGAGTTGGGCGGGATTTTCAAATCCACCGAGCCGGTCGGTGTGGGCGCGCGTACCGTGGCGCCGAGGGCGGCCTCCCAAGGCGCAACAGGAAGATCCAGATAAACCGTTTTGCCGTCCAGATGGTACAGCGGGTGAGTGTTGAACTCGACCTCAAGGTAAAGGTCGCCAGGCTCGGCGCCGCCAAACCCCGGCTCGCCCTGACCGCTGAGACGAATCTGCTGACCGGGCGCGATGCCGCGCGGAATTTTCACGTTGATGCTGCGCTCGCGCACCTGTGGGCGGCCATCGCCACCGAGCTCGGAATGCCGCAGGGTGAGTGTGCGGGTGGCGCCTCGGTAGGAATCTTCCAGGTCGATCAAGATTTTTGCGTGGGTATTTTCCCCGCGCTGGGGGCGGCGGGTGGCGCCTTGACGGAAACTATGAGTACCAAAGCCGCCGCGGCCAAACAGAGATTCAAAGAAGTCGCTGAACTCCTCCGGGTCCACCTGGGTATAACCGCCGCCGTGGAATTCAAAGCCAGGGTCCCAGCCCGGCGGTGGGCGGAAATCCTGGCCGGCCTGCCAATTGCTGCCCAGCTGATCGTAGGCGGTGCGTTTTTCCGGGTCTTTTAGCACTTCGTAAGCTTCATTCAACTCTTTGAATTTCGCTTCGGCATCGGCCTCTTTGCTAACGTCTGGATGATACTTGCGGGCGAGTTTGCGGTAGGCGCGTTTAATCGACTCCTGATCCGCGCCGCGCTCAACGCCTAAAATCTTGTAGTAGTCTTTGTATTCCATACCGACATCTCAAAAAAGATCCGCCCTGAAGCGGGCGGATGTAGGTTTGAACTGGCCGGTCTAGCGGCTGTTTAATGAGGCGCAATTCACAATGCGCTGGTCAACCGCTGCCCATTTCATTAAGCGACCCGCTCGTCCGACTTTGCGCGGCGATGCTCCAGAATTTTGCTGTCCTGATTAATGGCAATGGTGCGCGGCTTCATCGCCTCGGGAATTTCTTTTTCCAGGCTGATTGTCAGCAGGCCATTATTTAAATCCGCACCTTTTACCTCTACATAATCGGCAAGATTAAACTTGCGTTCGAAGGCGCGGTTCGCAATGCCCTGGTGCAGGTAGTGCCGCTCTTCTTCCTTGCCCTTTTTGCCGCGTACGGTGAGCACACCTTTTTCTACGGTAATGTCCAATTCGGACTGCTCAAAACCGGCGACGGCAAGGGTGATGGAGTAGCGGTTTTCGCCGAGCATTTCAATATTGTAGGGCGGATAGCCGGGCGCGACATCGGTGCGCAGGGCATTATCCAAAAGCGAAGCTAAACGGTCGAAACCGATGCTGTTGCGATAAAGAGGAGTGAGATCAATCGTATTCATAACATATTCTCCAAAGAAGCAATACGTGAAAGGTTTAAAACGTGCGCGCTTTTTTATAAGCCGCGATTGGCTGCCGGCTCCGACTGGACGCCAGCAGCTGATAATTAAATAAGAGCGGAAAAATATATTTCAAGGGGCGCCTTAATGGCCTGGGTAGCGCTTGG
>CAYZVN010000126.1:0-3068 GCA_964482025.1 uncultured Saccharophagus sp. | reverse complement strand
GCGCTGCTTCGCGTTATGGATACTCAGCCGTGGCGTCGAGTGATAAAGTGACACACCGCCTCTTTAGGTCAGCAAGCGCAACATGCGAATGCGCAATACAACATGCAGGTGATATATGGAGTTCAACAAGCGCTTTTGGCTGATCGAACTGCTGGCCTATTGGGAGGGTCGGGTGAACACCACGAGCCTTATTCATCACTTTGGCCTTTCGCGTCAGCAGAGCAGCGCCGATCTCAACGCTTACAGCGCCCAAGCGCCCACCAATCTCTGCTACGACCCTTCCAGTAAAGCCTATTTGCCCAAAACGGATTTTCAGCGCCACTTTATCAGTGACGATGTGGCGGAATACCTGAGCTGGATGCAACACCCCTCGGCCGCACCTGCGCCCATCTCGGCGCCCAGCGCCAAACTGTCTAACCTCGCCTTGCGCCTGCCGCCGCGCAAAGTGGCGCCAGAGCTGATGCGCGGATTGGTGGCCGCCACCCGCCAGCGCCTGCGTGTCGAAGTGGATTACGTCTCTTTGACCAATCCCAATCACGAAGGGCGCATTATTGCGCCCCACACCTTTGTGAATACCGGCTTGCGCTGGCATTTGCGCGCCTGGTGCGAAAAAAGTCGCGGCTATCGCGATTTTGTCCTCAGCCGATTTCGCGGTGTGCCGGCCTTGCTCGACAAAACCGAACACCCCATCGAGCACGACACCGCCTGGAACACACAGATCACCATCATCCTGCAGCCGGACCCGCGCCTCAGCCCCGCGCAGCGAGAAGTGTTGGAAAACGACTACCAAATGCTCGGCGGCAAGCTCCATATCACCACCA
Organism: uncultured Saccharophagus sp.; assembly: GCA_964482025.1. Classification (GTDB taxonomy): domain Bacteria; phylum Pseudomonadota; class Gammaproteobacteria; order Pseudomonadales; family Cellvibrionaceae; genus UBA5868. The sequence continues at coordinate 2,247 of CAYZVN010000126.1, read as the reverse complement.
AAGCCTGCATGGTGAACTACCTGCTCCAAGAAATGCGGATCAATACCAAAATGCTCGACGGCACGCCCGAGGCCCAGCAACTGGTGCTGGTCAATCGCGAGGATATAAAGCCCTGGCTATTCGACTAAGCCGGCGGTGGTCGCGGCGCGCCCTGGCTCTCGCCCTCCTTGTCGATTGCGTCACAAAGGCAAAGCGCGGGGCAGCCCAGCCGGGAACATGTCATGAGATTCGCGGTAAGGCATTGCGCTAGTGCCGCATATTCCCGAATATGGCGCCCACGATAGCCCGACAGTGGCGGCCTTAGTTGCAACCGCTGTCGGGTGTGCCCTAATAACGACCAGAAAGTGCATTGGATTCATGAAAAAACTCACCCAACTTTTCGCGTTTCAGCTCATCCTTTTAGCGCTCGTAACCGGCGCGGCCTGCTCCAAGCGCAGTGGCGAATCATCACCTGGCCAGGCGCCAGCCGCAGGCAGCGTGCTGTCGGCCGAAGCCTTGGCCGCTCGCAATGCCGAGTTGGACCAAACCCTGAATGCCCTTAGCCTGGATGTTGGCATCGACCAATTTCATCAGCAGCTGGGCGAGCCGGTGAGCCAAAAGCGCCACGAGCTTGAGCGCACCCACCGAGTGCTCAAACGTCACGCGCCGGTGCGGATTGTGGAAGAGCGCTACACCTACATCGAATACCTCTACGAGAACGACTACTTTTACGTGCAAGCGGTAACCGATGAAAACGGCAAAGTCGGAATGTACTCCATCACCACCAAAACGGCGGATTACACACCCAGCATACCGACCATTCTGGACAGGCCGGTACAACTGGGCAAAAGCACCTACGCCGACTTTGCCCCGCGCGCGCGCAAAATGGCGGCGGACTTTCGTAACGATGCGCGCAAGCCAGGGTATTACGAAGTCGTGGTGAAGCTTGGCGATGCGCGCCGCGATGAAGAATCCTATTTCGCGTTGATTGCCACCAACCCTCTGGGTTACATCGAAAAAATCGGCAAGCTGACTCCCAAAGACGGCGACATACTGACCCAGTGGTTCGCTATGAACGGACACAACTTTCCACTCAATGACGAGCACGGAGCCTTCCGCCAAGACACCACCATCAACACCTACACTGCCGTCGCCAACTGGTTTCACGGAATTGAGAACACCGCCGACGGCAGCAACTTTGGCGACAATGTCATTAGCATCGGCCCTAAAGCGCCTTAAAGCTGTTTCATGACGGCTGCGCTTGCCGATCTGCGTTAAAAACGCCCGCTAATAAATTGGGCTTTTGAGTCGACCTCAAAAGGGCGCTTATGGCGCCCTTTTTTGCGGCTTTCTTTTGCGTACAATTCTGCTGTTCATGCGTGTAGCAAAATCCTGTAGTCTCCCCTTTTTGGTCAAAGCGCCAGCCTCGCCTGGTACACCTTTCCTACTGCCGGAGACATTCTATGAAAAAAACCATCGTGTTGATTCTCAGCTGCTTGCTGTCCGTTTCGGTAATGGCGGCAGACTTGCCGAAATTTCCGTTTGTTACCGCCAGTGGTACTGCGGAAAAGAAAGCTGCGCCGGACATGGCCACCGTTCACTTATCCATTCTGGCATTTGAGAAAGAATCCGACCTCGCACTAAAAGTCGTCAACGATACTGCCACCCAAGCCATTCAAGTTTTGACACAGCATGGTGTGAGCAAAGATAAAATCGAAGCCACTGATATTCGCAAAAACACCATTAGAAAACGCGACTCCGAATACAATAATCTGGAAATTCTCGGCTACGAAGTTTCGCGCTCCATGGTTATAAAGCTCGATAACTTAGCGCAATACTCCGACATTATGGGCAAACTTATTGGCACCAATAACGTGTCGGGTGTGCGAGCGGATTTTGATGTGTCCAACCGCAAAGAGCTGGAGGCCGAATTGATGGCCATCGCCGGTGCGGATGCAAAAGAAAAAGCCAGCGCTATGGCCAATGGCTTAAACGCCAAAATACACTCTGTATACGCTATTTCCCAAGGCTCGTTTGGAACCTTTAATGTCGACTTTGGCGCGGGCGCTATGAAAACGATGGCCTTTAGATCGGCAGAAGGGGCAGGCGCTTACGAAACCATTATGTTTGCCCCGGAAACCATAACCGTTGAGCAGAGTATTAACGTGATATTTCGGATTAAGTAAGAGCGCCAAATAGATTAAATAAAGTGGCTAAAAACCGGGCCGGCGCTTAGCGCCGGCTCTGCGTGCAAAAGCGATCGCGATA
>CAYZVN010000125.1:5021-6156 GCA_964482025.1 uncultured Saccharophagus sp. | reverse complement strand
GCCGGTGGCCGAATTCCTAAATATCACGAATACGCCGGTAAAATCTCACCTGCGGAATACATTCAAAAAGTTGCTCGCCGGGAAATTTACGATCCGATTTTGACTTTCCAACTGGCCAACGATTTTCAGGTGAAGAGGCTGCTGCGAAAATATTTGCCGCAGGACGAAAAATCGGCAGGCTATGCCACACTGCTTGAATGGCACAATATCCTCTATGAGCCCGTGCACAAGGCTGTGCTGGGCCGCAAAAGCGTGGTGCGGGTGGGCGTTGTGCAGAGCCAGATGCGCGCTGTTAAGTCGCCAGAAGAGCTGCTCAGTCAGGTGGAGTATTTTATCGATGCCGTATCCGACTATAGTAGTGACTTTGTCTTGTTTCCGGAATTTTTCACCGCGCCTCTTATGGGGCTGAAAAAATGTATTAACGGCAACGAGTCGGTGCGATTTTTAGCGGAGTTCACCGAATTGTTCCGGCAGGAGATGTCCCATATGGCGGTCTCCTACAATATTAATATCATCACCGGTTCCATGCCGGTGGTGGAGAATGATCGTATTTACAATGTCTCCTATCTATGTCGCCGGGATGGCTCCGTCGACGAACAGCGAAAAATCCACATCACCCCGCAGGAAAAGCACCACTGGGTTATTGAAGGTGGTGACCAGTTGCGGGTGTTTGATACAGATGCGGGACGCATCGGTATTCTGATTTGCTATGACGTTGAATTTCCCGAGCTGTCGCGGCTTTTAGCACTGCAAAAAATGGATATTCTGTTCGTTCCCTTTTGGACGGATACCAAAAATGCCTATCTGCGGGTGCGTTACTGCGCTCAGGCGCGCGCTATCGAAAACGAGTGCTATGTGGCCATTGCGGGCTCAATTGGCAATTTGCCCAGTGTGGATAATCTGGATATACAGTATGCTCAGTCCGCCGTGTTTTCGCCGTCTGACTTTACATTCCCGCAAGACGCCACCATGGCGGAAACCACTGCCAATACCGAGATGATTATTTTTTCTGATCTGGATTTAGATAAGTTGCGAGTAATCCGCAATGAAGGCGCGGTGACGAATATAAAAGATCGGCGAGAAGACCTCTATATATTGAAAGCGCAGAGGGACTTTGTAAAAGTTTAGAATGCTC
>CAYZVN010000125.1:0-4921 GCA_964482025.1 uncultured Saccharophagus sp. | reverse complement strand
CACGGGCGGTATTGGCCGTATTCCTGGTCAACTACATCCTTCGTAGAACCGACTTTTGTTATCTATTATTGTCGTTAAACAACACTCTTCAATTAAATCAGAATGTCGTCTGATGATTTTGCTTTGCGCTTTTTGGGTTTGCTGCGGCCGGCAATAGCCGTATCTTGCTCGGCGAGAGAGTCAGCGGATTTTGCTTTGGTTCTTGTTTTGCGTTTGCCGCCGATTTTCTCGGTGGCCTGACTGCTCTGAAGTTCGTTTTGCAGCAAGGTGGGTGGACTTTCTGGGATGATTTCATCTCCCAAAAAATCGTCGCCGGAGGTTGAGGTGCCGGTGGTGGATTGCTCCACGCCCATGCTCGCCTGCTCTAATGCCATCTGCCAATGGCGCTCGGCCTGCCCAAAAGGACGACCTTCCATTTCCCAGATGCGATAGGCAAGTTCCTGTAAATAGTCTTCGTTCATACCAGTGCTCATGTGCGTCAGCCTCTTATGGTTCGCCGAACCAAATTATTGCAAACTGGCCTTCAATTCCTCTTTGCGCTGCTGCAGTTGCGCGCCTAAGTCATGAAGATCCAATTTGGTTTGTTTGACTTTGGGGAAAAGTTCGTTCTGCTCTTCCTTGACGTGGTGTTTAACATATTCCGATAACACCTTAACTTTTGCATCGTACATTTCCTTGTCGTCCGCAATGTTCTCATCCAACAGTTGGGAAATCAAATTCCTGAGAGTGTCGTGTTCGACTTTGGCTTCCGGTATTAGGTCGTGATCCTTGAGAGCCTTCTTAACAATGGGATAAAAAATTTCTTCTTCAATTTGAGCGTGGATCGTCAACTCCTGGCAGATCTGCTGAACCAATGCTTTTTTCTTGTTGGTGGTTCTGGCATTTTCATACTCTTCGAAGAGCCCATCCACCAACTTGTGGTCTGCGCGTAGCAGCGCTGTCGCTTCCTGGGGTTTGTGGATTTTTGTGTCAGTGCTGGATTTCTTTGCGGTGGCTACCATAACAAATATTCCTATGCCGAAACTTTAACAGCGAAATTGCTTAGCTCAAAAACTAAAGCCTTTTATATACAGCCTCTGTTCGTTAACCAACACACCCCGGCGGACCAATTCGGTAAAGTTGGACCAACGCCCAAAGACCGCCTGTGGTACCAGAAGTTAACAAACTTTGTTGGTCTTTCTTAACGGAAAAGCGGTGTTGGTATTAAGTGGACCTGGAATGGTTTTTGATGCGTGTAGTTTTAGCTCAAAAGCAACATTTTAGCCGTTAGGTTAGAGCGCATCAAAGGCCCGGCTACCGGCTCTTTTTTACTGGGTTTAACCTGTCATTCAATGTGAGGAAATTGAGATGAAACAGCAGAACGATCGAGATTATGACGAGAAAGCCTCTGACAAAGAGAGCTCGCAGGAGACACTCCAGTCAAGTGCAAGTGGGGCTAGTACAAATAGCAAAACTGGCGACAATGAGGCACCAAAAAAGCGTGGCGGACGCGGTTTTGCCGCTGATCCTGCACGTGCAGCTGCCGCTGGAAGAAAAGGTGGGCAGATGAGTAGCGGTAATTTTAAATTCAACCCCGCGCGCGCAGCAGAAGCAGGCCGCAAAGGTGGGCAGCACAGTGGTGGCAACTTTAAAAATGATCCTAAGCGCGCCGCGGAAGCGGGTCGTAAAGGTGGCCATGAGAGTGGCGGAAATTTCCGTAATAACCCAGCGCGTGCTGCGGAGGCAGGTCGTAAGGGTGGGCGTGCAAGTCACAGCTCAAATACTAGCTCTCCTACAGCTACACATTAATAGTTTTAGTATTCATTTACTTTCACTAAAGAAGAACAAAAGGGGCATAAAGCCCCTTTTTTTATCCGATCTCCAAATAGACAATGATCAAAATGATTCGGCGCGCATCTGCGCGCACGGAATTATTACGCTTTAACGTCCTCAGCTTCTTCGGCATCGTGTTCGAGCTTAAACAGCAGCAAGCTGCGATCTGGTACCGAATACTCGTGACCAAATTCGTAAGTGGTGCCGTTGTCGACTTCTGGATCGCTGGTATCAATTAGGCAGGTCCACCGATCCCCTTGCGCGACTTCCGGCAGTGCAAAGGGAATGGTATCGGCGTGAGCATTGATGATTAACAACAGAGTTTCATCGCCACCGGTTTTGTGAATACCCGTGGGCTGCGCCCGCCCGTCCATCAACATGCCTAAACAGGCTCGACCCCCATCACCCCACTTTCCCTCATCCATAGGGCCGTCCGGTGCAAGCCATGTCACGTCGGTGACACCCAGCTCTTCATTGTATTCGCCGACTAGAAAGCGCCCGCGGCGTAAAATGGGATAGTTTTTTCGTAACGCAATGAGCCTTTTCGTGAAGGAGAGCATGCGTTCTGCGACTTCATCCAAGTCCCAGTTTAACCAGGTGAGGCTATTGTCCTGGCAGTAGGTATTATTGTTGCCGTTTTGCGTATGACAAAACTCATCGCCGGCGAGGAGCATAGGTGTGCCTTGAGAAAACAACAGCGTTGCCAGAAAGTTGCGCATTTGCCGTTGCCGCAGTTCAATAATATCCGCATTATCAGTCGGCCCTTCAGCGCCGTAATTGCATGAGAGATTATCGTTGCTGCCATCCATATTATCCTCGCCGTTGGCGTCATTGTGCTTGTCGTTATAGCTGACGAGGTCGTTTAGAGTGAAGCCATCGTGGGCGGTGACAAAATTCACGCTGGCCCACGGGCGCCGCCCCCGGTGATTAAAAATATCGCCGGAGCCGGTGAGGCGTGTGGCCAGCTCCGCCAGCTGACCGTGGTCGCCGCGCCAGAAACTACGCACAGTATTGCGATAGCGATCATTCCATTCGAACCATCCCGATGGAAAAGCACCAACTTGATACCCGCCCCAGCCGCAATCCCAGGGCTCTGCAATTAGTTTTATTTGGCTGAGGGTGGGATCTTGTAAGCAGGCCAAGTGGAAACCGTGTCGTTCGTTAAAGCCGGTTTCTTCACGCGCGAGAATAGTGCCTAGATCAAAGCGGAAGCCGTCCGCGCCCATGTCGGTGGCCCAGTAGCGCAGAGAATCGGTCACCAGGCGCAGCACGCAGGGATGGGTTAAATCCAGAGTATTGCCGGTTCCCGAGTCGTTAACGTAATAACGCGGATTATCCGGCATTAAGCGGTAGTAGGTGCTGTTGTCAATTCCGCGCATCGAAAGCGTTGGGCCAAGCTCATTACCTTCAGCGGTATGGTTGTAGACCACGTCGAGGATGACTTCGATTCCCGCTGCGTGCAGACGGGCGGCCATCTCCTTAAATTCATTTAAATGGCCGCGTGCTAGATAAGGTGTATGAGGAGCAAAAAACGCCAGGGTGTTGTAGCCCCAATAATTTTTTAAATCCTTGTCGAGTAAATGCTTATCGTCAACAAAAGCGTGGACCGGCATGAGTTCAATACTGGTGATGCCCAATCCCTGTAAATGTTCGATAGTGGCGGGGTGCGCGATACCGGCAAAGGTTCCGCGATATTCATCGGGAACACCTGGGTGCAGCATGGTGAGCCCGCGCACATGGCTCTCGTAAATAATGGTTTGATCTGCCGGTATTTGGATGGTGCGATGATCTCCCCAAGTAAAAGCGTGATCAATCACACGAGCCTTGGGTATATAAGGCGCGCTGTCGCGTTCGTCGAAACTTAAGTCGGCGTCGGGTGACCCAATAGTGTAGCCGAATAGGCAGTCCGACCATTTAAGTGATCCCACCAACTCTTTGGCATAGGGGTCGATCAATAATTTATTTGGATTGAACCTATGACCGGCTTCCGGCTCGTACGGGCCGTAAACGCGGTAGCCGTAGACTTGGCCTGCGTGAACGTCGGGTAAATAACCGTGCCAAACTTCATTGGTATATTCGGGTAGCTCTATGCGTTCCAGCTCTACTTCTCCGGTACTATCAAATAAACATAATTCGACTTTAGTGGCATGGCGAGAGAAAAGTGCAAAATTCACGCCCAAGCCGTCCCAGGTCGCTCCTAATGGAAAAGGGCGACCTTCGGTAATACGGGATCGGGTCATGAATTCCGGTGCAAGCGGCTTTGTCATAAAAACTCCTAGATTTGAAAGATTCCAGGCTGCGATTTAACAGTCGGTGGAATACCATAAGGGTACATCGGCCTAACTATGTCTATGACTTGAGACGGTAAATCGCCGTTGATCGTCACTGCAAAAACTCGGGGAACATCAGCCCGCAACTCCTACTCACGTGGCGGCTCGATTTCGGGTACAGGTGCTTCACCTGGCGGTGCTCTTTGCGGCACCGGAATTTCCACAGGGTCTTGCTGAGGGACAGGATCTGGAATTTCCGTCGGGTTTGGTATATCGATTGGTGTTGGATATTCCGGTGGGGTTTCCTCTGTGCCGCTCATTATGATGGCGCTGTGGGTGTTGCGGCTGTGCGGGGCAAAATGGGGCGATTTCATGGCTTGTCCTCCGAGTTGGGAAGCACAACTCTAAATGTATTAACCGGGAATTGACTGAGTGCATCACGCAGATAAATACGGCCCTTATCGACACGGCACTGTTGTTCGGTAATAACGCTGGTAAACCGAGCCTCTATTAGCGAATGGGGTAACTCGATAGCGGTATCACTCCATTTTTCGGGCGGTACTAAAGGAATTGTTTGCTCGACCAAAAGATTCGCCGTTAAGCGTGGAACTAGGACGAGGAAGCAGTCCTCGCGCCACTCGCGCAAAAACGCGAGGCAGTGTTTGGCGTACTCCCCCGAAGTGGTGAGGGGAGTGTAAACACCATAGGAAAATAGATCGGGGTGGTTTTTGCGCGCATTTAGCAGACGCGCGATCAACTGCTGTTTAATATGGCCGTTTTTCCAGTGCTGTAAAAGCGTTTGTATCGCTGAAGGTTCTTGTCCAGCTGAAGGCTCTTGT
>CAYZVN010000124.1:0-6181 GCA_964482025.1 uncultured Saccharophagus sp. | reverse complement strand
TTTCATATGATTTTGAACCTTGCGGTGGGCGGCGACTGGGCCGGCAATGTTAACGACACTGGCATCGACGAAAGTATTTTTCCGCAGACGATGCTGGTGGATTACGTACGTGTTTTTGAGTGCCGTAAGGATCCGGAGACGGGGCGCGGATGCGGTTCCAGTGACGGTGATTTCACCTTAAACCCTGGGGTGATACCACCGATACCAGTGGATCCCGGCGCTGAGCTCGAGTTCGTGATCTTCGACGGCGCGGTAACCCCGCCTTACCAGTGGTTTACCTGGACGGAGGAAGGCACGGTGGACTATCAGCTGGCGGAGGTCGGCGGCAGTTACGGCACAGTCGCGCAAGTTAGCTTTAATACGGATCGCGGCATCGGCTTTTTCCAGTCGGCGGCGCCGGTGGATTTCTCTGGGTTTCGCGAGATCGTTCTGGATGTGCGCATTATTGCGGATACGCGTGCGACCAAGGATCCTCTCGTTTTTCGCGTCGACTGCGTCTACCCCTGCAGCTCCGGTGATTACACTCTCGGTTATCCTGCGCACAATACCTGGACGCGCTATAGCGTACCTTTGGCGGAGCTTGCCGCCGCCGGACTGGATCTGACTAGGGTCAACACGCCCTTGGTCCTGTCGCCACGCTTTGGCAACCAGCGGGGTGTCGTGCTGCAGCTCGATAATGTTCGCCTGTTGCGTTGAGGCGAGCGTTTTTTGCGGTGTTGGAGGCAATTCCAGCACCGCCCCCATCACGTGCTCTTTTTATAAAAAGCTGTGAACCCCGCCACTTTTTTCCCCGCCGGAAACGGTTTTCCTGGTTGAAACTTTGTTTTCCGATCCCACTCTATAAGCGCCGTTACGCCTGCCGGGCCTCGCTGTCCGGCGTCTAAATACCCTAATCAGTCAGCGCATCACAACCCCAAAAGGGGGTCATCGTTGTTCCGTTGACGCATTCTGAGGAATATGGAGGAACGCCGTGGACAGCCGCGTCGCATGCCAGAACCACTCGACCGCCGCCGTTTGGGCTGCGTCCTCCTGCCCACCATTTGCTTTCCCGCTATTCCTCTTACCCTTCGTGTTTTTCCTTCTCTTCATGATTCGCGCGCAGCGCGCTGATTCTCTGTTACGCAAAGGAGGTTTTTCTCGTGATTACAGTTGAGCGTTTAAACCGCACCTATGGCAGCCTTCACGCTGTCCGTGATGTGAGTTTCACTATTTCGCCGGGCGAAGTGATCGGCCTGCTGGGACCTAACGGGGCCGGCAAAACCACCATCATGAAAATGATGTGTGGTTATCTGGAGCCCAGTTCCGGCACGGTTACTATCAATGATATCGATGTGGCTCAGAACACCAAACTCGCCCAATCCCGGATCGGCTACTTGCCGGAAAATCTGCCCGTCTATCCAGAGATGACTGTAGTGAGTTATTTGGAATACGCGGCCGGGTTGCGCGGGGTACCGGCGGAGCATCAGGCGGCGGAGATTCGTCGGGTGTTGGATGCCACTGATCTGCGCAGTCGGGCGCTGGATAAGATTGCCGCTTTGTCGCGGGGTTTGAAGCAACGTGTGGGGGTTGCCCAGGCACTGCTCGGCAATCCCAAAGTGCTGGTGCTCGACGAGCCTACCAACGGGCTCGACCCCACCCAAACTCTGCAAATGCGCGAACTCATCCGCACGCTCTCCGCAACCACGACGGTGATCGTCTCCACGCATATTCTCTCGGAAGTCGAAGCGGTTTGTGACCGGGTGTTGATGGTGCGCAGCGGCAAGCTGGTGCTGGATTCACGCCTCGACGAACTCACTGAAGCTGGCGTTCTCAATGTGCGCACCTCGCTGGCGGTGGCCACCCTGCAAACGATTTTGCAGGGTTTAGAGGGGGCCAAAGGCTTTCAATGCCAGCCGCAGGGCGATACCACCGAGTGCCGGGTGAAACTGGCCGAGCAGAGCACCGCCAATCGAGTGAGCGCGGAGTTGGCGCGCAAGATCATCGAGGCGGGCGGCGAGCTGTATCAATTGCATCGCGAGCAGCGAGATCTGGAAACTTTATTTCGTGAATTAAATTCTGCGGAGGGGATGGCAAATGCAGCGTAATAAACCCACCAGCGCGCTCGGCAAAATTGTTGCGAAAGAGCTGGGCCAATTTTTCCGCGCACCGATTGCCTGGCTTTTTCTGAGCGCGTTTCTGTTGATTTCCCTGTTTGTATTTTTTTGGGTGGAGTCCTTTTTCACGCGCAATATTGCCGATGTGCGTCCGCTGTTTTCCTGGATGCCGCTGCTGCTGATTTTCCTTTCCGCCGCGCTGACCATGAAAATGTGGAGCGAAGAGCGCCGCAGCGGGACTTTGGAGCATGTTCTGACGCAGCCCGTGCCGCTGTGGCAATTTGTTGTGGGCAAGTTTTTCGCCTGTTGGATTTTGCTTGCCATCGCCCTGCTGCTCACCCTGCCGTTACCGCTTACCGTGTCCTTTTTGGGCGATCTGGATTGGGGCCCGGTATGGTCCGGCTATGTGGCGGCGCTGCTGCTCGGCGGAGCTTATATCAGTATGGGTTTATTGATTTCCGCGCGCTGCGATAACCAAATTGTCAGCCTAATTCTGACCGTGGCGCTCGCTGGCGTTTTTTATCTAATTGGCGCCGGGGTATTGACCACTCTGGTCGGCAATCAAAGCGCGGAAATTATGCGCGGCATCGGTACCGGCTCGCGTTTTGAATCCATTACGCGCGGCGTTCTGGATATGCGCGATCTGTATTATTACCTGAGTCTGATGGCCGCATTTTTGGCGTTGAATATTTTTGCGCTGGAGCGCGGGCGCTGGGCCAGCGACGGCAACCGTCGCCGGCATGGTATTTGGCGTTGGGGTACCGCGCTGGTGGTGGCCAATATGCTGGTGGCCAATATTTGGCTGAGCCAGATTCCCGCTCTGCGCTGGGATACCACGCGCGGCAATATGTACTCCATCTCCGCTGCCACCACCGGCTACCTTGGCCAGTTGCAGGAGCCTATTTTAATCCGTGGTTATTTCACCCAAAAAACCCACCCGCTGTTAGCGCCGCTGGTGCCGCAATTGCAAGATCTGCTGCGTGAATATGAGGTGGCGGGAAAAGGTCGGGTCAATGTGGAAATTGTCGACCCCACGCAAAACCCGGAAGTCGAAGACGAAGCCAATAACCGTTACGGCATCAACCCAACACCTTTCCGGGTGAACGACCGCCACCAGGCTGCGGTGGTCAATTCCTATTTTGATGTGCTAGTGCAATATGGCGATCAACATGCGGTGCTGGGTTTTAATGATTTAATCGAGGTGAAATTTCGCGACGACACCGACATCAACGTGCAGCTGCGCAATCCGGAATACGACGTCACTCGCGTGATCAAAAAAGTGCTGTATGAATACCAGTCTGGCGGCAATATTTTTGCCAGTCTGGAGCAGCCCGTGCAACTGACGGCCTATGTATCTGCGGACAGTCGCCTGCCCGAAGAATTGGTGGATCTGCGCAAGGCGATCGAAACGGAAATTGCGGAAGTCAAACAGCAGGCTGGCGACAAATTCCATTCCCGGTTTATCGACACTGACGCAAACGGTGGCGCCGAAGGCAAGCGCATCAGCGAGCAATACGGTTTTGCGCCTATGGCGGCCGATCTCATCGATCCCCAGCCGTTTTATTTTTACGTGACGCTGGGGCAGGGCGATCAATTAATGCAAATTCCACTCGGGGATTTCACCGCTGGCAATTTCAAAAATGCGCTGCAGGCGGGGATCAAACGTTTCGCTAAAGGGTTCACTCGCACAGTCGGTTTGGTCACGCCTTCGCAGGACGGTGCCCCGCAGCATTTTGGTGTGCCTATGTCGAATAAACCGAGCTTTAATGGCCTGCGTGAAATGTTGAGTCAGGATCTCAATGTGGTCGATGAGGACTTGGCCGATGGCCGCGTTGATGGCAACGTCGATCTGCTGGTATTGGCCGCCGCTGATCTCACCGACGACAAGCAATTATTCGCCATCGACCAATTTTTGATGCGCGGCGGTACGGTGGTGGCCGCGTTGTCGCCATTCACGGCGAACGTCACCCGCACCAATATGACGCTGCAAAATTATGCCAGCGAACTCGGGCGCTGGTTGTCCGCAATGGGCGTAAATATGGGCAACGAGCTGGTGATGGATCCGCAAAATTCCGCGTTCCCGGTGCCGACGGTGCGCGAGGTGGGCGGTATGCGTTTTCAGGAAATGCATATGGTGGATTATCCGTATTTTATCGATGTGCGCGGTGACGGGTTGAACCGTGATTCGGTGGTTACGGCCGACCTGCCGCAGGTGACGGTGCCCTGGGCGTCGCCCATTAACTTGGACGAAAGCAAAACCGCAGGGCTGACGGTGACACCGTTGCTGCGCAGCTCCGAGCGCGCCTGGTTGGGCGATACCACCGGGGTGACGCCCAGCGCGCAGCAACTGCAGCAAGGTTATGCCGCCACGGGCGAGCGCAATAGCCATCTGCTGGCGGTGGCGCTGCAGGGAAAATTCACCTCGATGTTCGCCGATCAGGATTCGCCACTGATGGCAGCGGCAACACCGCCAAGTACGGAAGAGGGCGACAATAATCAGAGCGGCCAGCCGATCAATGTCGTGCTCAATCACTCTGCAGAATCTGCCCGCCTGGTGGTATTTTCTTCCACCGATATGCTCAGCGATAAGATCGTCAATATGCTCAGCAGCATTAATGGCGGGAGTTATCTCAACAGTTTGCAGTTGGTCGTGAACAGCGTTGATTGGTCCTTGGAGGATCAGGGCCTGCTGAGCATCCGCGCGCGCGGCCATTTCAATCGCACATTGGAACCGATGGAAGCCGGTACTCAGGAGTTTTGGGAGTACCTGAATTACGGTCTGGTGATGCTGGGGCTGTTGCTTCTCTGGCTGGCCATGCACTACGTAAATCGCTCACGCGACGCCCGTTATCAGCAGTGGCTGGCGGCTTAATCAGGAGGTGATATGAACGCGTCAAAAATCGAAACATCATCAAAGAAAATCCCTTGGCTTGCCGGCCTGTTCTGTGCCCAGTTGGTGCTGGTGGCGGTGCTTTTTAATATTCAGGGACACGAGCCTGCTGGGCTGAATGAGCTACTGTTGAGCGTGGACGGCGCGGCGCTGGATCGCATCGAAATTCGCTCGGCAGACAGCGAGATTGAGCTGCAGAAAAAGGATGGGCAATGGCAAATGAGTGATGGGCTGCCGGTGGTGGGTGGTCGTGTCGATGATCTGCTGAAACAGCTGGAGGCGTTACGCCGGGGTTGGGCGGTGGCCACCACCGCTGAGGCCGCCAAACGCTTCGAAGTGACCGAGGACACATTCAAGCGCAAAGTCCGCTTTTTGCAGGGCGACAGAGAAGTCGACGCGCTGTTGGTCGGCACCTCGCCGAGCTTCCGTCAAACCCATGTGCGCAAGCCGGGCGAGGATGAAATTTATTCGGCCAGGCTTGACGAGTTTTCGCTGGCGACGGACCAAAACAGTTGGTTAGACACGCAATTGCTGCGCCCCGAGGGCGACATAATCGCGTTGCAGTTTGGCGAGCACACTCTCAAAAAAGTTGCCGGTCAATGGCCGGCGAGTACGCCGGAATCGGTGGCGGCCGCGACGCCAGCGGCGGAGGCCGGAATTGAGGCGGAGTCCGCGCCCGAAAACGCCAGCGAGGCATCAGCACCGCGCTTTGACAGCGGGTCTTTCGCCAAGGCGCTGGCGGATTTAACCGTGTTGGGGCTCGCTGATAAGCAGGCGGAACTGGATGCGCCGGTCACCGACGACGCGACGAAACAAGATGACAATCAGGTGCTGAAAATCCAGTGGCAAGTCACCACCAGTGAAGGCAATTATCGCTATCAGTTGCTCAGCCGAAATGACCAGTACTATATCCGTCGCGGCGACAGGGACCACACTTTCAGGCTCTCCAAAACGCAATATGATGCGCTGGCAAAAATTCAGGAACTGCGCCAGTCCTGAGTTGTCTTTTGGCTCTCGATTCTTATGTTTCGCCTCCCGCATTGCGGGAGGTTTTTTTATTTTCTCCCGCCCAGTCCAGCACCGCTCTGCGTCACCTTATTCGCCGATTTCGGTGGAACTTCAGTGGCAAAAACGTATCTCTACCTGCGTGACGAAACACATTGAAAAAACACTCTCTAGCCTTATTTTTCTGTTTCCC
>CAYZVN010000123.1:0-6414 GCA_964482025.1 uncultured Saccharophagus sp. | reverse complement strand
AGGCCGGGGAGTATGACGGTGTCGAATTCCAGGCCTTTGGATTTGTGCATGGTCATTAATTGCAGGCGCTCGTCGGCGTGCGGGTCTGGCGCGGCGAAGAGTTTTTTCAGGTGGTCCTGCAATTGTTCAAGACTGGGCAGCTCGCTGGTGGCATTTAAGGTTTCCAGCAATTGCAAAAATCGCTCGGCGTCGGTGAGTTCGCTGTCTTGGCTTAAACAAGCGGCACCCCCAAGGGCGAGCCAGGTGCCCTCCACCCATTGGCGCAAAGGCTTGCGCTGGCGTTGTTGTACGGCGGTTTGCAGTATGGGCGTGATGCGAGCGAGGCGCTGGCGGCCTTCGGTGGAGAGTAAACGTTCAGTGGCGAAAAGTTCTTCTTGGCTGACTTGATTGGCGAGGGCGCTGTGCATTTGTTGCAGCACTAAACCCTCGCGAGCATTTGCTCCTTGGTTGGCGACGATTTCCAAATCCGCCAGGGTCAGGCCGCACCAGGGGGCGCGCAGTACGGCGAGCCAGCTGATGCGATCCGCCGGGAAGAGCAGAGCGCGGGTGAGCGCCATCAAATCCGCCACTACCGGTTGTTCGGCCAAAGGCTCCAAATCCACCGCGCGGAAACTGAGCTCCGCCGCTTTGAGGGCGGGCACTATGCCGGCGGCGTGGTTGCGGTTGCGCACTAGGATGGCGATGGTGCCATCGGGTTTTTCCTGCCGGGCTTGGTGGATCAATTCACAGACCAGTTGGCCTTCAAACTCGGCGGGCAAACCGTCTTCCAGCAAGTGGGTGGCGACCGCCGGGCCGGGCGCTTCCGGGCGGAAGGCTTGCGCCGGGGTGTAGGCCACGGCGCCGGAGGAAATGTTGTGACGCGCGGGAAAGGCGCGCTGGAATACGCGGTTGATCCACTCCACCACGCCGCCCTGGGAGCGGAAGTTAGCGGTGAGTTGCAGCGGCGCCAGCGGCAAACCGCCGAGGCCCTGCTCTTTGCAGTGGAGAAACAGGCCGACGTTGGCATTGCGGAAGCTGTAGATGGACTGCATGGCGTCGCCGACGCAAAACAGGGTGCGGCCGTCGTCGGGTTGCCAGCCGGCGGTGAGTTTTTGCAGCAGGTCCACCTGGCTGAAGGAGGTGTCCTGAAATTCGTCGACGAGAATGTGTTGGATGCGGTGATCCAGGCGCAGGGCAAGCTCCGTCGGCGCCTGGTCATCCCCCAGGGCCTGGCGGGCGCGGCTGCTGATTTCGACAAAATCCACTTCGCCCCGGGCGGCAAATACCAATTTCAGATGCGCCACCAACACGGGTAGCACAGCGGTGAGCGCCTGCAGAATGTGCCACTGCTGGTCGTTGTAGCGGGGTGCTGGCCAGGCGCTGATACCTTGCAGGGCTTCCAGTAGATCCGGCACTTCCTGCAGTTGGCCGATCAATTCCTGCAGGCATTCCTTCCTCTTTTTATACGCGGCTTTTTCGTCCTTGCCCTCACCGGCGGGAAAGCCCCCACGCTTGTCTACTCGTTTGCGCCATTCCCCTTCTTTGGTGAGCAGCAGGCAGGCGATGCCGCACCATTGGGGCAGCTGGTCTGGCTGGCACTCGGGCAGTTGGTTGAGCTGGTGCAGCACATTGACCGGCGATTCGACGTTCTCCCGCAGCAGATTGGCGGCGGCAAAATCCCCCAGCTCCCACAGGTTTTGGTGGCAGCTGGTGGGCAGCAGCTCGCGCAGGCGGGTCATTTTGTCGATCAGCGCCTGTTGCAGGTAGGACTCCAGCAGGGCGCGCAGGGCGTCGCCACCGCCTTGGGCCTGGAACAACACCGGCAGCCAGATATCGCGACTGCCGAGCATTTTGCACAGCAGCTCCTCCAGGCGCGGGTAGCGGTTGTCCAGGTGGCCGAGCAGCTGGGCGAGGCTGTCCGCCCAGGGCATCTCGCCTTCGAGGGTCTCCAGCAGATCCTTCACCGCAGCCTTGTAGAGCGGTTGGGAATCCTCCGCCACCATCACGCCGGCACCGAGGGCCGATTGCAGCGGCAGCGCCTGGGTGAGCATGGCGCAGAGGCTGTCGAAGGTACGGATTTGCAGGCGCGAGGGGTTGGTCAGCAGCTGCCAGCCATATTGGGCGTCGGCGTTAAGGGCGTCGCGGGCGAGCAACCACGTTTGTTTGGCGTGGGCCTCCGCCGGTTCCGGCCCGCGCCCCGCCGCCAGGGCGCCGAGGATGCGCGCGCGCATCTCTGCGGCGGCTTTGCGGGTGAAGGTGATGGCGAGAATGGATTCCGGCTTGTTGACTCGGGCGAGCAGAGTCAAGACGCGCTGGGTGAGCAGTTCGGTTTTGCCGCTGCCGGCGGGGGCCTCGCAGATAAAGGAACCGGTGGGGTCCAGGGCGCGCTGGCGCTGGGGCAGGTCGGCGGGCTGGCGGGGTGGGGTGGGCTGGGTCATGGCGCTCATGCGCTCTCCTCCTCGTCAGCCAGTTGAACACGGATGCGGCAGAGGCTGTGCAGCTCGCAATAGCGGCAGGTGGTGGGCTGATGTTTGGGGTCCACGCGGGCGTCGCCTTGAATAAAGTCCTGCGCCAAGCTTTCCAGGGTACTGCGCCAGAAGTCGAGCACCGCAGGCCAATCCGGCAGACTTTTATCGGCGAAGTTGTCGGGGGTGATCAGGCTGGCGAACAGGTCCGCCTCCTCCCCTATGCCTTTGGCGGCCACCTCTTTGACGTGCAGTTGAGCGAGCACCGCCGCTTTCAAACGCTCGCCCTGGAGGATGCTGTACAGCGGCACTTGCGGTTCGTCCGGGCGCTCGCCGGCCCAGGCTTTGATGTCGCTCTGGCCGGATTTGTAATCCAGCACCACGAGGCCGCCGCTATCGGAGTCGCTGGCGATCAGCTCGTCGATGCGGTCGTAGCGCACCCGTAGAGGAATGCCACCCACCTCCACTTTTTGCAGCGCCTCCTGCTGGGCCACGCGGAACGGCGGACGCTGTTTTTCCAGCTCCATCCAGGCGCGAATCAAGATGGCAGTGCGCTTGTGTTCCAGGTCTTTAAGGCGCAGACCGAGATGCTCCTGCCCCTCCACTTTCAGCCAAGCGCGGCGCACGCTGTTGTCGATCAGCTGGTCGAGGGCGGGCTCGGTCAGCTCCAGCAGCGCCTGTTGGGTTTGCAGGTTCTGCCAGATCAGCTCCAACGCCATGTGAATCAGGTTGCCTCGAACTGGCGGGCTTATACCGGAATGTAAGTCTTCACTTTTATCGGCGTGCAGGCGGTGTAAGGCGAAGGCTCTAAAGGGACAGGCGGCTTGGTTTTTCAGAATCTGAGTACCGCCGCGCAGGTTGCGCGGCTCCAGCACAGGCGGGGCGCGGTCGTCGATCAGGGTTTCCAAAGGCGCGCCCATCAGCTCGCGGGCGTAGGCCGGCGGGGCGAAGTCCACCAGGGTTTCCGGGTTGCCGGGAGTAATGTCATCCAAGAGCGGACTGGGGCGCAGGGGCTGGTCGCCCTCCAGCAGCGGCGAGCTGAAGATCACTTGGCCGGCACTGGTGCGCAATCGGCGGGTCAGGCGTGCGGCCAGTTCCAGCTCGCGCTCCACCGAAGCGCGGGGCATACGCCACTGGCGCTGCAGGTCCACGGGGATTAACGGGTTGGGTTTGCTCGGCTCCGGCCAGGCCCGGTCGTCCAGGCCTGTCACCCATAAATAGTCGAACGGCTGACCGGCGGCTTCCAGCAAACCCAGCACTTGCACCGGCGAGTCGCCCGTTTCTGGGTGGAACGGCGTGTAGGCCAAGCGGGAGAGTTCCGCCAGCGCCTGCTGCCAGGTCACCGGCTCGGCGCTGACGGTATCCAGCGCGGCCAGCTGGTTGAGCAACTCCGGCCAGTGCTGGTGCTGTTGATATTCCAAGGTATCCAACGGGCGCAGGCCGGGCCAACCGAGGGCGTGCAACTGCTGGTCGAACAGCGGCGCCCAGGTGCTGAAGGGCTGCTTTTTCTGCCGGTAAGGGTGCATCAATTGCTGCATTTGGTGGAGCCGGCTGTGGAGGTCGGCGCAGCCCATGGCCTGCTGGCCGGCTTCGGCGCGCAGGGCGGCAATGGGCACGGTGACGTAACGGCTGCGCAGGTGGGCGTCCAAACGCAAACGCGCGCCCCACTCGTCCTCCGCCCATAAAAACGGCGAGTTGAGCAGCTGACTAAGGGGGTCGCGCTCCATATCCTGGCCATTTAAGCGCAGGGCTTGCAGAGCGGTGGCGATCAACGGTGTTTGGGCGAGGGGCTGCGCGGCGGAGAGGTTAAAACCGGGCGCGTGGCGCGGCTGGCCGGGCAACAGTGCCTGGGGCTCGAACACCTGGGTAAACAGGCGCTCCACCAAGGGGCGCTGCTGGGCCAGGTCCGGCACCACTATGCCGATGGAGCGGGTGTTATCCTCGGCCACCAACGCGGCTGCCCAGCGGGCGGCGCGGCGCAATTCGGTCTCCCGATCCACCAGTTCCACCCGCTGCACAGTGCCGGTGACTTCGATATCGAAGCTCTCCACCGGCAAACCTTGCGCGCGCAACTGCTCGCACAGGGCCTCTTCAGCGGGGGACATTTCGTCGAAGCCCACCAGGATGAGCGTCTGCGGCAGGGGCAACAGATTCTGCGCGGTGATGGCGGCGATGCGTTCGAGAATCGACGCGCTGTCGAGCAGGCCCTGCTGCGCGCACAAACTGTCGAAAGCCTCGGCCCAGCGCTTAAACAGGCGCACCTCTTCCAGATAATCCGGCAGCTCCTGCCAGCGGCGCCCCCACAGTTTGAGCGAGCGCCACGCCTGCGCGGCCAACTCCGCCATGGAATCCTGCGACAACAACTCCGGCGCCCCGCCCTGCTCCAGCGCCTGCAACCACAACAAACGCTCCTCATGCGCCGTCAACACCCGCGCCGCCGCCAACTCACTCACCGCCCCCACCTGCGCCTGCTGCCACAAACCCTGCAGCCATACGCCCCAAGAACTGCACGGCAACGTCTGCCAAGTGCTGGCTTGAGCATTAGCGTTATAGAGGTCGTACTGTTTCACCAAAAAGCGCGCTAAACGCTGGTTGGGCGTGAGCACCAGGGTGGTGGCGTTGATGCGGGAGAAAAGGGGTAGGTATTGGGGGAAGAGATGCACAGATTGCCCTACTCAGATTGATGGGATAGTCACTCTTGTGGCGGTGGCCACAAACGAGCAGTGTGAACAAGCGCGAGTACGGCGACGTCGGTCGCGGCGATCTCATAGACAAGACGGTAATTTTCGTGGGGAAACACCTCTCGGGTACCGGGAATATCTCCCGCCCGCCCTGACAATGGATAATCGCCCAAACGATCAGCCGCCTTGGCAAACAGCTGATCCAGCCTGCTCGCCGCTTGCCGGTCTTCCGTCGCTATGCAATTCCAGATCGCTTTCCGATCAGCAATCGCTGCGAGGGTCCAAGCCACCTTCATTCCACATCCTTATCACCCCTCAGAGAGGCGAATTCCTTTTCGACATCTTCATGACTGACAACCCGCCCTTCTTCTATTTGTTTACGGGCTAATTCCACTTTACGTGCGAGAAATGCCTGGTATTCCTGGTTCGCCTTTTGCCGCTGCACGTATTCCCGCATCAATTCTCGCATCACCTGGGACGCTGGCCTGTGGGCGGATTCCGCCGCTGCCATAAAGGCGTTGCGCAGCTCCGGTTCGAGCTTCATAGTGAAAACCGCTTCTTTCATGGACATAGTTCCTCCATATGAATACTGATGAAGTATATACCTCTTCATTACCAGGCATCACGTCGCGGATGCCAATAGCAGCCGTGAGGACTAGAATCGTCACTGCGCTCTAACTCAAATCAACAATCGAGACCCAAACACCATGACCCCCATCATCGGCCTCACTGGCGGTATAGGTTCCGGTAAAAGTCTTGTCGCTGCGCGTTTTGCCGAGTTGGGCATTACGGTGGTGAATGCGGATACGGCTGCGCGGGAGGTGGTGGCCAAGGGTGAGCCGGCGCTGGAGAAAATTCGCGAACACTTTGGCGAGCAGATTTTGCTGCCGACGGGAGAGCTGGACCGGCGCCAATTGCGAGGAATTATTTTTGCCGACCCGGCGCAGAAAAAATGGCTGGAGAATTTGCTGCATCCAATTATTCGGGTGCGCATGGTAGAGCAACTTCAGGCGGCCACTAGTCCCTACGCGATTTTGGAATCGCCACTTTTATTGGAGACGGATCAGCATTTATTGGTGGAAAAAATCATTGTGGTGGACGTGGATGAAGCGACGCAGATTGCCCGCGCGAGTGCGCGCGACGGCGCGGATGTGACGCAGATTAAAAGCATTATCGCCAGCCAGATGCCGCGCACTGAAAAACTACGAAAAGCGGACTTTGTGATTGATAACAGCGACAGTGTGGAGGCGACTTATCGGCAGGTGGATGAGGTTGATGGGGAGCTGAGG
>CAYZVN010000122.1:0-6486 GCA_964482025.1 uncultured Saccharophagus sp. | reverse complement strand
CAACCAACCATCAGTCGTCATGTCGCCATGCTGGAGCAACAACTCAATAGCGTATTATTTGAGCGAGCCGGCCGTAAATTGCTACCCACCGAGATGGCCCACAGCATCGCCAAGCACGCGCGCATGATGGAGTCCAGCGCTAATGCCATAGGCCTTGCGCTAACGGCAAAAAGCCAAGCAACCACCGGCACCGTGCGCATTAGTGCCAGCCAAATCTCATCGAGTTATCTATTGCCGCCAATTTTGAAAAAATTACGCGAGAAAGAACCGGGCATCGCCATTGAGCTAGTCGCTTCCGATCAGGTTTCTGATTTGTTGCGCAGAGAAGCGGATATTGCCGTGCGCCTGATCCGGCCCGTGCAGGAGTCGTTAATTTCCCGCTGTCTGGGTAAAGTCACCATTGGAATTTACGCCCACAAACAGTATTTAGAGGGCCGCCGAATTCCCCAGTCGCTGGAAGAGTTATTGCTCCACGATCTCATCGGCTTCGATAACAACCGCAATATCATTCTCGGCTTCAAAATGCATGGAGTGGATATCGACAAAAATGCGTTCCAAGTGCGCACCGACGATCTCAGTGCTCTGTTGCATTCGGTCAAAGTGGGTATGGGCATCGGCTTTATCGCCACCTATGTCGGCCGCCGCGACCCCGACCTGCAACGCCTATTGCCGGATGTGCCCATTCCCCCTATGCCGGTGTGGCTCACCGTTCATCGAGAAATCCGCAACAACCCGAGAATTCGACGGGCTTACGATTTTCTCGCGGAAGCCATTACCGATGCATTACAAGAAGATACATAAAGAGCAGGAGAATAGATAAAGAGCAGGAAGATAGATAAAGAGCAGGAAGACGAATTATCAGCAACAGGCTCGACGCCAGCGAGGCACAGCGAAAAAGGCTCATACATCCGTTAAGTGTTCGTTGAGGCCCGCCGAGGTCGGTGGCGGTCCAGCGGCAAACTGCAGCCAGACTTGCAAAAAGCGTCTCCACCCTGGTCGGCAAAACCAAGAGGCCGTTATAATGCGGCAATTATTTTTGGCGTTACGCCCTTCAGGAGCGCGGTAAGACTTATGTTTCTACACGTTGTGATCTCGATAAATGGCAGCGAGCTGCACCGCTACAACTTTAGCGACACCGAAATTTTGATTGGCCGCGGCCCCGATTGTGATGTGCTGCTGGACAATGCGGGTGTTTCCCGCACTCACGCCAAAGTGCTGCGCTTGGAGGATCGCATCCAGATCCTGGATCTCGACAGCGGTAACGGTACCTTCGTCAATGGCGAAAAGGTGAGCGAAGCCTTCATCACCAGCGGCGACACCGTAGGCATCGGCAAATTCAGCCTCACGTTGAACGTGGCAGAAGAACCCTTAGCCGATACCGATCCGCCGCCCGAGGTAGAACCCGAGCCGGTTTCCAGCAACACAGTGTTTTTACGCCCCGAAGAAACCCAAAAGATTTTAGAGAAGACGCAAATTGCCAGTACCAAACCGACGGCCAGCAGTACGCCGGTGCGTCCGCAACCGCAAGACACTGACAAGCCGACAAATGTCTGGCTGATTGTTGCCGGTGCCTTAGCGGGGTTGATACTCGGATGGTTGATCTGGGGGTAGCGCGAAATACGCTAACAGTGCCAAAGTAAACGCTTTGGCATTGCTCTCTAGCGGGGTACAACCATATGT
Organism: uncultured Saccharophagus sp.; assembly: GCA_964482025.1. Taxonomy (GTDB): domain Bacteria; phylum Pseudomonadota; class Gammaproteobacteria; order Pseudomonadales; family Cellvibrionaceae; genus UBA5868. The sequence goes on along the minus strand of CAYZVN010000122.1, from coordinate 4,806 downwards.
TCGAAGTGTTGCGCGTAGTCGCCCCAATTAACACCGGGAAATTCCGGCCGACCGAAATAATAGCCCTGCAATAAATCACAACCCACTTCTTTCGCCAACCGCAATTGCAAATCGGTTTCCACCCCTTCGGCGATAATTTCCAACTCCAAGCTGTGGCCGAGGGCGGTAATGGCTTCGATCACCTTGCGATTGCGATCTTTATTCACGTCGGCAAGAAAAAAGTTGCGGTCTATTTTCAACGTGTCCAGCGGAAAGCGGGTTAAATACGACATGGAACTGTAGCCAGTGCCAAAATCGTCTATGGCAATACGCAAACCCGCGTCGTGCAAACCTTGCAACACTCTCACACTTTTATCGGGAAAGCGCATCAAGGTGGACTCGGTAATTTCCAGCTCCACTTTCTGTGGATCTATTTGATATTTTTCCAGCGAATTGAGCACGCAGTCGGAAATGGCGGTGTGATAACAATAATTCGCCGGAATATTCAAGCAGAGGTCGGGATTAATCGACTCACTCTGCCAGCGCCTCAGTTGCGAAAACGCCGTATTAAATAGCCAATCATGAAACGGCTCGGTTAAATTCAGCCGATCGATCATTTCCATTAATTCCAGCGCATTGACCGCGTAGTCGCTACGCGGCCAGCGGCTCAGCACTTCCAGACGCTTTAACTCAAACGTGTCGGCCGTCACTATGGGTTGATACACCAGGGAAAGATCGCCGCGCGCAATCGCCCTTGGCAGCTCGGTTTCCAGGATATGCTGGCGGGTCCACTGATGGCGGTGTTGCTCAGAAAATGCAACAAAATTGCGGTTGCCAACCTGCTTGGCTCGGCGCAGCGCTTGATCGGCTTGCTGAATCAGCTGCTCCGCATTTTTCGCCGTATCCGGGTAAGTGGAAATACCGATAGACGCATTAATCAGTACCACATTGCCGCTGAGCTCAAAAGGCGCTTCCAACGCCTTTAAAAGCTTGTCGGCCACTTTGCGGCCCGTATGGCGATCGGCATTTTCCAGTAATACCAGAAATTCGTCGCTGCCAATACGCGCGGCGCTGTCGGTGTTGCGGCAGTGGTTGCGAATGCGCTCGGCCACCGCCTGAAGTAAGCCATCGCCCACCGCATGACCGTAGGTTTCGTTGACGGGCTTGAAATTATCCAGATCGAGATAAATCAACGCGCAGCGCTGTTTATAACGATCGCAACGCTTTAATGCTTGCTCCAGGCGATTCATCAACAAATTGCGGTTGAGCAACCCGGTCAAAGCGTCGTAATGGGCGAGGTGTTTTACCTGTTTGTGCAGGTCGCGGGCACGCATGGCATTCCAGATACAGCCGTACAAACGCGCCGGGGTGAGATTCTCGCGGATCACACAATCCTGAGCCCCGTGATGCAGCATATCCACCGCCATCTCTTCACTTTCCGCATCGGCAATCACCACCACCGCCAATTGATCGGCGGGGTAATCCTGGCGAATAAGTTGCAGCAGAGTAAGTCCTTCCTTGCGGGTAATGCTCGGTCCTATAAGGCAGCAGATTGGCGCTTCTTCGCGAATATGCCGGAGCGCATCCGCAGGGCTGGCCGCCTCAATCAGCGCCGGAAATTCATCGCGATATTTACTCAATTGCTCCACTAGGGAAGATCGTTCTTCCTTGCTTTCATCAATAATCAAAATGGGTTTGGGGAATGGACTCTGGCTAACCACAAACTACTGCTCCAACTGCGGGAAAGGTCGTACCCCACACCGCTCTTAAAGTTATCGGGCTGTGCAGGGGGCGAAAACGAGCACCCATAGAGCATAGTCCAGCGTCAAAGGAAGTGCAGCCTAGCGAACATAAGTGGCGGGCTAGCAATTTCTGTCGGTATTCCTCGCACTCTTATTTACTCCGAGCCCGTTTGATACCGACGCTTCGTGCCTACACTTACCTTTGAGAGATAGACTTCGGGCGAGTACAGCACAATCGTGACGCAGCTCATCCTGCATTTATTACCACTTATCTCGGCCGATTTCGCAGAACTTTAGCCGGCAAAAATGGGGGTTTTGCAGGGTGTCTCCATTTATCTCTCTAGCCATCCGTCCATCTGGCAATTTTTGGACTCACCCTTAGATTATGTTCTGATAAGAACCGGAAACTTATAACCGGAACCTAGGCGTTATATAACTTAATGTGCTTTCTTGATGGAAAAAGAAACTTTTTGTTGTGAAAGACACCAGAAATAAACGAGGTGGTTGCACTCCGAACCCAGCAGTAACGCGGCTTACATGGGCTTTGATAATCAATAAGTAAGTATTTTGGGTATTTGATAACTAAATTCTCTATCAAACCCTCTGTTGCTTGCTCTTGGTGCAACGTCAATACTTTTTTGAGAGTAAACATGCGCCAAATTCCGGCCGCGATAGGTAAAAAATTCATGATGCGAAAACCAAGCAAACAAACCGGATTCACCCTGATTGAAATGATGATGGTAGTGGCGCTGATCGCCATACTAGCGGCTGTCGCGCTGCCGTCTTACAACAATTATGTCAGTCGCAGCAAAATTAAAACTGCTCAGGCGGATTTAATTGCTTTGAGCTTGAGTTTTGAAAATCAATATCAGCGCACCTTGGCCTACCCACCAGCAGCTGAAGATCTCAGCACCACCCAAAAATTGAAAGACAAGTTTAAAGGTTGGTCCCCTGCCTCCTCCGACTTTAGCTTCCAAGTGGACAGCACAGTGGCGACCAGCTCGCACTACAAAATTGTGGCGACGGGAACCGGCAGCTCGGGCGTCAGCGGCTGCAAAATTTCCATCGATAAGCTGGGTGAGAAAAAAATTGAGAACTGCTCGTTTAGCTCCTCTGGTGAGTGGTTATGAAACACCGCGGTTTTACTTTGATTGAGGTTTTGATCGTCATCGCGATTTTCGCGGTGATTATTTTGGTCGCGGCGCCGCTGTCCGGCTACTGGGTGACCGATGCCAACCGCCTGGAAACCGAGGGGCAACTCAATCAGGCCATCAGCCGGGCCAAAGCGGCGGCCTTGCGCAACTATATGGGGGCCACCAGTGAAAAAGACCCGGCGACAGATGAAGTCGCTCCCGTCGCCGCGATCTGTTTATCCGACGCTAACCTGCTAACCATTCGCCAGGGCACACCGGGCAGCCCCCCAACCGAGCCGAGTTGCGATACCGCCACCGGAACACAACTTTGGCAAGCGCAGTTGCACAAAAATATTACGGTTCAATCTAACTCGGCCGATTTTGTTTGTATGTGCTTCGACAACCGAGGTGTACCCACCAAAGGTGGCAGCTGCAGCAGTTGCACCGTGAGTATGGATTTTTCGCTTATCGCCGGTGGTGAAACCGAACCGGTCGCGCTCTATTAACGCGCCTATATGAGTTATGGCTATGCAATCGTTCTTATCCGTTTTATTTCATAAAACCACTGCATCAAGACCACCGCTTAAGCAGCGCGGGGATTTTTTAATTGAATCCTTAATTGGTTTGGTGCTTATGGCGATTATCGGCATGGGCGTGGTGTTCGTCACCTCGCGCATGTCGGTTTCGCAAAAAGATATGCGCATGCAGGAAATTGCGGTTAACCAAATGCGCGCTTATTTGCTGAATAACCGCGTCGGCGGCCCCATCGACCTCTGTAGCGGCAGCCCACCTCCGGTGGTATTGCCCGGAGTCGACGCAGCGGATATCGAAATGGAAGTGATTGGTTGTGGTGTTACCGCCACGGCAACGGTCGGCGGGGCGACGATTTCCGTTCCTCAGCCACTCTTTATCTCGGTGACCAGCGATGCTTTAGGTGGCGAAGTGATCGTTGGAGGCAGCGGAAGCTAAATGATGAAAACCATCGTACCTGGATATTATTCACGGCAAAAAGGCTTGAGTTTAATCGGCCTGTTAATCGGTTTGCTGATTTCCGTGCTGTGTATCCTCGGCAGCCTAACGCTTTATAAAAACCTGATTCAGGTCGCTACCGAAAGCAAGCTCGACTCCAATCACGACGGCCAGCTGGCAAGCGCCATGCTGATTGTGCAATTGGAAGTGCAAAGCGCGGGATTTGGTATAGATACGCCCGCAGCGGACAGCATTATTCGCTACCAGCCATCCAGCAATGAAATTCAATTATTGTGGCGCTACAGCAGCGACGGCGGCACAACGTTTGAGTGCCGCGGCCTGGTGGAAGAAGAAGACACCACCGACGGCGTATTTAGGGTTTTAAAACTGGTTAAGGTAGAAAGTGGCTGCGATGGCGCAACCCTTTTAAGCGACCTTACTTGGGAAACCGCCAATCCCCTCGCCGTTTTGGGCCGCTGGCGCGTAGTGGATGACGGCTCCGATACCGGCGTGGGTCTGGATGGTTACATCACAACTAACGGCACCATGTTTGATTTTGAACTCACCCCGAATTTTACATGCAATCCATATGGGGCCAACCCCTCGGCCAGCGATGAGCACCTACTGTTGGCCGTTTTGGTGCCTAGCAGCGCTTACCTACACGGTGCAACAGGTATGGGTGTTACCAGATATGAATACTGTTTACCCAATATTTATTATTCGGCTTAACCGCCTCCTTGATTTAACACAGGTGTTGTTATGAAACCTAAGCCGCATTTTTCCCAAACCCCAAGCCTGCGTTCGCAGCGCGGCATAGCCACTATTTTAATTGTGGTGCTCATAGGCGTGGCCCTAACCGCCACCGCCATGAGCATTATGCACTCCATCCGCAGCACCCAGGAAAAGCATATCGCCGTACATGCGGCGACCAATGCGCAAGTAGGTGCCTGGGCGGGAGTCGAGGCGTTTCGGCTTTATTTGGA
>CAYZVN010000121.1:0-6509 GCA_964482025.1 uncultured Saccharophagus sp. | reverse complement strand
GTCTCCGCGCCTTTTATGGGATCGCCGGAGAATCCAATATCACCACCAGATGTGCTGCTGGAACTGGAAGACGAGCTGCTGCTCGAGGATGAACTATTGCTGCTGGATGAACTGGATGATGATGAGCTGCTGCTCGAGGAGCTGCTGCTGGAGGGATCTGGATCGCCTCCGCCGCACGCCGCGAGCATGGCACTCAGCATTCCTAGAATTAGTATCTTACGCATTATCGTTGTAGCTCCTCAGGTGACGCCTGCCACCCGGATAACAGGCAGGGTGGCCGCAATTGGAAGATTCCGCCATCGATTCTAAGTAAATCCCCTCTTCGGCACCGTGACCGGGTTCGCAGCATAATCGACTTATAGTCATTTTTTACCACAATCGAGAAGCATTCTCACTAAAACCGCAGCTTTATACGGGTATTTACGTAGGTACTCCGTCCATTTGATCAAAATCAAATTAACAATTTTTAACATATTGTTTTTCCAACAAGCGCCAAATGTGAGCGCCCACTGCTGTGTCCTGGCGAACAGATCCAGTCTTTCGTGCACTGATACTTTTGTGTGGACGGAACCACTTGATTATCTGCAAGGCGCAACTCAATAACAAAGCCCGCTCCATGGGGTGCAGCCACAATAAGACATTGATAAGGAGAAACCTATGCCGCTAACTGCCACAGATCCCATCAAGATTATTTTCGCCATTATTTTGCCGCCCCTCGGAGTCTTTCTCGAAGTCGGCCTCAAGGGACACTTTTGGTTAAATATATTGCTGACACTTCTGGGCTTCGTGCCGGGCATCATCCATGCCCTATACGTCATTCTTAAGCATTAAAATCCGCCGGAGCATCGACTCGATGCTCCGGCTCGAACGCAACTGGGAGTCTGAACATATCTTTGCGGCAGGGACAAATCTTCGAGGCGAGCGACACCATAGACGCCATAAGATAATAAGCGTTCGACAAGCTCGTCATGGCGTTTACACACAGCGTCACGACATCTAGCCGCCCGGCCACGCTGAAAGGCGCTGAGAATAAATACAGACTTGTGAGGGAAACTTCTTATTTTCGCTATCACAAGTTCTCCGCTCATGAAAGCACTTTCGACGTGTAATACGACAACGCCTTTAGACGATGGCGAGTCGTTAGATATAAATCAAATAGATGCCAATCTTTCTTCTAAAGTGTTGCATTAGCGAACACGAGTGCTATTTTTCACAGGTTAACAAAATAAGAAGGAGCGAACTCAATGCAACAAGATAAATTTGTCGGCCCCATCAAAGTTCTTGGCTCGGTTGTCTTGCTCGCAATGGCAGGCGCCATTTTATATGCATTTTCTATTTCCATAATGTACTGGAACGGCATTAGCGTATAGGCGGCCGCAACTATGAATAATCGACAAGCACGTATGTTTGCCATAGGTTCCACCGCCATTTCGGCGCTGGTATTTTTAGTTCTCACCCTAGACAGTCATCGTCAATTTGGCGATCTAACGAACGCCGAAAATATTACCCCTGCCGTTACCCATGGCAAGGACGTTTGGCATAAATACAACTGTATTAATTGCCACACTTTACTGGGAGAAGGCGCGTATTATGCACCCGACCTCACCAAAATCACTCAGTTGCGCGGTGAAGCGTATTTGCAGGCTTATATGCGCGACCCCTCTCAGTTTTACGATGAAAACAAACATCGTCGCCTGATGCCACAGCAAAATTTACGTGAGGATGAAATTACCGATCTGATCGCATTTCTTGACTGGGTCAGCAAAATTGACAACCAAGGTTGGCCGCCGCGCCCCATTCTAGTGACCGGCAGCTATGTACCAGGTGCCGATACCTTTTCCGCCGCCCCTGACACCGAACAGCAGGACGTACGCCCGGTCACTTCGGCGGATGACCCGCGCGCTCAAGGTGAACACGTTTTTCGCTCTGCCATACCCGCGTGCAACGCCTGTCACTCCACCGCGCCGGGAGCCGACATGGCCGGTCCGACACTGGCGGGCTTAGCCAACCGCGCAGCGCAACTTATCGCGTCGGATGACTACACCGGTAGTGCAACGGATGTGGAAGGGTATATTCGTGAAGCAATCGTCGAACCGAGCGCACATATAACCCCAGGCAATATGTACTCCGCCAACGGCACCTCGTTTATGCCAACCGGATACGACGAGAGCCTGAGCGAAGAGGAGTTGAACCATTTAGTCGCTTATCTGGCAACACTCAAATAATCAAAAATGGCCGATCACTCGAAATCGGCCTTGCAAAACCAAACGGAGAAAATACATGCGCTATAAATCGCAATCGATTGCCTACTGGTATTTTGCCGTGGCAATGGTGTTATTTGGTTTGCAGTTGGTCTTCGGCTTGCTCTCTGCATCAAAGTATTTGGGGCCGGATCCGTTACTGTACATTTTGCCCTTTGATGTCACCAAGGTTATCCACACCAACCTGCTGATCGTATGGGTGCTGACCGGTTTTATGGGCGCAACCTACTGGATGGTTCCAGATGAGTCTCGCACCGAGCTTTACAGCGTTAAGCTCGCGGTCATCCAGTTGGTGTTGTGGGTGATTATGGGCGTCTCGGCCGTCATCGGTTACCTCTTCCGCTTTGGCACTGGCAACAAACTATTGGAACAACCTTTGCCCCACAAGTTGGTCATCGTTGTCTGCATGTTGATCTTTTTGTACAACATCGGCATGACCATCAAAAAATCCGGCCGCTTCACTACCACCGAAGGGGTTTTGGTACTTGGCCTGGTTAGCTCGGCTGTCTTATTTTTCCCGGCATTATTGCACTACGAAAATTACACCGTATCGATCTTTTATCGCTGGTGGACCATTCACCTCTGGGTAGAGGGCGTGTGGATGATGATTATGGGCGCATTTCTCGCCTACCTCCTGATTCGCCTATCGGGAGCAGATCGGGAAGTTTTGGAAAAGTGGCTCTACGTCATCGTGGGGCTGGTGTTTATCGCCGGCATTCTGGGCACCGCGCACCATTATTATTGGGTGGGTGTGCCCACCTATTGGCTGCCCCTCGGGGGATTCTTCAGCGCACTCGAGCCGCTGGCGATCGTCGGTATGGCGATGTATGCCTACGGCGCAATTCGTCGCTCTGGGCTTTCTCATCCCAATAAACTCGCGCTGCATTGGACGGTTGGCAGCGCTGTGTTTACGCTCTTCGGCGCCGGTCTACTAGGCCTCGCTCACACCTGGCCCAGTGTTAACAAATGGACGCACGGCACCTTGATTACCGCAATGCACGGCCACGCGGCATTTTATGGCGCTTACGCGATGATCGTGTTGGCGATGATCACCTACGCTCTGCCCAACATCTGCAAAGGCCGGCCGGAAGAAGGCAGTAGCATTGGTTATTGGGCATTCTGGCTACAACTCGCGGGCATGTTCGGCATGACATTGTCATTCGCCACCGCGGGTATAGGCCAAGTGTATTTGGAGCGTATTATGGGCATGGGCTATCTCGACGCGCAGCTAAAAATTCAGGTTCACTTCCTGATGCTCATCGCTACAGCTTCCATGTTCACAATTGGCGTCGGCTTGTTTATCTACGACTTTTTCCGCTTTGCACCGAGTTTTACGGCGACGGACGAGAGCGGCGGCGCCACTGCAACAGAAGCGGTTAAAGCCTGATGCTCAAATCCACCCTACAAGCCCTTCCCCTCCAGCCGTCCGAGCCTTTTTACCTCCCCACGGCGGCGGAGGTTCAAATATTTGAGCAATGCCACCAGCAACAGCTAGCCGTGATGTTGAAGGGGCCTACGGGATGCGGCAAAACGCGATTTGTGGAGCACATGGCGTGGCGCTTAAAGCGCCCGCTCATTACGGTCGCTTGCCATGATGATCTGGCAGCCAGCGATTTAATTGGCCGTTTTTTAATTCGCCACGACGAAACGGTGTGGCAGGACGGCCCACTTACCCGCGCGGTGCGTGAGGGCGCAATCTGCTACCTGGACGAAGTGGTTGAGGCGCGGCAGGATACGGTGGTAGTGCTGCATTCGCTCACCGATTACCGGCGCGTACTCCCCATCGATAAAACCGGCGAGTCTTTAGTGGCAGCGCCGGGGTTTCAGCTGGTGATTTCGTATAACCCCGGCTACCAGCGCATGCTGAAGGATTTAAAGCCCAGCACTCGACAGAGATTTGTTGCCCTTGACCTGGATTTTCCGGCGCTCGATCACGAAGTTCGAATTGTTGCCCACGAAGGTGGTGTCGACTCAGCCACCGCCCACGCCTTGGTGACTCTGGCGCAACGGTTGCGGTCTCTGCGGGACCGCGGCTTGGCGGAAGTTCCCAGCACTCGCTTATTGGTGGCCGCCGCTTCACTGCATCGCAGCGGTATCGATGTGCGCACCGCCTGCCGGGTGGCCATAGTCGCGCCGCTGTCCGATGAAGAGTCGCTGGTTGGGGCGATGAATGACCTAGTCGACGCGACCTTTGTGTAATCACCACCTATGGCGCAAAGCCGCAACCGCACAGAGGCGCAGAGGCAAGTAAATGGCAGAAGCGGAAGATGTATTAACCGACGCAGCTCGCCATGCCACTATTTTTGCGCAAAAGCTCTGGCGAAAATATCGCCCTCCTGCTGCTGACGCCCCCTTACCGCAGCTAGCGGACGTCGCTCAGCGCCTCGATCTCTTAATTCATTCGGCATTCGGTCAGTCTTATCCTCTACGTATCGCGCAAATTCCACCGTACCCAACGTTTTTAGCGAAAGTATTTGGTCGCGCGCAACCGCCCTTTCTTCGAATCGCCATTCCCGCAACCGACGGCCGATCAATATGGCTGCCGGGAACGATCGCCAATAAAAGCGAACTGCCCGCAGCGGAAATTTATCGCCTATTGGCACTGCGTCTGGCCGCGCGCATCGAGCGTGACAGCGCGAGTTTTATCCACCAAACAACCAACCCCTTGGAGGCGGATATTTATTTATTGCTGGAGGCTTTTTCGGCCGATCAAGATCTACAAAAAAAACTACCGGGAATCGCTCCGTCCTTGCGGCGTTTTTATCAACTGTCCACGCACCTGCGTCCACCTCTTCAACAATTCTCGACAACGCGACGACCGCTGGAACAGTTCTACCTTTCTCTATTAAAGGGTGAAGCAAAAATATACACCCCAAGCCCAGCAGAATCTCTTCACCAAGCTCATCAACTACTGCAAAAATTTTCGCCCTATAGAGCACACAGCTGGAGTACGAACCCGCTGCTGAAGGACGGGTGGACCGGCGAATTCCGTTCGCCGTCTGCGGCGACAGGAGACAAAGCGGAACTCGCGCCTCACCTGCCCACAGACGATGATGGGAAAAAAGCACGCAGCGGCCGCCTGCCGCGGCGGCCGGAAGTCAGACAAGCCAAAGAAGATGAGGACCGGCCGAACGAAAATCCCGCGTGGATGGTGCAAGGTGACGAGTCCCACCCGCATGCGGAAGACCCCATGGGAATGCAACGCCCCGCCGACCGCGATGAAAACACGCACCCCGATGAATATGGTGATTTAGTCTCGGAGCTGGCCGAGGCGCGGCTCGTCAATACCCCAGGGCAGGCTAAAGAAGTTTTGCTGTCCGATGATCCACCTGACGCGCAGGCCACGACGAATTCCCAGGCCGCGCAGATTGCCCAATCCTATTTCGAGTACCCCGAGTGGGACTATCGCAGCCAAAGCTACCAATCTTCCGCCCGCTTGTTTGTCACCCCACCCCTCACGGGTTCACAGTCCTGGGTGGACCGCGCAATGGAACAGCATCGCGCAATTTTGCAGTCCATCAGCCGGCACTTTGCCATGCTGCGCGCCCAGCGCGTTACCCAGCGAAAACAGACTGACGGAGATGAAATTGACCTGGATGCGTTTATTCAAAGCCGCGCCGATTTTCGCTCCGGCAATTCTTTTAATGACGCCCTCTATCAAAGCCGGCGCCATAAAGATCGCAGCCTCGCAATTACTCTGTTAATTGATATCAGTGGCTCTACGGACGGCTGGATTTCCGCAAATCGCCGCGTTATAGATGTTGAACGGGAAGCTTTATTATTGGTGTGCGTCGCCTTAGAAAATCTTGGCGAACCCTACGCCGTTATGGCGTTTTCCGGCGACGGCAAGCACGCAGTGAAAACCTGGCAAATCAAATCGTTTGATGAACACTTCAGCAATCACATTGCGTTGCGCATCAGCGCATTGGAGCCTGACCGCTACACGCGAACCGGCACCGCCACCCGCCATGCCACAGCCCAACTAATGCGCCGGTCGGAAACCCACAAGTTGTTGCTCTTACTCTCGGATGGAAAGCCCAATGATCAGGATATTTATGAAGGGCGATACGGCCTGGAAGACACGCGTCAAGCAATCAATGAAGCGAAAATGCAAGGCATCCAACCGTTTTGCCTCACCATCGACCGCCTAGCCCCCGATTATCTCCCCAAAATCTTTGGCGCCTATCACTACGCACTTTTAACCAAACCGGAGTTACTACCAAAAGTATTATTGGAGTGGATAAAACG
>CAYZVN010000120.1:0-6544 GCA_964482025.1 uncultured Saccharophagus sp. | reverse complement strand
CAAAAAGATAACGGCCCGGTACGCCTCTGGACCTATTGGGGCGGCGACAATCAACAATGGCGCCTGCTGCCGATTACCTCAACCGCAACCGCAGCGGTAGAACCTGCCGCAACCACCGCACCCTAATTCCCCTCGCTTGTCCCCCTCCCCGTTATGCCGCCTCGGCGGAACGGGGAGTATTTTCTTCCAATACTTCGCTAATACCACTTCGCATGCTAGGTGCGATGCCGTATTTTGGCCAATTGCGTAGGTCGGAAAAGCGTTGTTAACGCCACATCGACAAGCACCGCCGATATTAAAACGGCCGCTACGCACCAAGTTTTACCACTCCAAGATACCTCTGCTGCCATTTTTTGAATCGCTAAACGCGGTCCCGCTCCCTTATTTGGTGCGCATAAGCACCAGCTAAACTCCGCAAAAATTATCTCCGTCCCCAATCAAGCTTTTGATTTTCTTAACATAAACCGAATTTCTCCCCGCTTTTTTGCGATTGGCAAGAGAATTGCGATAAAGGCCACGCACCTGACCTCACTCACATTACTGCAAAGTCTGCCAAGATTTCGAGACCAAAATGGAGCATCTATGCACCTGAGACGTTTTTCCAATCGAGCTAAAAGCATCCTGACAAAATCGCTCACCGCTCTTGTCGTTATCGCGATTCAAACGGCTTATGCAGCACCACTTAAATTGGAAAAAGATGAACTGAAGTTCGGCTTTATCAAACTTACCGACATGGCGCCACTCGCCATTGCCTACGAAAAAGGTTTTTTTGAAGACGAAGGTCTTTACGTCACTCTAGAGGCGCAAGCCAATTGGAAAGTGCTGCTCGATAGAGTGATCGACGGCGAATTGGATGGAGCACATATGCTGGCGGGCCAACCCTTGGCGGCCACCATAGGGTTCGGCACCCAGGCTCATGTGATTACCGCATTCAGTATGGATTTAAATGGCAATGCGATTACCGTCTCCAACGAGGTGTGGAATATGATGAAGCCCCACATCCCTCAGCATGACGGTCGCCCCCTCCGCCCAATTAAAGCCGAGGCACTCAAGCCCGCCCTTGAGCAATTTAAAGCCCGCGGCAAGGCGTTTAAAATGGGCATGGTTTTTCCCGTTTCGACTCATAATTACGAGCTCCGCTATTGGCTCGCCGCCGGCGGCATACACCCAGGATTTTACGCCCCGCACGAAGGCGATACCTCGGGGAATATTCTTGCTGATATCTTTCTTTCCGTTACCCCACCACCGCAAATGCCCACCACCTTGGAAGCCGGCACCATCAATGGCTACTGCGTGGGTGAACCCTGGAACCAGCAAGCGGTTCTTAAAGGCTTGGGTGTTCCCGTTATCACCGATTACGAAATCTGGAAAAACAACCCCGAAAAGGTATTTGGTGTTGCCAACGCTTGGGCGGAAAAGCATCCCAATACGCACTTAGCCGTTATAAAAGCCTTGATCCGCGCTGCCAAGTGGCTGGATGAAAATAACAACGCAAACCGTCCAGAAGCGGCCAAAATTCTGAGCAAATCCCATTATGTCGGTGCCGACTATGCGGTTATCGCCAATTCTATGGTCGGCACATTTGAATATGAAAAAGGCGATATCCGAGAAGTCGCGGACTTCAACGTCTTTTATCGTTACTTCGCAACCTACCCCTATTATTCCGATGCCATCTGGTATTTGACTCAAATGCGTCGCTGGGGCCAGATTTCCGAGGCCAAACCCGATACTTGGTATCACCAGCTCGCCCACAAAGTTTATAAACCCGACATCTACCTGCAAGCCGCCCGGCTCTTGGTCGCGGAAGGTAAAGTGGATAAACAAGACTTCCCTTGGGACACCGATGGCTACCGTCAGCCCCAAGCGGAGTTTATCGATGGCATTACCTACGATGGCCGCAAGCCCAATGACTATCTCACGCAATTCCCCATTGGCTTAAAAGCCGACCAGACAATTAGAAACGCGAAAGTCGACTCTGCAAAAAATTAATTATTACCCTCACACAGTTTCGCCGTCATATTTTTTAATTTAAAGGCATCACTATGAACAGATTAATACATTTCCTGCAGCTATCGGGCCTCACCTGGTTTGTGCCTATAGCGCGTATGGCTTCCGGAGAAAGCCCAAAGGAACAACTGCAACAGCTGTGGTTGATAATGGGAATTCCTATTGTCGCTTTTGCCGGCTTTTTATTGTTGTGGGGCCAACTGGCGCAGAGTATCGAAACCAGCCTCGGTAAAATTCCGGGGCCCTCGGAGGTCATGACCGAAGCCAAAGGGCTGATAATCGAGCACCGATCTGAGCGGGAAAAACGAACGGCATTTTATGAACGCCAGGAGCAGCGCAATGCCGATAAACTCGCTGCCGATCCAGATGCCGAGATCAAATGGCGAGAATATACCGGCAAGCCCACCTATATCGACCAAATTTTTACCAGCTTAAAAACGGTCTTTATGGGCTTTATTCTGGCCACTCTTATTGCGGTGCCTTTAGGAATCGTGTGTGGGCTTAGTCCGATTATCAACGCCGCCCTCAACCCCATCATTCAAATCTTCAAACCGGTATCGCCGCTAGCATGGCTACCCATCGTCACCATGGTAGTGAGCGCAACTTACATCACCAGCGATGATGCCTGGTTTGAAAAATCCTTTCTGAACTCCGCAATTACCGTAACCCTTTGCTCGCTCTGGCCGACCCTGATTAATACCGCTCTCGGCGTCGCCTCTATCGATAAAGACTTGATGAACGTCGGCAAGGTACTGCAGTTGGGCTGGTGGACTAAAATCGTCCGCCTCGTTCTGCCATCTTCTCTACCCCTTATTTTTACGGGGTTGCGCCTATCTCTCGGCGTAGGCTGGATGGTACTGATTGCGGCCGAAATGCTTGCGCAAAATCCCGGGCTTGGAAAATTCGTTTGGGATGAATTTCAAAATGGCAGCTCTCAGTCCTTAGGTCGAATTATGGTGGCAGTGCTGACCATAGGTGTTATCGGATTTTTATTGGATCGAGTGATGTATTCCCTGCAAAGCTTCTTCACCTTCAGCGACAAACGTTAAACGCGCAGCAATAGGAGTCATTATGTCGATTTGCGAAATCAAAGGCCTGTGCAAGAGCTATGGCAGTGGCGGCCATTTCACTCATGTGCTGGACAATATCAACTTAACCATTGAAGAAGGCGAATTTGTCGCGATTGTTGGGTTTTCGGGAAGCGGAAAAACAACGCTTATTTCCTGCATCGCAGGATTGGTAAAACCCGACGCCGGCGAAATTCGCTTTCGCGGACAAGCCGTTCAAGGCCCCGGTCCGGAACGCGGCCTTGTTTTTCAAAGTTATTCACTAATGCCATGGCTAACGGTTTACGGCAACATTGCGCTTGCTGTAAACGCGGTCCACTCACGTTGGAATAAAGCCCAGCGCCACGCGCATATTCTGCGGTATATCCAAATGGTGGGGCTCTCACACGCCGCAGATCGAAAGCCGGCAGAGCTATCCGGCGGCATGCGTCAGCGCGTTGCCGTCGCTAGGGCGCTGGCCATGCAACCGGAGCTGATCCTGCTCGATGAGCCACTCTCCGCCCTGGATGCATTGACCCGCGCAAAATTGCAAGATGAAATTGAAAGCATTTCCCAGCAGGAGAAAAAGACAATTGTTCTAATCACCAATGATGTGGATGAAGCCATTCTTCTGGCCGACCGAATCATTCCTTTGAGCCCTGGCCCTAAAGCTACGCTGGGCCCAGAGTTCCGCGTGAATATCGCCCGCCCTCGCGATAGAACTGCTATGAACCACGACGAGGAATTCAAGCGTCTGCGACGCGACATTACCCAGTACCTAATAAAAGTTGGCTTAGACAAAGCCACCACAGACGACCAAAGGAAGCTGCCAAATATTCTGCCCATAACCGCGACCGGACCATCACTGCGCAAGCTGCCAAGCTCCGACAAACCATTCGCATCAGCGCTCGAACGTTATGTGGAATTTTCGAAAGTCAGCAAAATCTATCCCACTCCCAAAGGCCCACTTAAAGTGGTAGATGAATTTGATTTGAAAATAAAAAAAGGGGAGTTTATTTCTGTTATTGGACACTCTGGGTGTGGTAAATCGACGGTTTTATCGATGGTTGCGGGGCTTAGTGATATCTCGGAGGGGGGAATTATTCTGGATGGCAAAGAAATCCATAATGCCGGGCCCGACCGTGGCGTCGTCTTCCAAGCACCCTGTTTATTTCCATGGTTGAGCGCGCGGGAAAATGTTCAGCTGGGTGTCGATAAAGTCTACCCCCACGGAAGCAAACAAGAACGTGCGGCTATAGTGGACTACTATTTGGCACGTGTTGGCCTCGCCGAGGCTATGGACAAAAAAGCGAGCGAGCTTTCCAATGGCATGAAACAACGTGTGGGAATCGCCCGAGCCTTTGCGCTAGCGCCTAAGCTCCTCTTGCTTGACGAACCTTTCGGCATGCTCGACTCTTTAACCCGCTGGGAATTGCAAGAGGTCTTGATGGAGGTCTGGAGGCGCACCCAAGTAACCGCCATATGCGTCACCCACGATGTAGACGAAGCAATTCTGCTCGCAGATCGGGTGATTATGATGAGTAATGGGCCTAACGCGAAAGTCGGCAAGATTTTGCAAGTGGACCTGCCCAGGCCGCGCTCGCGCAAGCAACTGTTGGAACATCCTGATTATTACCACTATCGCGAAGAAGTGCTGCAATTTCTCGCCGACTATAACCATAGCCCGACAGCCCAAAAACCATCATCGCGAAACGCCAAACCCCCGATAACTCGCACAACTTCCGCAAAGCCTACGCCACCTAAGAAGGCGGACCAAAAAGAGCGTGAAAAAGAGTGCATTGATGCATAGAGACAGCTTCATAGCTCTCTCGCTAGCTATGCAGCAACTCAGTCTATTGACCTAGTTTGCCAAGCGCTTATGCACCCACTTGATCAGTGCAGTTGCCCCTAACTGTAGGGCAATAAAACAGAGAATAGCCAATAACGCCCACTCCACCGCGATCCAGCCAAACAAGTCGGGGGCTTTCATCATGGTGGACATCAAAGATTCTTGATAATAAAAAAACCATTGATGACCATCGGGAAATAACAACTCGTGCAGCGCATAAAATACTTTTACTGGCCCTATCAACACGACCACAATTGCCACCAGCAACATAAACAACAGCGTACTAATCAGCTGCACTTTTATTGATGGGATCTTCTTTTGGGTTTTGATGTAATACACCAATAAACCAAGCCAAACGATCAGCGCCACTGTAGCGACAATCATTCCTTGATCGATCAGGTTGGCCACATCCTGCAAATGCACCACCTCTGGCTCCCGCAACAGAGTTTGGGGAGAATGACCGGGGACACTGTAACTCAGCTCTTTGAGGCCTTCCCCACCACTATGAATCGCTCGATTGATGCCAGCGAAGAGCTCAACCCGCTGATCACGGCTCGTGAGATGGAAGCCGTCGCGATACTGATTAGACGCCCCATATTCATCTATGGTGGCCCCTATTCCCGCATAGTCGTGCCAAATACCATAAGAAAAATTCAGCTGAGCCAGCAGCAACCAGCTCACAGCAAAAGCCACCAGTAATCCGCTTAGCGCAAAAGGCACCGCTTTTTGCGCCTCCCGAATACTAAAAACGCCGGCACCTTTCGGCGACGGCGGTACAGTACGCGACGATTTACGCGGCTTCATACTGCTCTACTTAAACACACAATGCTTGGCATAATCCTTCGCCTCATTCGCCGACCAATCTCCCTTCGGCTTACTCTCCATTCCCTCACACCACTTCTTACTCCCTACCTCTGCTCCGCAAGCCGTGAGCAAAGTCATGGGGGTTAGAATGCAAAGGCATCTTAAGAGCCGCTTCATTATCTTAAAATCTCCAGGACGATAGATATTACGTCTTATTACCATACTGGTACCCATAATAATAACCGCCATAGGCATAGGTATTACGAGCAGTTTGCTCCAACGCGTTGAGTACAACGCCCTGGATATTGATGCCATTCTGATTAAACCGCTGTACCGTCAGCAATGTCTCTCGAACCGTCGTACGGCCAAAGCGAGCAACCAATAAATTAACGGTCGCATAGCGTGCTATCAGAGCTGCATCTGTCACTGCCAAGAGCGGAGGCGTATCGATTAACACTATGTC
Organism: uncultured Saccharophagus sp.; assembly: GCA_964482025.1. GTDB lineage: Bacteria > Pseudomonadota > Gammaproteobacteria > Pseudomonadales > Cellvibrionaceae > UBA5868. The sequence continues at coordinate 375 of CAYZVN010000120.1, read as the reverse complement.
GTATTCGCTCTCAGCCCATTGCAGCAAATGCTCCAGCGCCGGCCCCATCAGAAGCTCCGAAGGATTGGGAGGAACATTGCCGCGAGGCAAAATGTCCAGTCCCTCTACGCTCGTTTGCACCGGCCTTACTTGGTCTTGCCCCTGCAAATAATCCGACAAACCGTGCTCAGGCGTAAGCTTAAACAAGTGATGCAAATATCCCCGACGCAGATCGCCATCAATTAATAAAACGCGTTTGCCTGACTGTGCAAGAACCGTTGCAAGATTGCCGCTGACAAACGATTTGCCCACTTCCGGACTCGGGCCAGAAATACCGATGGTTCGTCCTGATTTTCCGGATAGGGCAAAATGTAAACTGGTGCGCAGGCCTCGCAA
>CAYZVN010000119.1:0-6608 GCA_964482025.1 uncultured Saccharophagus sp. | reverse complement strand
TGCGCGAATTCGGTATGAGCGGCCTGATGAACGGCCTGGCGCTGCACGGCGGCTTTGTTAACTACGGTGCGACCTTCCTGATGTTTATGGAATACGCCCGCAATGCGGTGCGCATGTCCGCTTTAATGGGCGTGCAGAACATTTTTGTCTACACCCACGACTCCATCGGCCAGGGCGAAGATGGCCCGACTCACCAACCCATCGAGCAGCTGGCTAACCTGCGCATGACGCCCAACCTGCATACTTGGCGCCCCTGCGATGCCACGGAAACGGCCGTTTCCTGGAAAGCCGCATTAGAGCGCCGCAGCGGCCCCAGCGCGCTGGTGTTCACCCGCCAGGGCGTCGACCCAATCAGCCGCGACGACGCCCAGGTAAACAACATCGCCAAAGGTGGCTATATCCTGCGCGACTGCGAGGGCACGCCTGACGTGATCCTAATCGCCACCGGTTCTGAGATTGGCATCACCGTCAAAGCGGCGGAAAAACTCGCTGGCGAAGGCACCAAAGTGCGCGTAGTCTCCATGCCCTGCACCAATGTGTTCGACGAACAGGATGCGGCCTATAAAGAATCCGTGCTGCCGCTGGAAGTGACCGCGCGCGTCGCCGTGGAGGCCGCTCATGCTGATTACTGGTACAAATATGTTGGCATCGACGGCCGCATGGTGTGCATGACCGGCTTCGGTGAATCCGCTCCGGGTGAAGTTCTCATGGACTATTTCGGTTTCACTGTGGAAAATATCGTCAACACTGCGAAGGAGCTGCTGGGCTAAGCGTCATATCGGCCACTCGGCAATCCATGAAGTTTCTCGTGCCGCCCCTTTTGGGGCGGCTTTCATTTCTAACCACTTCCCCGGAGTACTCCCATGAACGTTAAGCTGATGTCCGAACTGGACTTAAAGGGCAAACGCGTCCTGATTCGCGAAGACCTGAACGTACCCATCATGGATGACAAAATCACATCCGACGTCCGCATCCGCGCCGCTCTGCCGACCATTGAGCACGCTGTCAAAGCGGGCGCGAAAGTTATCGTTATGTCTCACTTAGGTCGCCCCACCGAAGGCGAATACGACGAGCAGTACTCTCTCAAACCTGTGGCCGCTTATTTGAGCGAGTTGCTGGGCAAAACCGTGCCGGTGGAGCGCGACTGGAAAAGTGGCCTCACCATGAACGATGGCGACTTGGTGTTGTTGGAGAACGTGCGCTTTAACTTGGGTGAGAAATCCGACGACGAAGGTCTCGCCAAAGCCTACGCCAACCTCTGCGACATCTTTGTCATGGATGCCTTCGGCACGGCTCACCGCGCTCAGGCTTCCACTCACGGGGTGGCCAAGTTTGCGCCTATCGCCTGTGCCGGACCGCTGCTGGCGAACGAGCTGGAAGCTCTGGAGAAGGCCCTCGCCAAACCTGCGCGGCCGATGGTGGCCTTGGTGGGCGGCTCCAAGGTGTCCAGCAAGTTGATGGTGCTCGATGCCCTGTCCAAAATTGCCGACACGCTGGTTGTCGGTGGCGGTATCTCCAATACCTTCGTTGCCTCTGCCGGCAATGAAGTGGGCAATTCCCTCTACGAAAAAGACCTGATCCCCGAAGCCCAACGCCTGCGCGAAGCGACTCAGGTGATCTTCGCCGAAGATGTCACCGTGACCAAAGTGGGCTTCAAAGAGTGGAAGCACGATTCCGCCACGGAAGTGAAAAAGACCAACGAAATCGCTGCCGATGAAGAGATTATCGATTACGGCCCAGAAACCGCCGCAAAAGTTGCGGAAATCCTGAAAAACGCGAAAACCATTCTGTGGAACGGCCCCTGCGGCGTGTTTGAGTTCGACGCCTTCGCCAAAGGCACCGAAACCATCGCCCGCGCTATCGCCGAAAGCGATGCATTTTCCATTGCCGGCGGTGGCGATACTCTGGCCGCTATCGACAAGTACGGCTTGGCCGACAAAATCTCTTACATCTCGACCGGCGGTGGCGCCTTCCTGGAGTACGTGGAAGGCAAGGCTCTGCCGGCCGTGCAGATTTTGGAATCCCGCGCGAAAGAAGACTGACCATCGTCAAAAGGCCCGTAGTAGCGGGCCTTTTTGTTTGTCGCACACCTGTCGCTAGCTCATACCTCAGATTACCGCCATACCTCAAATTTACCGCCCCGCCTCGACCCGCTGTACTGATGCAACCGCAGCTAGGGTGACGGGAAGCGCTGTTGCAGCCGTGCAAACCACTCCTGGCTAAACCACATGCTCGGCTCCTTGATGCGCAATTCTGGGTATTCAATGGTGATCACCCGGCGGGAGGATAAGTCCAGGCTGCTGATTGCCTCGCCAAATGTCTGGTAAAACAGCTTATCGAAGCTGCCATCGGCAAAGCTCTTTTTTAAACCGCGCTCCAGTGCCTGGGCCAGCCGCACATTTTCTTTGGCAACAAAGAAATAATAGGCTGCGGGATAGCGCAAGATGAGCCCTCTCTCAATCACCAGTCCCTGGGCTACCCCCTCCTTCTGCTCGGCGGAAATTTCCACAATCGAGCGCGGAAAAACCTGGGCGCGATTCAGTGCGATCATGCGAAACAGACCGTCCCAATTGGAGGAGCGCTCTACCGCAAAGTCGTTTTGCAAAAGCACGGCGACATCGGGCCAATCGTGGCCCTGAACAAATATCAGCGACTTCAAGTCCTCGGCGGATTTCACCTTGTCGAAAACCGGTTGCATCTCGGGACGAATAAAAAAGGCGCGCCAGCCAATGGCGCCTCGATCAAGGGGGATGCGCACCGGCCGAAGTTGCCGCTCGCGCTCGGGTGTGGTGTTGAGCCAGTGCACGTCGTATTGGCTAGACTCAATCAATAATACGCTGCGCTTTTCGCTGTATTCCGGCAGCCGCACTTCGGTCAGTTCATAGGGCTCGCCGGAGCGCGCCAATGCCATCTCCAGCAAACTTACAAAATAGACGTCGCGTTTTGAATAATAATGGTGCTGCACCGCCGGATAGCGAACATGCAATCGCTCTGCGGCAACGGCCTGCCACGCAACAAAACTCAACAAAGCGCAGGCAATGCGCAGGATCGATCGACCAAGCATTTCAAATTTCCATAGGTGGAATTTAAAAAAAGCATAGCATTGCGGCTAAAATAGTAACAATTGCGAAAGCGGGATTCGGTTAGACTCCCGGACGCCTCAGGCCGTGTGCCGCAGCGCCTATGTCCACCCGCGAGACGGCGCGCTGCTCATTCGATAATTGCATAAGGATTCTCCTTATCTTAAAAAAAATTGCCTTCCGATCTGCCGAAGCACCCTCCAGCTCTTTGGCGACCAATCTGCTCCGCGTCGTTTTGGCGATTTATCTGAGCCTCGCCCTGCTATTGACGGCTGGCCAATTGGCGCTGGAATATCAAAACGAAAAACGCCGCCTAACCCAAGAAATCGAAAGTGTCGCGGCGACATTTAATCCGATTATTTCGAAAGCCCTGTGGAACGTGGATGAGGAACAAACTCGCGCCTCGCTAAAGGGCGTCTTAGGTATTAATTACGATGTCCTAAATACCCAGTTACTGGATGCCAATGACAACATCTTGTATGAGTTCGACTCCAGCGCCGAGAAAAATCACATCACCACACGCTGGCGCTTTTTACACGCTCTAACGGACCGTTTTAAAGAGAATTACGATTTTGCCTACGACCTCTACTACGCCAGCGAATTCACCCAACAGCAAAAAATCGGCCGCTTAATTTTGCACAGCAACTCCAATGTTGTGCTCCATCGCGCTGCGCATACCTTCATGATCACCGTTATCAGCGCCATCTTCAAAACCGGATTGTTGGCGCTGGTTTTCTATTTGATTATGCGCCACATGGTCGCCAGACCGCTCAAGCGGATTACCCATGCCATGTTGCATCTGGACCCGCGCAACCAAGGTGGCAACCCCGGCGGTGACTTCAGCCCGAGGCTGCTGATGCGCGACGATGAATTGGGCGCTATGGCCAAAACCTTTCAGGAGCTGGTGCAGGCACTGCAGGAGAAGGACAAAGCGCTCAAAGCCCACGCCGATCAACTGGAAGCCAAAGTGCGCGAGCGTACGCAGCAATTAGAAGAGGCCTCCCAAGCGAAGAGCGATTTTCTCGCGTCCGTCAGCCACGAAATTCGTACACCTATGAACGGCATTATTGGCCTTGCGCATTTATTGGAAGGGACCGAACTGAACACCCAGCAGCGCCAGTATGTAGAGGTGATCCAAAACTCCGGAAATGCATTAATTCATATCATCAACGATATTCTCGACCACTTGAAAATCGAGTCGAAGAAAATCGAACTGGAAGAAACGGCTTTTGATATTCGCGCAATTTTCGATGAGTGTGTGGCTTTGTTCAGTCATCGAGCGCGCGAAGGTGAGATTGAAGTCAGCGCGAGCTTTGCGCATGACTGTCCGCATTACGTGCGTGGCGACCCCACCCGGCTGCGACAAATATTGCTGAATATATTGAGCAACGCCTTTAAATTCACGCAGCATGGCGCTATCACGATCACCGCGCATTGCGAGCCGTTTGTCGACGGTCGCGTCAAGGTAACTTTCACGATTATCGACACGGGCATAGGTATAGATGCCAGCCGCTTACACCGCCTGTTCAAACCCTTCAGCCAGGCCGATAGCTCCACCACCCGGCGCTTTGGCGGCACCGGCCTTGGACTGGCTATTTGTAAGCAATTGGTCGAGCTGATGGGCGGCACCATAGGCGTGCACAGCGAGCCCGGCAAGGGCTCTCGCTTTTGGTTTAGCATTCCTTTCAACCCTGCGGCGGCCCCGAGTGTCGCGGCACGCCAACCGAGTAAACCCGTTGCCGCCTCGCCGGAGTATCCAAACCTTGCACAGTTGCGCGTGCTGGTCGCCGAGGACAATCCGGTAAACCAAATGGTGATTGTCGGGCAGTTGAAGAAGTACAACATCGAACCGGTTGTTGTGGAAAACGGCCGGCTCGCGGTGGAATACTGCGCAGACCACCCCGCCACTTTGGATTTAATTCTCATGGACGGAGAAATGCCGCTGATCGACGGCTGGAAAGCCGCCGCAATGATTCGGGATATGGATACACAGAGCCGCACAGGCTCTCCTATACCCATCTTTGCCATGACCGCCCACACGCGGGACACCTATGAAGAGAGCGCCTCACAACACCGCATGAACGGCTTTCTCGCCAAGCCCATAAACCCCACTAAGCTTCAGCAAATATTGCGGGAGGCTTACCGCAGCCTTGAGCGGTGAACCCGCATAGGTGGTGGCGACACGTCAGTACCCGCTGGACGCCAACCAACAGGCTTTTGAGGCCAGATAAGTAGACTTCACTTTGTCCGGCTTAAACGGCGTATCGAGTGTGGCGACAGCAATCGAAACCCAATCGGGATAGGCCGCACTGCCGCTCCACTCGATGTTGGAGCCGCAAACGCGGCAAAACTTTCGCACGATCGCGGCGGAGGAGTTATAAGACATCAGCAAATCTTCACCGCATACATAACGCAGATCCGCACGCGGCACGCTCGCGTAAGTCGCAAACGCCGCGCCGTGTTGTTTTTGACACATGGTGCAGTGGCAGTGACAGGCCGCTCGCAGCGGCGATAGCAATTCATAAACAATGCCGCCACACAGGCAACTACCTTTTTGCATAGAGTCTCCCGCACCATTCAATTTGTTCGGATATGCCCGCTGAGCAGCGGCTCGAAAATTCCACCAGCCGACGCAAATGAGAAGAATAATCCGCAAAACCGCAAAAGATCTATAGATACAAAAAAGGCCCGCCATTTCGGCGAGCCTTTTATTTCTAACCTATCGATTGTGGAATTACTGACCGGTTGCGTCCCACACTCTACCTGCGGCCGTTCCATTAGCGCCGGGGTTGAACACTTCCACTGCCATGACCTGGTAAGTGGGGTCGTCACGCGCATCCAGATTGTCCATGTTGGGCACAATCCAACCGGTGTCCGCCCACGCCTTCACGTGATCTGCGAAGATGATCTTGTGGTCCTGACCGAGGGGCCGCTGCTGTGCCGGCTTACTCCAATACTGGTAGAAAGTAGAAGGCCCATTGATGGACGGCTGTCCGTGCCGAGTTGAACGGTAGGTGGAGTACTGGACGCCGTTACTGGTAAAGGTTTTACCAAAAGTCGCGCCCTGGCTGGGGTCGTAGCTCCAGCGCTGCAGAATATAGTACTCCACCAAATGCGCTGGATCGGAGGTGGGCATATTCCTGTCGTATCCCCAGCCGTACAAGGTGATATAGCTGGCGCCGCTATCGCTGTTGAAGCGGTAGCCAATCACGCGATTTACGTCACCGTAGTGCCAACCCGGACCGCCGACATAGTTATAACCGCCGCCCTGCCAGCTAACGCTGAAGTCGCCATTGGTATCCATAGTTAAAGAGGTGGAACCGCCGTCCTTCCAGTGGGTGAAGAAATAGTCACCGACATGGCCGGTAGCATGGCTGGAGGTAATCGTCGTTTTTTCGGTGTGTTTTCGCGTGTAAGCAGAGAACTTAGACAAGTCGGGAGCGGGTGTCACCGTAGTGTCGAGCTCTCCATCGCGGGAAAAAATCGCAAACCCGGCGATGGTCGGATTCTCCATACCGGCAATCAATT
>CAYZVN010000118.1:0-6636 GCA_964482025.1 uncultured Saccharophagus sp. | reverse complement strand
CGTAGCGGGGGCTAGGTGTTTGCGGGTTAAGGTTGCACGGGTTAAGACTGTTGGTAGCCTTGTTGCAGTGCGGGCCAAGCGGCGGGAGAAAAGTGAAAAACCTCATGCAGGCGTTGCAGCTTGTGCAGCGACCGCAACAGCCGGTCGAGATTGTCCCGTTGCCAAGCCGCCGCCGGGCGCTTTTCTCCCCGGTCAAAATCGAGCAAATAAAAGCGCCCGCTGTCATCCAGCAAAATATTGTTGGCGTTGAGGTCGGCGTGATACACCCCGTGTTGGTGAAAACGTGCCAATGTCGCACCCAGCGCGGACCACTGCGCGTCCGGTAAGGGCTCTGCGCGCAGCACTTCTGCCAGGGTGCGGGCGGCGGGAATACGCCGGGTGATGAGGTCGCCGCGATAGAGGAAAGGCCCGAGTTTTTCGCAGCGAGCCGCCACCGGTTGCGGCACCGGCAGGCCCAGTTGCCAAAGTTCCTGGAGCAAGTGGAACTCGCGCCACATGCGGGTGTTGGCGACCGAGCTGCCGAGGTAAATATCGCGGCTGAGGTGTTGCACCAGCCCGCCGCGTTGATAGTGGCGGCGCACCAGCTCCAAACCGGCGTGGCGAAACATCACCACCGTGCCTCTGCCGAGCGTGTTCTGCTGCAGGACGTCGGTGGGGGTATGAGCAAACAGCGCCGTATCGGGGGAATCCAACAACCGGGTATTCCACAAATAAAGGCTGGAGCCTTGCTGCGTCTGAATAATGGACTGGTCAGGCATAAGTAGGGCGGGCGCCGGCGAGAAATCGCTGAATGCCGGAACATTGCAGCCCGCCATTCGATTGAGGGGCGGATTTTACTTGGGTATTATGCCGGCCACAACTTCGCATTCCCATTTGCCGCCCACGCATCCCCGAGCAGATCCTATGACGCAATTTTCGGTTCCACCCGACCGCTGGTACCACCCTTTGGTGGGCCGTTTTTTGCGCTTCGCGGCCGGCGGCTGGATTCCGGCGCGCTGGTTTTTAAAGGACATTCCGCCGACAAGCGAAAGGGCGGCGAAAACCGGGACTTTGCATATCGAAATCGTCAGCCATTGCTGGCAGTACGCCCACTTCTTGATTTACCAACTCAGCTCACTGGTGCGCTTCCCCCCGCAAAATGCTCAGGTCACCATGACGGTCTATTACTGCCGCGAAGATCAGCGCACCGTCGACTTGCTGAATTTTTTTGCCACCCTTCAAGTACCCAACGTGCACTGGAACTGGTGCGAGCTGCCTCGCCAGGCACTGTTCCGCCGCGCCATCGGGCGCAACCAGGCCGCGCTCAACAGCAGGGCCGACTGGGTGTGGTTTACCGACTGCGACTTGATGTTCCGCGACAACTGCCTCGACGAACTTGCCAAGGTGCTGCAGGGGCGTCGCGATGTTTTGGTCTATCCGCGCGTCGAACGCTGTACTTCTCTGCTCAGCAACGAAGACCCCATGCTCACCATCGACTGGCAAAACCTCAGCGTGGTGGATGTGGATACCAGCCACTTTGACGAATTCCACCGCACCCGCGCCACTGGCCCGCTGCAGATTACCCACGGCGATGTGGCCCGCGCCTGTGGCTATTGCGCCGCGCTTACCTATTACCAGCGCCCTTCGGAAACCTGGTGCAAAGCCTACGAGGACCGGGCGTTCCGCTGGTTGCTGCGCACCCAGGGCACACCGCTGGATATTCCGGGGGTATACCGCATCCGCCATGTGTTTAAAGGCCGCTACACCGGTAGCGCCCTCAACACGGGGGTGCGCAGTTGGCTGCGGCGCACCGTGGCGAAAATCAAAGGTTGATACCGTGAACCAACTTGTTTTTTGGGTGTTTTCTTACAATCGTGGGGAGTTCCTGAAAAACTGCATCGCGTCCATCGAGCAATGCGCCCCCACCTGCGCCATACGAATTTTCGATGACCATTCCATCGACCCGGAAACCCGCCGCGTGCTCGCCGAGGCATCGCAGCGCCACCAGGTGTGTTATCCCGAGGCGCAAGGCGGGGAGCAGAGTAAGCACGGCGGTCTCTACGCCAATATGCAGACCGCATTTGCCCGGTCGGCAGATGATGAGCTGGTGTGTTTTCTACAAGACGATACGCAACTGGTGCGGCCACTGGGGCAAGAGGATATCGAGCGTTTGGCCGCGTTTTTTCGCCACAGTGATCGGCCCAGCTTTATCCAGCCGGCGTTTCTGCGCGGCTGCAACCGCACAAAAGATGACCCCATTACCCGATATGACCCAGAGCGGCGGGTTTACTATGTGGATCGCTTTAAAAACAGCGCCGGCGCGTTTTATTCGGATATCTGCTTGTTTCGGGTCGGTGATCTGCGCGCCGTCGGCTGGCAGTTTGTCCAGCGCGAAGGCGGCAACGAGCGTCAAGCGCGTGAGCGTCTGGCGCAGATGGCCTATTGGCGCGACCCTTTCGCCGCCTGGTTGCCCAATGTACCGGCGTTTCGCGGCAAGGCGGCAACTTTGGCACTGCGCGTGGCGCAACAACGGCGACGCAGCGGATTTTATCCGCTGACCTGTATGGCTCCGGCGGAGAATCAAGCCTTTATTGCGCGAGCGGATACGCAAATACCCTATGCGGAAGACTTTCTCCAGGTTCGCAACGGATCCATCCCGCAGCCGTGGATTTACTACCCTTTGCAAGGCAGCGCGCCGCTCAAGTTGCTTAACAGCGTGGAAGTGAAGCTGCGCAAACTCTTAGGGAGATAAGTGTGACTGCAGGCGCGCCGGACCTGACAGTGCTTACCGTGACATGGTCCGCCGACCGCGATCACTTCGCCCTGCTGCACCATTCCTTGGGGTTGTCGTCCCTGGCGCAGATACCCCATCACGTGGTGGTGCAGCACGAAGACTTACCCCTTTTCCAAGGCTTCGCCGATGCGCGCACTCATCTGCATTCATCGGCCGACATACTGCCCGGTGAAGTCGAGAGCCACCGCAATGGCGCACGAGTTTGGCAGCGGCGCCTCGGCCGCCGCGCCACTCGCGTTGCGGGCAGTCTCGTTCGCCACACGGGCTGTCCCAACTGGGTTCGCTACACCGGATGGCACACTCAGCAGCTCACCAAACTGGCTTTTGCCGCCGCCAGTACCGTGGATACGGTCGTGGTGATGGACTCGGACGTGATCGTCACTCCCCATGCCAGCGCTGCGGATTTCCTCCAGCCGGGACACATCCTGTGCTACCGCGACGAGCGGCCGGCCGCCGGTTTGCGCGGCAAAGTTCTGCACTGGCAGCAGACCGCCAGTCAACTCTTCGGCGACCCTTTCACGTTAGGGACGACGTACGATGGCTACTACGACACCCCGTTTGTACTGCACGCCCCCTCGGTGCGCGCCATGCTCACGTGGCTAGAGCAGCGCTACCGTCAGCCCTGGTGGCTCACCTTGGTGCAACAGCCGCCGCGACGCTGGTCGGAATTTGGCCTCTACAAGCAGTTTTTACGTCATCACCAGGCGCAGCCCGTGGATTGGCGTAGCGCCGACATCATGGGCTACCTGTTCGATGCCCGCGACATCGCCCACCTTACCCAGCGCTTTGCCGACCTGATCCGGCAGCAGCAAGCCCATTGCATCACCATCCACTCGCAGAGCAGCGGTCGCAAGCTGTGGACCGCCGCTGCCTATGCGGAGGCGATTCGCGCAGAGCTGGATGCGGCCTACCGGTCGGTTTAAGCGCCACCCGCGATTGCTGACTCTCTGGCACTTGCCTTTTTCCTCACATTTGTTGCTGTTTTTTTGACAAATTCTTGACTAAGTTGCCAAACCTTGACCTCCTGCACATATAAGGCCGTATTTGGGTGTTAATTTCCCACATACGAACTTTCGCCGTGATCGGCAATTCCGGGGCACGGCAGAGACTCCCATAAGAGGTCCCCAAGGACACAAGAGAGGTTATATGCGCACCCCCTTTACCTTGCCCGCGCTACTGGCGTTGGCAGTACTCACTGGCTGCGGAGGGGCGGGCAGTTCGTCCGGCTCGGACGCGTCCAGCTCCAGCTCGTCTTCGTCATCCTCTTCCAGCAGTTCGAGCTCATCCAGCTCGGGTGGTGGAGACGGCTTAGCGAGGTTGGTGGTCAACGAAATTGTCGCCAAGTCCGCTACTCCCGACTATCTCGCCGGCAACGACTGGATCGAGCTGTACAACGCCGGCAATATCCCGGTTGACCTGGGGGCCTACAGCCTGGCAGACGATGCCGACGAGCCGGCCCCACTGCCCTCCATCACCTTAGCGCCCGGCCAATACCTGGTCGTTGCCGCCGCCGACAAAGATGATCCCAACCCGCCGAGTCCGTCCGTGCCCTTTAAGTTGGGCAGCGCAGACTTGGTCAGCTTGTATCTGGGTGATCAGCTCATCAGCAGCCTGGTTTGGGCCAGTGGAGACGCGCCGGAAGGCGCTAGCTTCGGGCTCTATAACGGTACCGCGCAACAATTGGAACCCACCCCCGGCGCGGCCAACCGCCTGCCCAGTGACGACCTGCCCCAAGTGGTACGCGGCAACCCCACTGGCAACTCGCCATTGCGCATCAGCGAAGTGGTGGCGCAATCGGATCGTCCCACCTTTTACGACAGCTCGGACTGGATCGAGCTGGTGAATACCGGTACGGCCCCCGTCAACTTGGCCGACTTCCGCCTGACCGACGATAAAAACCCGCTGGAGAGCTTGCCCAATATCACCGTCAATCCCGGTGAACGGGTGGTAGTGCTCGCCGGTGGCAATGCACCGACCGACGGTACACCCCATGTAACGTTTGGTTTGGGACGTGAAGACTCCGTGTCGCTGTTCCGTGGCGACGAGGAGGTGGACTATGTGGTTTGGGGGCGGGATGAGAGCAAAAACGGCCGCAGCTATGGCCGTCTCAGCGATAACAGCAGCACCTGGGAAGTGCTCTACCCCACGCCGGGCGAGCCCAACGTCCCCTACGTATTGTTTACCCGCGATGAAGTGTTTACCGCACGCATCGAGATAGATCCAGCGACTTGGCAAAACATAGTGAATTCCCGGGAAGAGGTTTACCACTCGGCGGATTTCGAGCTCAACGGCGCCAAGATCAGCAATGTCGGTTTTCGCGTGAAGGGTCAGGGCTCGCTTATGTCCATCCCGCAAGGCTCCAAACGCTTCGGCTTTAAGGTGGACATGAACGAATATGTCGACCAGAAGTTTATGGGCATGAAAAAGCTGGTGTTTAACCAAAGTTTCTCTGACCCATCGTTTATGCGCGATTTGCTGTCCTACGATCTGATGCGCGACGCTGGGGTGCCGGCGCCGGAAATCTCCTATGTGGATCTCTACGTGGCGGGTGAGCACCTGGGTCTCTACCAGATGATCGAAATGATCGACACGGAATTTATCGAAAAGAATTTTCCCGAAGATGCCGACAACAAAGGTGACCTCTACAAAGGCGAGCTGCTGCAGCGCCTGACGTTTAACGGTACGTCTTACGCCAACTACAGCGACGGCCTGCGGCTGAAAACCAACTCCGCCACCAAAGGCACGCCGGAAGAAGGGGCGGCCCTGGTGCGCTTTATCCAAGACATCAACTCGGGCGACCCGCAACTGGCGCGCTCGCGAGTGGATGTCGACCTCACCATCCGCTATCTCGCCGCGCTGGTGCTCACCGGCAATTTGGACAGCCCCAACGGCGGCACCGCCAATAACTTCTACTTGTATGAAGAGCGCAGCAAAAATCTATTCACCTATCTACCCTGGGACTTTAACTTGGCATTCGGCCTGTGGGGCGATGGACCGGCACCCGATCTGGGCAGTGGTTTCGGCGGAGGCGGCTTCGGTGGTGGCGGCTTCGGCGGCGGTGGCTTTGGCGGAGGTGGCTTCGGCGGCGGTGGCTTCGGTGGTGGCTTCGGTGGTGGCGGCTTTGGCGGCGGTGGTTTCGGTGGCTTTGGTGGCCAGCCGGTGGAGCATCAGTGCAAAATCGTCAACCACGTTATCGATAACCCCATCCACGACGCCAATCCCGAGCGTCCGATGCTCGATGTCATTCTCAAGGATGCACAGTTGCGTGAGCGCTATCGCCAGGAGCTACGTCGCCTGATCGACACCTATTACAACCCGCAGGTTATGCGCGAGAAAATTCAGAGCTTGGCCAGTCTAATCGACCCCTATGTACGCAACGACCCCACCAAGTTCTTTACCTATGACGAATTTCGCTTATCGCTGGAAGAGGGCCTGCCGGCCAACAGTGACCGGAGCGGTGGTCGAGGCGCCAACATCTACGGACCCGATCCTGGCTTGCTGAACTTTATTACCCAAAAGTCCAGCAACATCCTCCGTCAACTCAACGGCGAACTGCCATCCACGAACGGTGGCGGCACCGCCGGCTCCTGTCCACCTATGTAAGCACTTTCAGGCACCTAGTAACTCCGTTGCACCCCGGCAAGGTTCGTCCTTGCCGGTTTTTTTGTGCGTAAGAGTCTGTAATTTGTGCCGGTGGGAGGTAGTAAAAACGTCTCGATTTAATTCTTTGCCAACGCATAATTGAGCAGCCGCGCTGCCCACAGCATTGGCCCAAAACACTCAGTCCTCATCCCCTAACTGTTGAATGCCGAAGTCGGTGGTGGTCACTTTATTTTTTTCGTTGGCGATGCGCAGTTCGCGGT
>CAYZVN010000117.1:0-6759 GCA_964482025.1 uncultured Saccharophagus sp. | reverse complement strand
GAGAAACACCTTCGCCGCCGCGTAGGCAGCTCAGAAATCCACTCTTGCTCATATTGATGCATAGAAGCTGTTTATCCCCGCTTCGCCCCTGTAACCCCCGGTCTTTCGCCTCTGGGGGCGGGCAGGCTTCGACAGGCTCAGCCAACTGGTTGAGCCAGCGTTTTCCTATTGGTATGGCCGGTTGTAATGGGTTGTTGGGGGTGTGATGGTGAGCGGAATTGTGGGTTGGGCTTTTGCTCGAGTTAGGAAGCCGTATCTGTTCGCTGGCAGACGCACGAGGTAAATTGTGTCTATTATGCTGAGTCACAAACCACAAGGGAGAATCCTTATGAACATTACGGTTAGTTTGGCCCCATTAATCTCTTTGATCGCCGGCATTCTGATTCTTGCGATGCCCAAGTTGTTAAATTACATAGTCGCGATTTATTTAATCGTCATAGGCTTGATTGGCATTTTTAATTTGTCGATATAGCGCGCTAACGCCTCCGCTAAGGAGTTGGCGGAGGGTTGGTATTAAGCGCCAGCTCGCTGCGGAATTTGCGGATAATGCCGGCAATGCGCAGATGGTTGGCAACGCGTGGCAGTAGGTCGTGTTTGGATACGGGCTTAGTCAGGTAGTCATTGCCACCGGCGGCAAAACATTGTTCGATGTCTTCGTCGACGTTCTTTTTGGCGGTTAAAAATAGCACCGGCAAGCTGTCGAAGGTGTGGGTGCGGCGTATTTCCTGGCAGGCTTCATAGCCGGTCATATTGGGCATCATCACATCCATAATGATTAGGTCGATCTGCGGGTTTTGCTGCACCATTTGCACCGCCTGCAAGCCGTTTTCCGCTTCCAGCACTTGGTACTCGTGGAGCTTTAGCATGCCTTGCAGAACCATGCGATTAACCGGGTCGTCGTCGACGATCAGCACCGTTTGGTTTTCCGCATTGCGCGGCTTATGGGCTTTGCTGGTAATCGGGCTTCGGCTTGGTTCGCCGGCGCGGCGGTGTTGGGGCGCGGGCAATGGACGGTGGTGGGGGTGTTCGTGAAGTGTGTTGCGGTTCTGCTCGTTGCATAGCGGCAGGCTGAAAATAAATCGTGAGCCTTGTGCGGGGGAGGACTCCACGCGAATTGTGCCGCCGTGCAGTTCCACCAGTTGTCGGGTAATGGCCAAGCCCAATCCGGTGCCGCCGTATTGGCGTGCGTTGGAGCTCTGAATTTGACTAAAGGCTTCAAATACTTTTTCGGTTTCCTCGGCCATTATGCCAATTCCCGAATCGGCGACATAAATTTCGGCTTTGGCATTTTTGACCGTCATGCCGACTCTCACCGAGCCGCGGTCGGAATATTTGATGCCGTTGCCCACCAGATTAATCAAAATTTGCTGAAGGCGGTTTTCATCGGCCATCACCAATGGTGCGTTTTCGGCAAATTCGTTAATCAACTCAATGGGCTTGTTGGCCGCTAAAGGCGCGAGCAGGGTAAAGACCGTGTCGGTGATCAGGTGCATATCAATCGGTTTTTGATACAGCTCCAGATTGCGATTGGCGAGTTTGGAATAGTCCAGAATATCGTTAATTAAATTCGCCAGGCGTTTGCCGCTGGATGCGATTAGGTGCAGGTGGTGTGCGGCATAGTCATCGGTTCCGGCAAAGTGGTCGGAAAGATTTTCGGCAATCCCGATGATGCCGTTCAGCGGCGTGCGCAGTTCGTGAGAGGTATTGGCGAGAAAAGAGTCTTTAATGTTGTTGAGGTTTTTTAACTCGCGGTTAATTTCGCGCTCGCTGGCCAGCTCCACCTGTTTAATTTTTGTGTTGGCGATGAGCACCATCAAGGCGACCGCAAGAAGCACGTAAAATGCGTAGGCCCAGGGGGTTTTCCACGGTGCCGGCAGTATGGTGACTTTTACCTGTGCTATGTCGTCGCGCCATTCATTGTTGACGCCGGTTTTGACTTTAAAGGTGTAGCGGCCGGGGTTGAGGTTGGTAAAGGTGGCGCTGCGCTCCTGGCCGAGGTAAATCCAATCCTGGTCGAAACCTTCCATCTTGTATGCGTATTGCTGATGAAGCCCCTGGCGAAATTCCAGGGCGGAAAACTCGAACGAAAACATGTTGTGGGTATGGTCGAGCACCAGTTCGCGGGTGAGCCAGATGGCTTGTGCAAGTGGTGAATCTTCGGTGCCTATGGCGACCGGCTGATTAAAAATACGGAAGCTGGTGATCACCATTGGCAGCAGGCGCGTTTCGCGCTGCAAGTTTTCGGGATGGAATTCGGAAAATCCGTCGGTGCTGCCAAAGTAAATGGTGCCGTCGGCGTCGATAAAATTCGCTTCGCGGTTAAAGTTATTACCCACCAGGCCATGGCTTTTGTTGTACAGCGTCATGGCCATGGTGTCCGGGTGAATATGGACTAAACCGTTGGTGGTACTGGCCCAGACCATGCCGTCTTTGTCTTGCACAAAGCCGGTGATATAAAGTGCCGGCAGGGCGGTTTTTCCGCTGTAATGGCTGAAGTTATCCGCACTCGGGTCGTAAATATAAAAGCCGTCGTCCTGGGTGCCGATCCAGATGCGCCCACGGTCGTCCTCCATAAAACTGCGCACCCGTTCACCGGGGAAGGCGGCAGTGCCATCGGACTGGCCGGAGAAATTATCAAACGTCATGGTTTCGGGGTCGAAGCGCGAAAGCCCGGCGGTGGTGCCAATCCAAATATACCCACGGCTGTCGGTCAGCATGCTCCAAATAAAATCGCTGTTGATCGTGAGCGAGTTGCCGGGAATGTGTTTAAAACTGCGGAAACTATCGGTGTCTTCTTGGTAGAGATTCAGGCCGCCGCCCTCGGTGCCCAACCACAAGCGCCCGCGCCGGTCTTTGGTCATAGCCCAGACAAAATTATTGCTGAGACTGGCGGGCTCCCGCTCGCGATAGCGGTACTGGCGGAAGTGTCCCGTTTGGGCATCCATGCGATGCACTCCACCGGACCAAGTGCCTGCCCATACATTGCCGTGCCGATCTTCCTCCAGCGATAAAATTGGGCTCGCCTGCAGCGCGTGAGGATTATTGGAGTCGCGCATATAGCGGTGGAAAATTCCGCTGTCGCGATCAAAGGCATTTAAGCCTTCCTCGGTGCCCACCCACAGAATTCCCCGTCGGTCTTCATAAAAACTCAGAATGGCGCTGTGGCTGATGCTCACCGGATTATCCGGTTGATGGCGATAGTTGACGAATTGCTCGCCGGCGCGGTTGTAATAGTTGAGGCCGTTGGGAAACAGGCCAACCCAGAGATTGCCCTGCGTATCCTCGTAGAGGGCGCGCACTTGGTTGGAGCTCAAGCTGTTGGCGTTGTACGCCTGGTGGCGGACGAAATCGAAACCATCGATTTTGCTGTTGTAACGGGCCAGGCCGCCGTGGTCGGTCGCGATCCAGACATTGCCTTTGCTGTCGGTAAAAATATCCCAGATGGCGTTGTCGGCGATGGATTGCGGATCGGCCGGGTCGTACACGTAATTGCGAAAAGCGCTCTCCCCAGGCTGCAATCGGCTCAGACCGCCGGCGTAGGCGCCAAACCACAGGTTGCCTTGCTGGTCCTGGTCGATGGCGGTGATATTGTCGCTGATGATGGAGTGCGGGTTATCAGCGGCGTGCCGATAAAAGCGAAATTGCTGGTTCTGCGGATCAAAAGTAACGGCCCCTGCGCCTTTGGTGCCGAGCCAGATGACATTGTCGCGGTCGACAAATACCGTCTGCACACTGGTGGGGTTGTGGTAGTCCAGTTGCGGAATATTGAATAAATCGATCCGGTCGCGGGTCGGCGGCACCACCGCCACACCGTCGTCCAATGCCAGGATTAAGTCGTTTTGCTGATTCACGGCAATGGCAGCGACACGCAGATTTTCTTTGCCGCTGTTCACGGCGGCGAGCGCGGCAAAGTTGTCGGTGGCCGGTTGGTAGACATGCAGGCCCTTATCCGTGGCCACCCACATGTGTCCGTCGAGGTCGAGCTTTAGGTCGTTGATGTAGTTGCTGGCGAGCGCGCGGGGGCTACCGGGGTTGGCCGCGTAGCGGATGAACTGGTTGCCGTCGTAACGGACTAGGCCGTATTCGGCGCCGATCCAGATAAATCCGGTGCGGTCTTGGGTGACGGCTTTAATGGCACCCACACCTTGATCGCGCAGGCTTTCATCCAATTGCACCCGGTCGAAACGCATTTGCAGCGCCTGCGCCGAGCTGGCAAAAAGCCCCCACAGAGCGGCGAATGCGAGGAGCGCGGCCGCCACAATGTGACGTTGAAATTTGGATGGCTGGGTCATAGGCCCTGCAGCAGGTTATGAGGATTAGTGACAAGGTGGTCGGGCGTGATTTCAGTATAGTCTAAGGAGGAAAAACGCACGGACGGCGACATATGGTGACAAAAAACGCCGTAAATCCGCCGGCACATGGCGCCCGCTCCGCGAAGAGTTGGCGGCAAAATACCAGTTAAAAAACGGTTTTTCCTGCTGTTTTACCGCCGCACAAAGATGGAATTTGCTAACTCTGTCACGCCCGCATTTAAGGTGCTATTCAGCATCTCGCCCCTAATCTGAGCTTGCAGCACCGCCAAAGTCACAGCACTAAATTTGCCAGTACCGGCGTTTAGCGGATGACGTTGGTAAAAATCGAAAACGCACAAAAAGGGGTGGCACTATGAAACGGGCATTTTCCAAGCGGGCTTTCCTGGGTTTGGTGGGAGTGGTGATGATGGGGATGCTCATCAATACCGCCAGCGCTCGCGATCATCATCACGAGGGTTGGAAGCATCAGCAATACGAACAGATTCACCGCGAGCGAGAAGCGCTCAATCGCGAACGGGAGCTGATGCACCGCGATTTTGATCGGCAAAACCGCGAGCTCGACCGGCGCAACCGGGAAATCGATCAGTGGCAAAACAGCGGCCATCACCGCAATCACAACGAGCGCGCGCGTATTGCCAATGAGCGTCGCGCTGATTTGAATCGCGAGCGGGAGCGGCTCAACCGCGAGCGCGATCGCATGAACCGTCAGTTCGATTCGCGCAATCGCGAATTAGACCGCCGCCAGCAGCTGGTGGATCGCGGACATTACGCGCCGCCCCGCGACGCCCATCGGGACCACTGGAAAGAAAATCGCTTTGTGTGGACAGATGGGGCCTGCTATGCGGTGGATCAGCAGGCCGGTCGCAAAGTGTTGCGCAAGGTGGCGAAAAAGCACTGCCGAGCGTGACGGAGTTATTAAGCCGCGTTTTTTGCGCTTAATGGATCTTAAAGTTTGCGCCGGTGCCGACGAGTGGCCCGGCGTTGCGGCGCGAAGCGACTAAGCTTGTAATGAGCGCCGCTCCCTCCCCATTATTTTTAAGTTACCCCTGGCGCTTTAGGCGATAAGCCGGGAGATGTGTGAATGTTGATCAATTCTGCGCTGAACGAAGGACTGGCGGGTATGCAGCAGAGCCAGAAAAAGTTGCAGCAATCGGCTCAGGAAATCGCCCGCGCCGGCCTGCCCACCGAGAGGACAGTCCCCAATCCCACTGCCACAGGTGAAGCGCCGCGCTCTAATGCCGGCACCGCCGTGGACGATTTGAACGCGGTTAACACCGTAGAGGCGGTGGGCGACGATCTGCGTTCGGTTTCGGCTTATAAAGCGGATCAGGGCGATGTGGTCGGCGCGCTGATCGAGCAAAGCCGGCAGCAGTTGGTGTTTGATGCTTCCGCCAATGTGGTGAGCGCGGCCAACGAAACCTTGGGCCGGCTGATTGACGACATCTCTTAAGTCCTGTGTCGGCAAGCGTTCATGAACGTCTCCAGCACGCCGTCATTTTCCGCTTACCCACTACCCCCTAGTCTGTCGACCCGCCCCCCTAGTCTGTCGCCCCGCCGGGATAGCGGGGCGATTGCACCTTCCGTTGATCCGAGCCTGGCGGCTGCCCAGCCCCTAAGGGCACCTCAATCCCAGGGCGGTTCCCCCTTATCTCCCATCAAGGCATCCGTAGAGAATGGCCGGATAGAACCGCAAAGCGCCAGCGCCGAGCAGGCGTTGGCCAAGCGCCGCCAAGCCCAGCAAGAGCAGCTGATTCAAAATGAGATCAAGACGCTGGCCGCACGGGACCGCGAGGTGCGGGCGCATGAGCAAGCGCATGTGGCCGCCGGTGGACAGTACGCGGGTGCCGCGACTTATCGGTTTGAACGCGGCCCCAACGGAGTGAACTACGCAGTGGGCGGAGAGGTGCAGATTAGTACCTCCGAGGAAGCCACGCCGCAAGCCACCCTGCGCAAAGCCCAAATCATCCGCCGCGCAGCCTTGGCGCCGGCTGAACCCTCCCCGCAGGATCGCAAAATCGCCGCTATGGCCACGCAAATGGAAAGCGCCGCCAGGGCGGAGATCGCCCGCGAACGCAAAGCGTCATCAGCGCCGGAGGAGCCTGCCAAGGATGCCGAGCCCGTTGGGCACAGCGACACACAGGCCAAGGAGAGCGGGCGCGAGCCCGCGGCGCAAGTGCCGAACCCACCAGCGGCTGCCGGAGAGCAACTGCGTATCTACCGCCTTGGGGGCGGCGACAAGCCCGCCGTTGGCCGCTTGCTGAGCCTACAAGCCTGAGCGCGACTTCATCGAATATTCGACCTGCAGCGGCTAGAGCGCGCTTTGCCTATTTTCGGGTTTTCTGACGAGCCTGTTCCCCAAGCGCTGTCTTAGCCAAGGTTGCGCGAAAAAAGCGATTGTTTGATCTAACGTTAACTAATCGACATAGACTCGCTTATGCTATTGCGC
>CAYZVN010000116.1:0-6959 GCA_964482025.1 uncultured Saccharophagus sp. | reverse complement strand
CTCCATTGGCTGCCTCGCCATGGGTGATCCGGCTATTGAGGAGTTATTTACACTGGCGGTCAAAAGCGGGCCGAAGAATGTCAAAGTTATCATAGCGCCCAGCGATCCACGCAAGAGCGATTTAGCGACGCAGGCACAGGATCAGCCAGAGTGGGTGTCCAAGCTTTACACGGACATAGGCTCGGCTTTTTCGGTCTATAAACCTTTACCCAAAACAACACAGTAGAGCAGTTATGAAAAGCCATTTTTACGCCTACATCAGTAAATTGCGCTGGCTGCAGCGCTGGGGCTTAAAGCGCAATACGGTAAATGAAAATGTGATGGAGCACAGTTGGGAGGTCGCGACTATCGCCCATGCGTTAGCGCTTATAAAGAATCGATTTTTTGATGGCACGCTGGATGTCAACGCCATTGTGGTCGCCGCGCTTTATCACGATTGTGGCGAAGTCATCACTGGGGATTTGCCCTCGCCCATCAAATATCACACGCCCGAAATCACCCAAGCCTATAAAGCAATCGAGCGTCAGGCCGAGCTGGAATTGCTGAATTTGTTGCCGAATGAATTAAAACCGGATTATCGCGCGGTTTTGATCGAAGACTTGGTTCCAGAGGAGCACCGGGCGATCATCAAAGCGGCTGACACTATAGCCGCGTTTATTAAGTGCCGTACAGAAGTCAAAGCCGGCAATCAGGAGTTCAGCAAAGCCGAAGAAACTGTGAAGGCTCGCCTGGAAAGTTTGCAGATGCCGGAAGTGCGCTATTTTATGGAGGTATTTATTGACAGCTATGGCTTGACCTTGGATGAGCTTCTGGGAGCAAAAAAATAATTCGTACGATAGACTTCTCTCTTTACGGCAGGAGCCATTGAGACTAGGTCGCTATGTAGGCTTATCGGATTGTGAAAGATTTTTGAACGTCTTGGGTGTACAACCGTATTCAGCTTTAAATAATTTATTGAAATAGGAAACATTGTTGTAGCCAACCGAATAGGCAATTTCGGTGATATTGGCTTCTTTATTTTCCGTCAGCAGCCGCGCGGCTTCCGTCAGCCGTAATTTATTGAGATAGACATTGAAGGTCATCCCGAGTTGCTCTTTCAGTATGTCGTTAATTTTATTGCGACTGATACCGAGTGCGTTGACCGCCATTTCCACGCTGAGGTCGGAGTTGGAATATTCCGTCGCCATAAAGCGCAACACCGAGTTTTTTTCGCGATCATTTTGCGGCTCAATTGACAATTGCTGATAGGCAATCAGCGGGCGGTCTTTGTTGATCTTCTCCTGAATATCGGCTGTCAAGGCAATATTGTATTGCCGGAAAAACCAGACAACAAATCCCATCCACATAAGGAGCGTTAGCACGCTGGCGATATAAACGCTTTGCCACTGGTGACCGACCAACACCAGATGCTCAATCACCACGTCAGCGGGGGTATTCATGGGGCTTTGCGACGTGACCGTAAAGGCGATATTGCGCACCTCGCGAAGATCGTAGCCGCCATCCGAGAGTTCTAGCTTATTGTGCTGTAACCACCACTCGGGAATCTCCAGCGCTCGCAAGTCAATCTCTTGATGTCGAGGCTTTTCATCGCAAGAAAAAAACGCGGTGGGTAGGCGAAACGATAGAGGATCATCCAGATGAGTCATTTTTTCGTCAAATGCCTGCAGCGAAACTTGCATCACGTTGCGCGGCCGACAGCGAACTTCAAACGCTAAAGTGGAGTACTGAGAGAGGTCGGTTAAGTGATGAGGCGTATCGCCGTTATTAAATTCCAACACCACGGAAGCAAATGGGTGCGGTACATCATGGGTAAGAAAGAAGTCAAAACCCAATTCCCATTCCATATTGTTCAGGGCGACAGTGGAGGAGCCTCCCATGGCGGAATCGGAGTGGGCGAAAACGTACCAGGAGTATGCGCTCTCGGGCGCGGGCAATAGCCGATCCTGCACAATACGGTTTTTCAGGCCGATGGTCATCACCACCGAGGTGGCGAACAGGAGCGCGACGAAATACGCCAGTACTTTTTTATAAAACGTGAGCATCAGCGATAAAACACATGCGTTACGCAGCGAAACCCATCTGACCAAAGTGGCAGAAGCGGTAAACCATCATCTCAACAAAGGAGGTCCGCAAGGTCAATTCGGACATGTATGATTTGTGAACCGCGATGCATTACCCGCTCAATAGACATCCCGACAATAGCGTCGAGCTTCTGCCAGTGCATCCAACTGCTCGCGTCCGAGAATCTCCGCCAGCGCCGCATCGACCCCCTGCGCCATACCTTGCAAGCTGCCGCACACATAAATTGCCGCACCTTCGGCAACCCAGGCACGCAGCCGATCGGCATGCGTCGGCAGCAGATCCTGCACGTAACGTGGTGCCCCCGCCTGGCCGTCGCGGGAAAAGGCGAGATCAACGCGCTCAATAAAGCCCTCCTTCTGCCAAGCGCGAATTTGTTCGCCGAAGAAGAAGTCGCAGCGCGCCGTGCGCTCGCCGAACAATAGCCAATTGCGCCGCTCCCCAGCCCGCTGGCGCGCCCAAAGGTGCGCGCGCAAGCCCGCCATGCCGGTGCCATTACCCAACAGAATCAACGGCGTTCCCGCCGCGGGTGAATGAAACGCAGGATTGCGGCGAATGCGCAGCGCAATGGAAGTGCCCACGGGGGCATGGTGGGTTAACCAGCCGGACCCAAGGCCTAATTCACCATTGTTCACCACTTGGCGCACCAGTAAATCCAAGGTGCCAGCTTCGGGTATCGAGGCAATGGAATATTCCCGGTGGGGCAAAATGGGGAGCTTGCGCAGTATCTCCGCATCGGTCAAACCCGCAAGGTTTTGCACCAATTCCGGCAGCTCACGGCGACGTAACTCGTTGCAAAAGTTTTCGTCGGCCGCCCCTCCCCGTCCTAGCGCTTGGCAAAAGCGCACAATTCGCTCAAGGCTGTTGCAGGGGCCGATCTCGGCAATATCGCCAGCACACCAAGTATCCTCAACTTCCGCAACCAATTGCAGCCAATAGGCCGGCGCACCGGGGCTGCCGGTGTTTAAGCAGTGGCGAGACCCTAGGGTCCAGTGCTGGTAATCGGGCGTCAACCAATCGCGAAAATGGCTCTGACCGCTGATTTGCCCAAGGTAATACTGCCAGTGGCGCAATGCAGCGGCATCGTTTTTGTCGACTTCGACCATATCGACAATCGGCACAGCGCCGGCGTCGTGCAAGGCGTGATTCACCGCTCGCGCGAAACCGCAAAAGCAGCGGTAACTGCTGTCCCCCAGCGCCAATAACCCGTAGTGCAAATGGGGAAGATGGAGTTTTTTTAGGCGCGCCAAAAATCGGCTGCCGTTGTCGGGCGCCTCGCCCTCACCAAACGTACTTATAACAAAGAGGATATTGTTATGGCTCTGCAGCGTTTCCGGGGTTAGGCGATTTAGGGTCGTGACCTGAGCGGACATTCCCCCTTCTGCCAACTGCTGCTGACTCTGCCACGCCAACTGCGCGGCCGTGCCACTTTGACTGGCGTAGGCAATCAACCAATCCGGCGCTTTTTCAACGGTAGGCGATTGATCGGTTTGCGTTTTGCGGCGGTGGTGCCACCAACACAGATAACACAAGGCAACATAGGCAAGCAGAACAAGACAGGCCAAATAAATCCGCAAAATCACACCATCAAAACAAGGCCATTAACAACAAAAGCGCCTGAGTAGGCGCTTCACGACACGCAAATCGCTGGCGTTTATTCCGGCAGAACTTCGAAGGTCGCCACGTAGCTGCCGCTGCGTTTAGTCGCCGGCTTTTCCGCTTTGTTATCTTCGTAGCTCACGCTCATCCAATACAAACCCGCTTGTGGCCAAGTAACGGAAATACTGCCCTTTTTATCCGCCTGTAGTGAAATATTGTCCTGCTGATTGCGATAGCGCATGCCGGCCGGAATGATTTCCACTTTGGCGCCCACCGCCGGCTTGCCATCGATGAGGAATTTAAATTCTGCGGTCTCGCCGGAAAACAAATCATTGGGGTGAGTCACCGGGACCAGTTCCAACCCTTCATTCGTCGGCTTAAACACGGTGGTGTTCGGTGAGCCGGCGGTAACAAAGGTTTCCATGCGGCGCGAACCGTAAGACACTTCCAGATTCTTGGCTTTTTTGGGTACTTCTTTTGCGAACGACTCGGCTGTCGCCTGAACGCCGCGCGCGGGCCAACCGCGACGCTGGCCATCTTCTGTCTCCCAACGGGCGCGCAAGCCGCCGCCGTAGGAGGTGACTTTGTAGGTGCCTTTTTGCTGCAGATTCAGATCGAACACGCTGCGGTATTTACCCGTGGCGGCGTTTTGCAGCGGTACTTCCTTGCCATCTGGACCTATAGCTTTAACGCTCTCCAAACGCATGGCGGCATGGTCGGCGTGGAAAATATCGTTGGAGATGGCGGCGTCAAAAGTCACCCAGGGATCATCGCCCGACAGCACGGTGGCAGCTGGCACAATCCAGGCGCGATGAGCGTGAGCGGCGGGAATCAGGAGCACGGCGAGCAAAGCGCCGGCGAGGGAATGGCGTAGTTTCATGAGAATTCTCCGTCGAATGAATCAGGGTGTCAGGGTTAAATTCAGAGTGCCAAGTTCGCTGCTGCCGTCAGCAGAGAGCGTCTCCTTTTGTGCAGGTGGCCACTGGAACGGAAGTTTCAACAACTCCCTGCCGCCCACTTCGCGTGCGGCTTCCACCACCAATTGGTATTCACCCGCCGGCAGGTCCGCCAGCACCCCCTGGCCGGGTGTAAAGGTTAAATTGTGGACACCAGGCGCTTTGGTTGCGCCGCTGATGCCATCGACTGGCATCTCCAAGTTGCGGCCGCTGCGGCGCCACCACTGGCGCATATCTTTTAACCACTCTTCGCCCTTTTCCGCATCTTGGCCGTTTTTTTCCAGCTGGTACCACACCGCAAGATTCGCGGCATGAGCGCCGTCGCGCTCCAGCCAAAAAGCGACATAGGGGCGGTGGTATTCGGCCACCTGTAATTGTGGAACCTCCACGGAAATTGACAGTTCCGCCGCCAGCACCGGAGCGCTGACAAACACGCCGACAGCCGCCAAATATTGTCGAAAAGCCATATGTGCATCTCGCAAAATTAATGAATGAATAACAACGCTAATAGTGTGGGGATCACCAACCCCAAGCCCACCAACGGCCAGGTGGTCGGGCGGCTGCCTGCATGGCGATACAGCAAGATCAAGCCACTGATACAAAACACGATGCAGGCGACCGCAAAAATATCGATAAACCAAAACCACGCAGTGCCGGTGTTGCGGCCTTTATGAAGGTCGTTGAAATAGGAAATCCATCCGCGATCCGTTTTCTCAAACAACACCTCGCTGGCAAGCAGATCCACTACCAGCCATGCGTCGCCGCCGGGACGCGGCAGCGACAGATAGATTTCGTCCTCGCTCCACTCCGCCAAGCGCGTGCCGATCGAAATATCCAACTCTTGTTCCAGCCACCTTGCCAAAGGTGCAGGCAGCGGTGCTTTGGCAGAATCCGGCGGCGTTATATGCGCCTGCATATCCTCTGGCAGTTGCCGCTCTATGGTGTCGATGCGCGGCTTTACCGAAATCTGCGCGGCGTGGTTGAGCGTTATCCCGGTAACGGCAAACAACAACATACCGACCAAGCAAACCGCCGAGCTGATCCAGTGCCATTGACGTACTGTGCCGAGAAAAATCAAAAATCGTCGCCCTTAAGTTTGCGTTATCACAATGTGAGAAATAGCGCTGACCATGGAGTTGGCAGCGCTATTTCTCTACGCGATCAACCTTTATTATTAGAAGGTGATATTTGCCGACAACCAGAAGCTGCGCGCCTTCTCCGTGGTGTTGTAATCAGCCTGTCGGTTGTAACCGTTCTGATCTTCATTGAGCGTATAAGTAAGACTCGACAGGTCGTCATCCAGCAGGTTGTTAATGGCGGCACCAACGCTTAAGTTTTCATTGACCTTGTAGCGCGCGCGCAGATGGTACAGCTCATAAGCCTTGAAGTAATCCAGGGTATGCTCACCGTCTGCGCTGGTGGTGGCGCCGCGATAGCGTTTACTACGCACTTCCGCGACCAGCGACAATAAAAGATCTTCGGTGGTCTGCCACTCGAGGGTGCCATTGAACATATCGCGCGGCGTATTCACCAGTGGCAGCCCTCGCTGAGCACCACTTTTTTGCTCGCTATCGGTAAAGGTGTAGTTGGCTCGCAGAACCCAGCTTGGCGCAAGAACATAACGTGTGCTCAATTCCAAACCGGAGGTGACCACTTCGTCAACGTTGGTATCCTGACGGAAACTATCGTAGCCCAAGACCGCCCAACCCGGCCCTATGTCGACGCAGTCCCCACTTAAATATTTCACGTCATTTATGTCGTAACAGTTGCGGACGCCCTCAGCTCTGGCGATTTTGTCGTCGAAGTCGTTATAGAACAAAGTCGCGTTGGCGCTGAAGTTATTGAGGTTGTCAAAATACACCGCGAACTCATAGTTGCGGCTTGTCTCGGGTTGTAAGTCCGGCGTGCCCACAAAGGGCGAAACCCCCTGTCCACCAAAGCCCACTATGCCTTCGAACAACTGGTCGGGAGTCGGGGTTTTGTAGCCGGTGCTAATACCGCCTTTAAGCGTCCATTGATCATTGGTCTGCCAAGTGAGGTAGACCCGCGGACTGACGTTGCCACCAAACTCATTGTGATGGTCGTAACGCAACCCAAAGGTCGCGACCAGTTCATCGGTCACACCCCAATGGTCCTCGGCGAAAATTGCGGTCTGACGGTGCGGCTGCACAGTGCCGGCTCTATAGCCATCGCCGAACATGCCAAAAACACCATCTTCCATTTCGGTATCGTAATACTGGGCGCCAATGCTCAAGGCATGCGCGTCGCCAATGCTGGTGTCGACGCGCGTATCCAAGGTGTGACTGGTAATTTCCAGGGTGCGCA
>CAYZVN010000115.1:0-7040 GCA_964482025.1 uncultured Saccharophagus sp. | reverse complement strand
ACGGTCCTATTACAATTGCCACTGGAATTAGTGGATTGAAGAGCGGTGCGCGAGCCGTAGGACAATCGCACTATGCGGTTTTTGCGGATGTCTACCGATTGCTTGGTTTACAAAGCTCGGTCGGTGGAGTGCTTCACAATTACGGCTCAGGCGGAATTGTGTAATTAAATGATCCATCAAAGCCCTCTTCGGAGGGCTTTTTTTTGTCTGCCTTTTTAAACCTTAACAGCGGATTGCGCCGCTAATTCCCCGCTGGGCTTGCCCAGCTCGCTGGCGGCGGTTGGCGCAATTGCGGCAAATGCCGGTAGCTTTACTGCCGGTGGGTAGGCTCGCAGCGCAGCCGTGCCGGTAAGCGTTGCACTGAGCAGCAGGAGCATCAGCGCTTTGCGCCTTGTGGACATGGGACGGTGGTAGATGCGAGGCTCGGGTGACAGCAGCAAGTACTTAGGGATCGTCTGAGGTTTATGGAAGGACATAAGGGCTCCTATCGATAAGGTGTTATCAGGAGCTAGTACAACAAACCAAGTGGGCGGTGCTGAGGAAAAGACAGGCAGCCCAGGGATACATTCTGACGAATTCAGGCAGTTAGAAACGGTAGTGTTCTGGGGACACCTAGATGCGACTGCGCCGCACCATCAGCACCACCGGCAGCAGGGAGATCAACACTAGAGCCAGGGCGGGCAGGGCGGCGCGCTGCCACTCACCTTCGGATGTCATCTCATAAACCCGGACGGATAAAGTGTCCCAGCCGAAGGGACGCATCAGCAGCGTTGCCGGCATCTCTTTCATCACATCCACCAAGACCAGGATTAAAGCGGTCATAAGCCCCGGAGTCATCAAAGGCAGATAAATTCGCCGGATCACCTGCCACTGGTTGTGGCCGAGGCTTTGAGCGGCCTCTTGGAACTGCGGGCGAATGCGTTCGAGGCTCGACTGGATCGGCCCCAGCCCCACGGCGAAGTAGCGGATGACATAGGCGGTGACCAATGCTGCCACACTGCCGACCAAAACCTGCTCTGCCACCGAACGGTCTTCCGTAAAATGACGCATCAGCGGCCACAAGAGTGCGCGATCGACAAAGGTAAACACAATGATCACGCCAACGGCGAGCACCGAGCCTGGCAGCGCATAACCCAGGGCGGTGAGGCGGGTAATGCTCGCGATGCCTCGCGCGGGCGCGAGTCGCTGGCCGAACGCCACGAGCAGCGCCATTATGCCGACCAGAACCGCGCTTAGGGCTCCGAGCAAGAAGGTGTGTTGCGCGAGCAGCAAGAAGCGCTGATCGAACGCGGACAAGCCGGTTTCGCTCACCCAGATCACCAGTTGGCAAAAGGGCACCACAAACGCTATGACAAAAATCGACAGACAATAGCCAGTCGCCAGAAAGCGGCGCCAGCCGCGTAAACGGATGCGCTCATGGCGCTTAAGAGCGTGTTGATGCACCTTGCCTCGGCCCCGCGCTTGCTGCTCCAGCACCAGGGCAATGGCGACAAAAATCAGCAGCAGGCTGGCCAGCTGCGCCGCCGCTTGCAGATTGAAAAAGCCAAACCAGGATTTATAAATGGCGGTGGTAAACGTATCGTAGTTAAAAACGGCCACGGCGCCGAAGTCGGCAAGCGCTTCCATCAGCGCCAGCGCCATGCCGGCGACTATAGCCGGGCGGGCCATGGGGAGTACCACCTGCGTAAAACTGGTGAAAGGGCCGCGGCCGAGGGAGCGGGCGGCGTCGGTTAAAGTGCGTCCCTGCTGTAAGAAAGCGCTGCGCGCCAACATATAAACATAGGGGTAGAGCACCGCGCTCATCACCAGGATTACCCCTAGCGGCGAGCGAATCTCGGGGTACCACGCCTGCGCACCAAAGAGCACTCGCCAGCCTGTTAATATCGGCCCGCTGTACCCCATTAAGCCCAAGGCAACAAAGGCGACGACATAAGTGGGAATGGCCAGCGGCAGCACCAGTGCCCAATCCAGCCAGCGCCGGCCGGGAAACTCACACACCGCGGTGAGCCACGCCAAGCTCACACCCAGCACCATCACCGTCACCCCAACCCCCACCATCAGCATCAAGGTGTTTTTGAGTAGGCGCGAAAGGCCGGTGGCGATCAAATGTTGCCAGACTTCCACCTGAGCGGATTGCCAGCTGAGCAGAATCACCAATACCGGCATTAATACCAGGGCGGCCATCAGCCAAATGGGCAGGTGCCACAAACGGCTATGCATGGAGATCCCTAAGCGAGAAACTCCGGCAACTGTTACCCCAAGATGAGCACGAAGGCCGCATTACCGATAGCCGGCTCGATCCATTAATTTAACCGCCTCGGCTTGCAGATGCCCCGCAGCCTCCACATTGACCAGATCGGCCTTAAATTCGCCCCATGCCTGAACGAGGGGTGAAGGCTTGACCTGAGGATTTACCGGATACTCTTCGTTGGCCTCGGCAAACTTGTATTGCGCCTCTTCACCCGAAAGCCATTCCAGCAGTTTTTGCGCCGCCTCCGGGTGCTTGGCGTATTTGGTAATACCGGCACCGGAAATATTCACATGCACGCCCCGTCCGTCCTGATTGGGCCAGAACACGGCGAGTGGAATGTTCGGATCCTTCTTCTGCATGCGGCCAAAGTAGTAGGTGTTGACTATTGCCAAGTCGCACTGACCGGCGATTACGGCCTCGAGCGCAACCGTGTCGTTAGAGTAGGGGTCGGTGGCCAGGTTGGCGACCCAGCGCTTCACCACTTCCTCAGTCTGCTCGACGCCCAAGGTGTTGATCATGGTGGCCACAAGGCTTTGGTTGTAGACCTTTTTAGCGGTACGCAAGCAGATGCGACCCTTCCATTTTGGCTCGCCGAGCGCTTCGTAAGTCGATAACTCTTCCGGCTTCACTCGCTCGGTTGAATAGACGATGGTGCGCGCCCGCGCCGATAAGCCGAACCACTCATTGCCACTGGCTTGCAGATGTTCCGGCACATTGGCTTCTAATACGGGCGATTCGATCGCGCGCAGCAGCCCTTTGTCCGCCGCCTGCCAGAGATTGCCGGCATCCACAGTGATCAACATATCCGCAGGAGTCGCCGTGCCCTCATTTTCCAAACGCGCGATCAAAGGCCCCGCACCGTCGGTAATAAAGCGAATGGGGACACCGGTCTCTGCGGTGTACTGATCAAAAAGCGGTTTGATTAAATGCTCAACGCGCTCCGAGTACACGGTGATCGTTGGCTGGCTGGTGACGTCACTGGCGTCTTTCTTATCGGAGCAGGCGGTCAAACTTAACAGAACACAGCCCATGGTCAGGCCGAATGAGGAAAGGAACTTCATGAATCACCCCGGGAACAAAAAATATGCAAATAGTAACTATTTGCATTAATGCCTGCAAACGGAGGCGCCAGTAAACAGAGGTGCCTGCAACGAAGATGATAGGGGGTAAGGCCACAGACGCGCATCAGCGACTGGGCCAAAATTCATCTCGCAGCCCAAAGCGTGATGATCGGCAAATGGCTTAGAATGGCGGCCGCACTCATCACATCACCCGCTAGCAAGGGAATAAGCCTTTCGAGGGGATAAGCCTATGAAAACTCTATTGCGTTCTCTGTTGATTGTGTTCGGCCTGATTGGTGCGCTGCTACTGGTTCTGGTAGTGCTGATCTTCACCCTCGACCCCAATCGTTTAAAGCCGCTGCTAGAGAAGCAAGCCGCCGACCGTGGGATTGAGCTGCGCATCCCCGGCGACATCCGCTGGCGGCTGTTCCCCAACCTCGCCTTAAGGCTCGGTGAGCTCAGTCTCCACAGTTTGCAGGATCATAGCTTCTTGGCCGCGATCCAACAGGCGGACGTGTCCGTGCAGCTGATGCCAATATTCCAGCGCCAAATCCTGGTGGACGGTGTACGGCTAGATGGCCTAGAGGTGCACTATGACATAGACGCCCAAGGAGCGAGCGCCTGGGACCTGATCGGCAGCGACGACCCGACCGCCACCGGCTCGCCGGTGGTCGCGAATGAGGCAGGCGCGCCGCCGGAACTGGCGATTGAGCGAGTGGAGATCACCAACCTCAAATTGCGCTACACCAATGCCCAGACCGGTGACCGGGCGGAAATTCCGAGCTTGGACTTGCAGGCCAGTGATGTGGCGCTGGAAGGCAAAGCGTTCCCGCTGCAAATGGATCTGTCGGCGGCCTACAACGACCTGCCTCCGGTGCGGCTGGTTTGGGATGGGCCCATTGCCGTCAATCTGGAGACGCAGATGTTGAAGGTCGCAGAGGCGGCGATAAAGCTGCAGATCGGCGCCGCTGAGCTGGCGGCCTCGCTGGCGACCGAAACCCATTGGGGTGAACCGCTCACCAGTAAAGGCACCGTCAACATTGAACCCTTTGCGCTACCGCCCCTATTAAAAGCACTGGAGATCGAGCCGCCGCAAATGGCGAGTAAGCAGGCCCTACAACAAGTGGGTGGCACCCTCAGCTATGACTTTGGTCCTGATCAGCTCACCTTAGAGCCGGTGAGACTGACGCTAGATCGCACCCGTATTGATGGCCAGCTGCAACTGAAAAACTTCGACAAGCCCGCCATAGTGACCGGCTGGCAGGGCACATCATTAGTGCTGGACGACTACCTACCTCCCAAGACCGAAACGGACGGGGATGCCGCGCCTGAAGCGCCACCTCAGCCTCTGCCGTTAGAAGCGCTGCGCGCACTGGATCTCAAAGCCAAGGTGGCCTTTGAAACCCTGACCTATCAAGAATTGCAGCTCGATCAACCCCAGCTTCAAGTCGAGGCAAACAATGGTCTGATCGAACTGGAAACCCTCAGCATGCAAATCGCCGATGGCACCGTCACGGGCGAGGGACAGCTGGATGCGCGGGGGCCGGAAGCAAAATTGCAAATGGCTCTGCAGTCCCGAAGCGTGAACCTGGGAGCCTTGCTGCAAACCTTTGCGGACCTGGATAAGGTCGCCGGTAAAGCCTCCGCCACTGCCAGCGTCACCAGTCACGGAGCCACCGACAAAGCCTTGATCGACAATCTCATTGTCGAAGCCCGCGCCGAGTCGGAAGAGTTGCGACTGATTCCGATCAATATCGAAGAGCAATTCTGCCGCGCCCTATCAATTCTGCAGCAGCAAGAGTTGCCGGAAAATCTCGACTGGCCGGATATGACGCGACTGGAACCGGTAACCATGCAGCTGCGTTACGCGGCCAACACCTTAAATTTGCAACAGCTCAACGCCACCATCGCCAATCTGCTCAGCACCGCCAGCGGCCGTTTTAATTTGGAGACGGGCAGGTTCGACGTGCCGTTTTCCCTGTCGCTCGGTGAATTCGCCAGCAAAGTAGAAAGCTGTTTGCCTATCGACGAAAAATGGCGCAAACGCGCGTTGCCCATTCGCTGCAAAGGCGCCATCGATGACATAGGCCCGACCACCTGTTTGCCGGACACCAAATTGCTCACCGAGCTGGTGAAAGATCGGGTCAAAGGTGAAGTAAGAGAAAAACTGGATGCGGAAAAAGCCCGTGCGGAAGAAAAACTCGAAGCCGAAAAGGATCGTCTGGAAGAAAAGCTGGGCGATAAAGCCAAGGATTTATTGAAAGATAAACTGGGCGAAGAAAAAGGCAAAAATACCGAGGACTCCGTGCGCAATCTGCTTAACCAATTGAAAAAGAAAAAAGACCCGGCACCGGAGGACGCGCCCGCGCAATGAGTCGATCGTTTTCCCACCGCCTGCTGCGCTGGTTCGATGAGCATGGACGCAAGCATTTGCCCTGGCAAAATCCAATCACCCCATACCGTGTTTGGATTTCCGAAATCATGCTGCAGCAAACCCAGGTGGACACCGTCATCCCCTATTTTGAGCGCTTTATGCTGCGCTTCCCGGATGTGCACACCCTCGCCGCCGCGCCCATCGACGAAGTGCTGCATCACTGGACGGGGCTCGGTTACTACGCCCGCGCGCGCAATCTGCATAAGTGCGCGCAACTAATTGTGGCGGACTATGCCGGCGAATTTCCGGCGGATGTGGAGCTCGTGGCGCAACTGCCGGGCATCGGCCGCTCCACCGCAGCGGCCATTACCAGCATCGCCTTCGAGCAACCCACCGCCATTCTCGACGGCAACGTCAAACGCGTTCTCGCCCGTCACAGCGCCATTCCCGGCTGGCCAGGACAGCCGAAAGTGGCGGCGCAGCTGTGGCACATTGCCGAGCGTCACATGCCGAACAAGCGCTGTCGCGATTACACCCAAGCAATTATGGATCTGGGCGCCACCGTCTGCACCCGCAGTCGCCCCAAATGCGCGCTCTGCCCCGTGGCAGAGGATTGCCTCGCCCTCGCCGAAGACAGCCCCACGGCCTATCCTGGGAAAAAGCCCACCAAAGAAAAGCCGATCAAAAGCGCCTATTTTCTCCTGCTGCAAGCACCCAACGGCGACATACTGCTGGAGCGCCGACCGCCCCAGGGCATTTGGGGCGGCCTGTGGTGCCTGCCGGAGGTGGCGATCGAACACCCCCTCGACAACCATCTCACCCGCTATGGCGTCACTCGCGGCATCGAGCACTGGGAAGGCTGGCGCCACACCTTCAGCCATTACCATCTGGATATACAGCCGGTGCTGATCAAGCTGGCCAAACGCCCCCAGGGCGTCATGGAGGAGGGGCGCCATCTTTGGTATAACGTGCGTCAGCCGGCCAGCGTCGGCCTAGCCGCGCCAGTGAAAACGCTGTTGCAAAAACTGCTACAGCCGCGCCAAGTCAATCTGTTGTAGCCTTAATCAGGAATTTGCCATGACTCGTACGGTTTTTTGCCGCAAGCTCAACCAAGAATTAGAAGGCCTGGACGCGCCGCCCCATCCAGGCGCTAAAGGCCAGGACATATACGAGAACATTTCCAAACAGGCATGGCAGGAGTGGCTCCAGCATCAGACCATGCTGATTAATGAAAAGCATCTCAACCTAATGGACAAAAGTGCGCGCCAATACCTGGCGGAACAAATGGATAAATACCTCTCCGGCGAAGACTACGACCGCGCCGAAGGCTACGTCCCGCCTACAAAATGATCAA
>CAYZVN010000114.1:0-7420 GCA_964482025.1 uncultured Saccharophagus sp. | reverse complement strand
ATCACCATGGACCATGCCTCCACACAGCGCAGTCGGTAAATGCGCTCTTCCAGGGTTATGTCTTTCAGCAGGTCTTCTAAATGATATTTGCCGGGCTTGGCGACTTCGCCGGCGATTTCCACTTGCCATGGATCAGTGGTGAGTTGCCCGGCTTTGCTGGAGGGATCGGATTTGTCGTAGCCGAATTCGTAAAAGTTGTTGTAGGTGGTGATGTGTTGGTAGGGCGTCAAGGTTTCTTGGGTGTTCGGTGCGGCGGTCGCTTTACCGACTTGCGCCTTCAGCCAGGTGGGGCCTGCGGGATCGGCGGGGGCGAGGTGGGCCGGCTCACCGATGGCGCTGCCGCTGAGGACGAGGGCACCCAAGCCGGCCGCTCCTTTCATCCACTGGCGGCGGTTGAGATAAACCGATTCGGGAGTAATCTCGGCAGGCGAAATATCAGAAGGGCGGCGAATCAGCATAAGCACCTCGGCAATCCTGGTGAAGCGAGCATCGACGGCAGGCCGACGTCTTAAGTGAATGGTATCTAACCATTAACTCGCCCTCACTGACCACCGCCTAGCGGCAAAGGTTTCCCCATTCTAGCGAGCACAAAACGGCGGGCGGGTTGAGCAACGCTAGGCCAATGGCTCACCAATACAAGGTCTGGTCCGGGTCTAAGGAGCTATGCAGCAGCAGTTTGCCTTCGCTGATGAGCTGCTGCGGCCGGGTGGCGATGGCTTGGTAGCTGAGCGAATCGTCGCTGTCACCGTGGGCTGCCACCCCGACCCAGCAGTCGCGCTGGTTGCGTTTGGCCGCACGCAAACCCAGGGTGGCGATATCCACCACCTGATTCCAACTAAAGGCGAGCGGTTGGCGGAGCAGATAGGGGAAGCAGGCGAAGCCGATGGAGCAGGTGAGTTGCAGGGTTCTACCATCGCCTAAATTGAACGCGTAGCGTTTGATGGCTTGGCGCAAGCGCTCGGCCATCAGCGGCGCAGCCTCGCGGTCGCCAAAGCGCGCGACCACGAGAAACTCGTCACCGTCCCAACGCACCAGGAAGTCCGACTCGCGAAACACCGGTCCCATGGCGTGTTTGAGTTGCACCAGAACCCGATCCCCCGCCTCTTGGCCATAGGTCTCATTGACCGCCTTAAAGTGGTCGATATTGAGGATAAAAAAGAGCAAGTCCGAATTGGCCGGTAGTGGCTCGCCCGCAGCGCGCCCGTAGTGCGAGCGCAAAGTCAGCGCCACGTCGGAATCCAAGTATTTGCGCAAATAGCGGCGGTTGCGCAGCTGGGTGAGCGGATCGGTGAGGCGCGTGTCTTCCAAGGCCTCTTTTTGTGCCTTGAGCGCTTCCATCAGGCGCGCCTTCAGTAGGGCGGAGTGGGTATGAACGTGAAAGCGGCGCAGGGTGGCGGTATCGAGCTGATCGAAGGCGTCTGCAGTGGACAGACTGTACAAGCAGAGGAAGCCGCTCACTTCGTTATCGAAGCGGATCGCCAGCGCCAATTCTGCCCGCGCCGCCGGTAACCCCGCGAGCAGGGGCAGGGTGTCGCCCGGCGCTTGGGGCTTGAGTCGATAGAGATCGCTTTCCAGGCGCTCGGCCTGTTCACAATAGCGTGTCAGCAGCGTCTGTTGCGCCACTTTGAGTGTATTCAGCTGCGCCGGCGGATCGCCCTTGGCCGCGATGACTTCGAATTCATCCGAGTGGGGATTAAGGGACCAGTACACAACCCGCTCCGCTGTGTTAACCAGGCGCAGGGCCTCGCGCAGCAGCACATCCAGCAAGCGCTCCAAAATCACTTCTTGGTTGATGGTCGCCACTACGCCGTCAAGGGTTTCCAGCACGCGATTTGCCTGTTCCACCGCCGCGGTGCGCTCTTCGACCTTCTTCTCTAAGTGGCGGTGGATATCCAGCAGCTGCAAATGGGTGCGCACCCGCGAGATCAGCTCGCCTCTGGCGACGGGTTTGGTCAGAAAGTCATTAGCGCCCACTTCAAAACCGTCCACCAAGTCGGCAATCAGGTTTTTCGCCGTGAGGAAGATGATCGGCAAGTCGTTGACCGAATGCTCGCGGCGAATGCGCGCACACACTTCGTAACCGCTCATGCGCGGCATCATCATATCGAGCAGCACCAAGTCGAAGGGGCCGTGGTCGCGCAGCAGCTCCAGTGCCGCTGCGCCGCTCTCGGCTTCCACCACTTGATAGCCGTGCCGCGACAGTTGGCTGCTGAGGATCTGGCGGTTGGTCGCTTCATCGTCCACTAACAGCAGGCGGAAGCGGCGGTTTTCGTGCGCTTGCTCCGGGGCAGAGAGTAACGCGGTATTGGGGCGCTCCACGGTGAGTTGCCGGCTCGCGGCCGGGTGGTTGAGCGGCGGCTCGCTCTGGGTTTGCGAGCTTGGCGCAGCGCAGGGAAGGCTGAACCAGACAGTGGTACCGCGACCGGGTTCGGATTCGACGCGAATCTCGCCGCCATGCAACGCCACCAACTGACGGGTGACCGCGAGCCCCAGACCGGTGCCGCCGTACTGGCGCTCGGGGTGGTTCGCGTCCAGTGCAAACGACGAGAAGATCGACGCTAAATTCTCCGGCGCTATGCCGATGCCGGTGTCACTGACGGAGACCCAGATATGGTGGTCCTCGCGGCGGGCTGCCACCACGATCGAACCCTGATCGGTAAATTTGATGGCGTTGCCGATCAGATTGTAGAGAATCTGGTGCAGGCGATTTTCGTCCGCGATCACCGCCGGCAATCCCGCGTCCACCAGATTGCTCACATCCAGATCTTTGCGGCCCACCAGCGGGCGGCTGAGGGTAACCACGGCATCGACGAGCGGACGCAGCGGCACGGGCTCGGTTTGCAGTTGCAGTTGGTGAGTTTTCTGGAGGGTGAAATCCAGAATGTCGTTGATCAAGTTAGCGAGGCGTCTGCCGCTATTGGAAATCATTTGCAGGTTCAGTCGCGCAGGCGCACTGAGCTCGCCCGCAGCGCCATCGAGCAGCGACTCTGCCAAGCCGATAATGCCGTTGAGCGGGGTGCGCAGCTCGTGAGACGTATTGGCGAGAAAGTTATCTTTGGCGTGGTCGCGCTGGCGCAAGCCCTCGTTGAGCGCGCGCTCTTGGGCAATCTTGCGGCGCTGCACCTGGATGTAGCGCCACACCAGCAGCGCGGCGACCAAGGTATACAGAAGGTACGCCCACCAAGTGCGCCAGGGAGCGGGGGTGATCGTCAAGCGCAGCTCCAGCCCTTCATCGTTCCAGATACCCTCGTTATTGGCAGCTCTGACGCGAAAAAAATACTCCCCCGGCCCCAGGTTGGTATAGGTGGCTTTGCGCTCGGTGCCCACTTGGTTCCAGTCGCGGTCGAACCCCTCAAGTTTGTAGGCGTAGCGGTTGCTTTCCGCGCCGTAGTAGTTGAGCGCGGCGAACTCAAAAGAAAACACCGATTGGGTGTGATCCAACACTAAATGCGTGGTGGCGCCGAGCGCTTGCGTAAGCGGCGAGCCTTCCGCGCTCGGGGCTTGGGATTGGTTGAAGATCTGAAAATCGGTCAGAACCACCGGCGGCTGAACGCTATTGGCGCGCAGATTCTCCGGCTGAAAACGCACGAACCCCTGGACGCCGCCGAATACCAATTCACCGCTGCGCAGCTGGATGGCACTGCCGTAGTTGAATTTGCCCCTTGCCCAGTCGGTGTGGTTGTAGCTGCGCACCTCATAAGTTGTGGGGTCTAAACTGGCGAGGCCGTCGTTAGTACCCAGCCAGATACGCCCTTCACCATCTTGCAGAATTGACGTAATGCCGTCGTTCGCCAAACCGTCGTCCGCCCGAATAACGTGGAAGTTCGCGCCGTTTGCCTGCAGCCGGTTCAGGCCGGCGCGGGTGCCGATCCACATCCGCTGCTGGCGATCCTCAAAAATCGCCAGCACGGTGTTGTTGCTCAGGCTCTGAGGGTCGTTTTCGATGTGTTGCCAGTGGCGGAATTCACCGGTTTTTTTATCCAGGCGACTAAGACCGGAGTTGCTGCCGATCCAGATCATGCCGCGCTGGTCTTGAAACAGGCTCCAGATGATGCCGCCAGCGGTATGGCGGGGGTCGGTTTCGCCGTAGGGGATGCGCTCAAAGTGGTCGGTCTCACGGTCGTAACGGCTCAGCCCACCGCCTTCGGTACCCAGCCAGACGTCATTGTCCTGATCCACCAGAATGGCCCAGATATTCGGATGCGAAAGCGCGCCGGGCTCCTCGGGACGGGCCGGGTAGCGGGTGAGTTCGCCGCTGGCGGGATCGTAGCGGTTGAGACCGCCGCCCCAAGTGCCGATCCAGATATGTCCGTCGCGGTCTTCGGCCAAGCTGAGAATGGCGTCGGCGGTCAGTCCCTGATTGCCGCGCTTTGTCAGATACTCGAAAGTGCCGTCGGGGCGAATGCGGTTAACTCCGCCACCGTCGGTGCCGACCCACAAGCTGCCGTCACTGGTTTCCAAAAAGGACAACACCGAGGGGCTGTTGAGCCCGCCGGTTTGCTCGCCATAGCTGCGCACGTAGGCAACCCACTGGGCGGCGCGGTGAAAGACATTGACGCCGCTGGGGAAGTTGGCGGTCCACAAATCCCCGGTGCGGTCCTCCATAATCTGGCGCAATACATTGCTGCCAATGGAGGTGGGGTCGACGCGGTTGTGCGTGAAGCGCCGTACCAAGGGGCTGTTGCGGCGCAGCAGATTTAAGCCACCGCCGTCGGTCGCCACCCAAATGTCACTGTATTGGTCTTCGTAAACATCCCAGACGATATTGCTGCCTAGGCTGGAATCCTGCCCGGGAATATGGCCCCAGTGCTCGACGACTAGGCCATTGTTGAGGCGGTAGACGCCGGCATCGGTGCCCAGCCAGATATCACCACCGCGGTCCTGCATGATGGCGCGCACCGTGTCGCTGCCAATTCTTTGGCCGCCGGCGGCGAGGGTGTGGTAGCGGGTAAAGGCGCGACTTTGCGGATCGTAGCTGCTGGCGCCGCCGCCCTCGGTGCCGACCCACAGGCGGCCTGCCATATCTTCATACACCGACCAGATGTTCGAGTCGCGTTCATCGTTTGTCGGGTGGATGGGTTGAAACGTGCCCTGTTCCGGATTTAGCAATCCGGCGCCGCCGCCAAAAGTGCCGGTCAATATCCGGTTGTTGCGAGTGACCTGCACCGCGCGCACTGTGTCGTGGCTGAGGCTGCGAGGGTCGGCGGAGTCGTGCTGGAAGCGGGTGAAGTTGTCCAATTGGCGGTTATAGCGATTGACGCCGCCCTCGGTGGCGATCCACAGGTCGCCGCGGGCGTCTTCGGCGATGGACCAGACGGTGTTGTTGCTCAGGCTCTGCGGGTCGTCCGGATGGTTGCGATACACGCGGAATTCATAGCCATCGAAGCGCACCAAGCCGGTTTCTCCA
Source organism: uncultured Saccharophagus sp. (assembly GCA_964482025.1). Taxonomy (GTDB): domain Bacteria; phylum Pseudomonadota; class Gammaproteobacteria; order Pseudomonadales; family Cellvibrionaceae; genus UBA5868. Next base: position 2,013 of record CAYZVN010000114.1, on the reverse strand, counting down.
CCCATCCAGATATAGCCGGTGCTGTCCTGCAATATGGCGTCTATATAGCCCAAGGTCACGCCGGAACGGGACTTGATGCGCTCAAAGCGGACGTGAAAATCCTGCGCGCTGGCGGCCGGTAAGTGCCACGCACAGAGCCATGCCAGACAGGTCAGCAAGTAGCGGAGCAAACAGGTGTGCAGCTGAGTCGAGGTCAAGTCGGTCTGGCCATGCAAGTGATTGTGAGCGGACGCGGGGGATGTTCGGCCCCAGCATTCAGTCTAGCCCGCTTCACCCGATTGGGTGACGCAAACGATGCACTTGTGGCTGAGAAAAGTCGCTTGAGTTATATAGAAGAATGAAGAAGAAAGCCCCGATCTGCCGATCGGGGCGGGTATCGTTAAGGATTGACACTGCGCACCATGCGCACGGCAAACAGATTGTCGCGGCTGGTGCTGACATGATCGCCATTGATGAAATTCACCCCCCAGGCAGACCAATCGTTGAAGTTGTTGGGAGATGAAGACCAGTAGCCTTTGGCTTCTGTGGCCGGAAACAGCTCCAGGTCGATGGCGGGATCAAAACAGGCAGCTTCGACGATGGACGCCAACTCTTTGCGGTTGGGCATACGCCAATCGTGATAATCGGCAAAGGATTTGGCTGCGGCGGCAGCCTTCAGGGCGTCGGGCCAATTAAATTCGGCCGGCTGGGTTTCATCGCGCAGGCAACTGCCATCCTGCCACCGGTAGCCCAGGGAGCAGCGCATCCACATAAGACCGGTTTTGGTGTCGACCAGCACACCATTAGCTTCCACAGTCACAGCGTCCGAATCGAAGGTCTTGCGCAAAGTGGTGTTACATTCGGCAACGGCACCCACGGTGGCGATTGCCAGGGCACAGGCTCCCAGGGTTTGCAATAAAGTCTTCATTTATTGACCTCCTCTCACCAGGCGCAGCTGAGACGCATCACCTTTGTTGGTAAAACTCACGCTGCTATCACTGAAATAGACGTACCACGCTCGCGACGGGTCGCGCGCCAGGGATTGGTTGGTGAAAAAGCGCGGCTCTTTCACGTCGGGAAAGTAATCGGTATCCACGGCCGGCAGCACATTGGAGAGCACGGCGATGGAGGATAGCTCCGCCACCGAGGGTACGCGCCAATCGGAGGCGCCGCACAGCGAATTCTCGTTTACCCAGTTGACGAAGCTCTGCAGGTCGCAGCTGTCCAGGCTGCAGGTACCACTCGTGCTGAGATCGGGAAAGGCTCCCGAGTATTCCTCACCATCCAGCACCCACCGATAAGTGTGGCCAGCGTAGCGCGGGTGGTCGGGGTCGCTCTCTTTGATTTCCCAGATCAGGCCGGTGACATTGTCTTTGACGCAAGACCAGCGAGTGCCTTCGGCTTCGGACCCTTGCGGATCCCAGGCGTGATCTTGAATGGCCAGTGGTGCGCCATTGGCGTCCAGCTTAGTCCAGTCGAAACTGGCTACCCCGCCCCCTACCTTTGTGAGCGCGCCTTTCGCCGCAGTCACATCGCGGCCGTACTCCGCGTCCTGTCCCGGGCGCTCCGGCTGTGGGCAGGGCTGCTGCCCCGCTTCCGGGCCCGCGCATAACGTAAGGCCGGTGTCATTGAGCTGACCTTTAATCTCGTAGGTTTTGTCGCCATTAGGTGGCGGAGTCGAAGTGCCGGGAGGAGCATCGTCACTGCCATTGCAACCCCACAACAGTGCCAAGGCAAAGGGCCAGATCGGCCAAAAACGCACATTTTTGTTCATTTTGTAACCTTTGATTGAGAGCAGGAAGCTGGGTCCGCGCACGGGACCCTCCAGTGCCGGAAGATTGTTCCTAAAAACTGCGCCAGGGGAAAGCCCCAGTGATCACGCAGTACTCTAGTGTGACGGCTGTCGCGTAGCGTGACCTAGCTCCATATTAGGATTAGTGCGACAGGTCTCTCAAAACTTACAGATTAATTATTAGCCTGTCGAAGATGACCATAAGTCGATCGTATAATCGGTCGTTGAAGCAGCTGGTGAAA
>CAYZVN010000113.1:0-7943 GCA_964482025.1 uncultured Saccharophagus sp. | reverse complement strand
TTAGCGGCTCGTCGCTGCTGCCGGGCATTTCATAGCGAAAGGCCACGCCATCATCGCTGACACTGAAGCGAATGGACAAACGATGGCCGTCGGCATTCGCAAAATCGAAAACTTGTTGCTGAGCTCGATAGACGTTATCCAAACGCTTGCCGTGAGTGAGCCGATAAGCGTCTTCCACCAACGTCAGGGTTGAAGCCCGCTGTAAACGCAACAGGTGAGCAAGGTCCCACTCTCCCAAGCGAATTCCTAAACGCGACCACTCCAGCACTTCTTGCGCGTCGTAGATAACCCGATACTCAGGCACGCCTTGCTGCACACGCACCTGCGCCTGCAAGCGCCCATCGGGGCTGGGCACTGTAAAAGCCTCATCATTGGGGCGCACCGCCGCGCATGCCATTAGTGATAAGGCGACAAGCGCCAGCAAAAGCCTCATATTTCCCCCTTTGGAGTTTTAGCAAGATCAAGTTCACAGAGCATCACGGGTCGATACGTTAACGCATTAAGGCTATTTTTACTCTCTCCTGTTTTACCTTTGGTATTCATGCCGCAACGGAAGTGAATGCTTACTTTAAAAAGCGAAATTCCACTCCCTGGGCAAGCGACCGCGAGCAGTGACGCGCCGATAATTAATCTGGCAGCACTCGGCCTAGCTCATTCGGCCTATGGCGATCGCTTGGCTGCGCTCCTACCATGATTGAGACGGGGTCGATGTCGGACATGAGGCATCGGACACATAGCAAAATAAACAAACTTGGGGGCACCTGTTAAATCCCGCACTCCTATCCCGTCCTGGGAGCAGCTGGTCGTCATATGGTTGTCCCATTTTGTCGGCAAACTTTATAGTGGCTCGCGGCATTTGCTGCCAATGAAAGGGCAATAACGACAGCACAGGGAGAGCGGATTCCATTAGGCTCGAAACACGCAAACTCTCAAGTTCACACACAGGAATAGCGACATAATGAAAAAAACTTATACCCAGTCTCTCCTGCTTACCTCGCTTCTAGCCCTCGGCACTTATGCCCAGGCGCAGGAAAATCCGCCGCCGAATTGCGGTTACACCTTGGACCAAGGCGTTCGCGCCGTTACCCCTAAAGGCTTTAACGGCTGGGCGAGCCTTACCAATACACAAGGGAGCCCGGCCTCCCAGTTTGAAATTTTCCTCGATTTACACGGTGCTGGCCTGCGCAATGGTATGCAGGCAGAGTTTACCCAGGTAGACGGCGGCTATTTGGTGACGGCGCCTAAGCGGCTGAGCAAGAAACCCCTCGCTCGCGGCCAAGGCTTTACTTTTTCGTATTTGGGCGATGGTCCATACAACGGAGTGACGCCTTATCTGATCTCCGTCAACGGCGAAAGCTGTGACATCTCCGCACCCCAAGTTAGCCTGCAAGTCAGCCAAACCTTGTTTACCGCTCCCGGCAGCCTGACCCTAACGGCCAATGCCAGCGATGATGTAGCCGTGCGTAAAGTGGTGTTTATGAACAACGGCACAGTGATTGGTGAAGCGACCCAAGCGCCGTTTTCGTTAAGCGTCGATGTGTCCGACGCTTTGAATGGACGCAATCACTTTACCGCCGTTGCCTATGACCCCAGCGGCAACTCGGCGACCTCCGCCGACGCACGCGTCTTCGCGGCCATAGGCAATCGCTTCTTGGGCACCGCTCCGGGCAGTAACGCGGACTTTATTCACGCCGCCACTTACTTCAATCAAATTACTCCGGAAGATGCCAGCAAGTGGGGCAGCATAGAAGCCACCCGCGACGTCATGGACTGGAGTGGGCTCGATCAAGCCTACGATTTCGCCAAGGCCAATGGCTTCCCCATCAAGTTGCATACCTTGATTTGGGGGCAGCAGTCACCTCAGTGGATGAACAGCCTTCCTGTGGACGAGCAGCGTGCGGAAATCGAAGAGTGGCTAGCGTTGCTCGCCGAGCGTTACCCGGATGTCGAGTTGATTGATGTGGTCAACGAGCCGCTGCACGCGCCGCCAGCCTTTACCGAAGCATTAGGTGGTGCCGGGGACACCGGCTGGGATTGGGTCGTCACGTCCTTTGAGTTGGCCCGCCAGTATTTCCCCAACGCACAGCTGCTGATCAACGATTATCAGGTGCTGATCCTGGAGCAGTTCTCCCAGGATTATCTGGAGGTGATTACCCCGCTGTTAGAGCGCGACTTGCTCGACGGCATTGGTGTGCAAGCGCACTTCCTCGAGCAGGCAGACCCTGCCACCGTGGCGACCTCACTGGCGAACCTGGCCGCTACTGGCCTGCCGATTTACGTCTCGGAGTTCGATCTCAATATCCCCAACGACGCCTTGCACGCCAAGCGTATGCGCGACTTGGTGACCGTCTTCTGGAACAACCCCTCGGTGGTCGGTTTGACCCATTGGGGCCATCTGCAAGGCGACGTCTGGCAGGAGCACGCCTATTTGATCCGCCAAGACGGCAGCCATCGCCCTGGCTTTGACTGGCTATTGTGCCACTACGCCGGCGGCAGCGACTGCAGCGTGCCCACCTACACCCCGCCCGGCTGGTATGGCTCCGCCAAGGGCTTGAGCTTAGAAGCCGAGCGCTATGACGAAGGCTACGGGGTGATCACCGGCGGCGATGTGGTGTCCTACGCCGACAACGGCGACTGGATCAGCTTCAAAAAAGTGAACTTCCTCAGCGACTGGGATCACCTGTCGGTGACCTACTTGAAAGGCAGCCCCGACGCCGCCTCCATTACCCTCCACCTGGGCAGCTTGGAGTCCGCACCCGTGCTGGAAGTGGATCTGCCACCGACCGCAGGCTGGGGCAGTGCCGAAACGCTGGAAATCGCCTGGCCGGCGATCACAGGTGAGCACGACCTCTACATACGCTTTAACGGCAGCTACGGGGTCGCCAACCTGGATGCTCTGCGCTTCCACCCACCTGTGCAGGAAACCGGCTATGGCCCCAACCTAGTCGCCAATTCGGGCTTTGAAGACGGCACCACCAACGGCTGGTTCACCTGGGACGGCCAGCTGTTCGCGACCAATGCGGTTGCGTACGAAGGCAGCTACAGCCTGCAACTGACCAATCGCTCGGGCAATGGTCCGGCGGTCTACTCACTGCAAGGCGTGGCAACGCCCGGCGCGACCTATGAAGTGACTATGTATGCCTCCATTGGCGGCGCCGCAACGGCCGACGTGAACGTCACGTCAAAAGTCGGTTGTGACGGCTCAGACGACTACAGCTGGCTGATCAACCCCACCGCCGTCAACGAAGGCCAATGGGTGAAGCTCACCGGGCAGCTGACAGTGCCGGCGTGCGGACTGACCGATTTGCTGATCTACGCCGAAGGCCCGGCAGGTGGCATTGATATTTATCTGGATGAAGTGTCGGTACGCGAAGTACTCGCAGAAAACCTGATGCCCAACGGCGACTTTGAAAACGGCTCCGCTACCGGCTGGTTCAGCTGGGGTGGCACCATCGGCGTCACCAGCAGCTGGATCCACAGCGGCAACTACGCGCTGGAACTCAGCAACCGCACCGGCAACGGCCCCGCCGCGTATAGCCTGACCTCCCTGCTCGCACCCGGCACCGACTACAGCATCAGCATGGCGGTTAGCATCCAAGGCGCCGCCGAAGCACCGGTGAATATCACGCAAAAAGTCGAGTGCGCCGACAGCGGTGCAGACTACAGCTGGCTTGCCAACACCAACGCCGTGGTTGAAGGTGAATGGACAACCTTAAGTGGCGTTTTGAGCGTACCTAACTGCGAGATCGCGGACCTGCTGATCTACGTGGAAGGGCCGGCGGATAACATCAATATTTATCTGGACGACGTCCAAATAAACGCACTGTAAGTTTCATAGGGCCTTACGCCGCGATCTGCTGGTCGCGGCTTTTTTTTGGCGTTTTCATTCACTCGCAGCATCGCTTGGGACGCACTCGATCGTCATATGCATCTGCTGATAATTGCTCGTCAAGCCCGTCGAATAATCTTTCTGCTGCTTCCAATCGGTCGATCTACCCTCGCGAATGACGTAGCCTTGCGCGCATAGCGACTCGGCCTTTTTATCCAGCTTTGTCTTTAATGCCTCCCGCTTGGTAAAACTGCCGCCAGTCGCTGTAATGGTGTACACACCCTCATCGACTTCTTTAACGGCGGCGGGAAACCAAGTGGCGCAACCTGCCAGGGTTAAGGTGAAACAAAGGGCAATTATTCTCATGATTTTCCTTAAAAATTCGAGCCGCCAGCGCTATTCCTCTAGCCGCCGACGCAACCATTGATCTCGCTCAAAAACGAGCACAACCAGAAGCGAAAGAGCAAAGGGGATCAGCAGATAGAGCAAGCGAAACACCAGTAAGGCGGCGATTAGGTCAGCGGGATCGACCTCCGGGAGGCCAATCAAAAAACAGATTTCCAAAACCCCCAGACCGCCCGGCGCATGCGACACCAGCGCCATGGAGAAAGAGGCGAGAAAGATTCCCAAAACCAGCAAAAAGCTCACGTTGTCGGAGGCGGGAATCGCGAAGTAAATAATGGCCGCAGCGGCGATAAGTTCTAAAGGGCCGATCACCAATTGACGTAGAACGAGGTTCAGCTGGGGATACTCAAGCTTGAACCAGCGCCACTCCCGCGATTTAAAGTTCAGCAAACTGCCCACGGCATAAAGCGTAACGAACGCCAACATGGCAAGGCTCAGCAGAATCGGCACCCATAAAGGGAGATCTTCAAAAAAGCGGTGAATCATCCGGGGGTCCAACAACAGCACCAGGCCACCGAGCAAAATCGCGCCGAGGGTAAAGGTGAAGGAGCAAAACGCCACCAATATCCCCACCTCAGCGGCACTAAGCCCTTTTGATTTGTAGGCGCGGTAGCGGACCACTCCTCCCGAGAACACCGAAGCACCGAGATTGTGGCCTATGGCATAAGCCGTGAATGAGGCCATGGTGATAAAGCCCCAGGGCAAACGTTTGTGCAGATGCAGCAAAGCGAGCCAATCATAGCCCGCAAGCGCGGCATAAGCGGCAAATGTTGCCAGTACCGCTAACATCCAGTTGTGGTAAGGAATGGCGTAGAGACTGTCGATGATGTCTTCAAGGGAGATGTGGCGGAGCTGATCGAACAGAATCCACGCGGAGAACGCAACTGCAGCTAAACCTATGAAGGGCCAAATATAATCTTTGGTCGATCGCTTCATGCTGCTGCCATACCTATCGTCATCGCCCTACAACCTCCCCATACTTAAAACGTCCAAAAGGCCGCAAAATTACCCTATTCCCGCGGATTGACGCAAAACTAATTTGCCAGAAAGCCTAGCGATGCGGCCCGATTACGGGCCAGCCGCCGGCCTGTAAGACCTTAATCGGAGGAGATGATGCCACCCACAACATAAAGGTTTTTGAATAAATTCGGAAAGAAATTGCCGCGTTGGAGCGCCGTGAGGAATGGAGCAGACGACCAGGAGCCAGCGCTGAAAGGAGGCAAGAGAAGGCGAGAAGGCGGCCGCGAAATGTAACCGCCTCCCCACCGCAAGGACTACAGCCCGGGTTACCGGGGCGTCGCGTCCCAAACCTTACCCGATGCGGTTCCGTCTTTGGGCGGATTGAACACTTCAACCGCCATCACCTGATAGGTCGGGTCATCGCTGGCATCAAAGTTATCCATATTGGGGATGATCCAACCTGTATCCGCCCAGGCTTTCACATGATCAGCAAAAATAATCTTGTAATCCTGGCCCAGCTCTCGCTGCTTCGTTGGCTTGCTCCAGTATTGATAGAAGGTGCTAGGCCCGTTAATGGAGGGTTTTTGATCCCGAACCGAGCGGTAAGTGGAATACTCGACCCCATCGCTGACAAAAGTCTTGCCATAAATGCCATCCTTGCTCGGATCGTAAGTCCAGCGCTGCAATATGTAGTATTCAACCAAATGCGCAGGGTCCGAGGTGGGCATATCTTTGTCGTACCCCCAGCCGTACAAGGTGATATAGCTCGCCCCGCTGTCTTCATTGAAGCGATAACCAATCACGCGATTCTTATCCCCATAGTGCCAGCCCGGCCCGCCGACATAGTTGTAACCCCCGCCCTGCCAGCTCACGCTGAACGCTCCGCTCGGGTCCATGGTTAAGGCCGCAGCGCCACCGTCTTTCCAATGAGTAAAGAAAAAGTTGCCGATATGACCGGTCGCATGATTTCGGTTAATCGTCGTTTCTTTAGTGAATTTCTGCGTATACGCCTGAAACTTTTCGATACTACTCGCTGCGCTGGCACCCGCTGGAGCCTTAGCTTCTGTCCCACTTTGCACCGGCGCACAGCCCGCCAGACCGCAGATTGCCAACAATACCGCCTCTTTGAGGCCAAAATCACTTTTCATTAAAAACTCTCCCGCTCCGCCGCCCTACGCTTGTGAGTAGGTGCGCACAAAGCACAATAGATGAGAAAATCCGCAAACCCAACGAGCCTGGGCTTGCCGCTTATAAGATTCCGTCGTACTGAGTGTAGAACTTATTGCCGCAGTCGGCGGCCGCAATCGCAATCTCATTGCCATCTTGTCGAACCTGGGAGCGTCGCGAAGCTTGCCCTACTGGCTCTTGATGTAATGCCCGCTGTGAGGAATATAGACAAATACGAAATAAATCCAATAGCTGAAAGGCGCCAGGAAAAACAACGCCATCGCCCAGCCTACGCGAGAGTTTTTTATCGCATTGATAAGCATCGATAACCAGCCGCCCAAAACACCCATAAATAGCAACAAAATCATGAGAGCCAAAATGCCAAGATCTGCAGCAATCTTATCCGGGGATTGAAAGAAAAATAAAATAGGAACAAGCCCAGCGAGAAGTAGCGCTATCTGAAATGCGCCCATGAAGGTAATTTTTATTTTTGAACTCATAACAGCATCTCCTTATGCCTGAAATGTGAAAATTTACTGACGCCAAATAAACCCTAATGAAATTCTGACAGCGGGTTATTCTGCAGCAGATTAAAGAGCCTTCAGTGGTAAAAAGTGGACGGAGCTGTGCAGACTGAAACAATTACACGGTCGGAAATGAATAGACGCGCTGATGGCGTTGCCAGCAACTTTATTCAAACATCAAATTGCAGTCAACTTTTTTGGCAATTTTCAATTGGATCATTGATATGTCCAGTATCTCGAAGCTTTTCATCGTATTTTTAATTTTTGGTCTTCAAACGTCGCTTTCGGCTCAGCGCTAACCTCGTTGCAACCAAACCAAGATTTGAAATAGTCTGGCTCCATAACTGCAGCGGACATAAAGCTGCTCAGCAATTGGGCTCCAGTTTACGAGGAGATTTGTGACATTTGGATTGTTTAGGTGCACCGTCAAATGGCCAAGCCGCCAATAAAGCTGGCTTAGCTAGATCAGCTTTTTCTGCCAGAACATCGCCTGCCCCATCTTCGGATCTAGCTCGTAGCCGGCAAAGCCGAAGGACCGGTACGCATTCTGCGCTATTTTGTTGCCCTCTAATACCTCTAACGTCAACTTGCAACAACCCCGCTCTTTGGCCAACTCTTCAGCTTTTTCGAGGATTTTGTGGGAAAGCTTTCGACCCCGAAACTTGGGGGAAACGACCATATCATGGATATTGAGTAACGACTTGCAGGCAAAACTTGAAAAGCCCTCAATGCATATGGCAAGACCCGCAGGCTCGCCTTGCACAAATGCGAGGATCGCGAATGCGTGAGGGCGCTTCATAAGCTCTGGGACTAAACAGCTTTTTACCGCCTCAGGCAATTCACGGCCCCCTCCCATTTCATCCTTCGAATATTCATTCAAAAGGAATACCACCGCCTCTGCATGTGATGGGTCAGCCAAATCCGCGATTACTATATTTTCCATGACATTCTTACGAACTCAATGCGATCGTTAAATAGTTATCAGTCCCCACCACCATCTCCACCTCCGCAATCGTCGCCGACTGTTCCTCCTCCGCCATGTCCCGAACCTGATTCGA
>CAYZVN010000112.1:0-8242 GCA_964482025.1 uncultured Saccharophagus sp. | reverse complement strand
GCAAAGCGCATGACGAACATGGTCATCGCCATCATGACCTCGAATACGCCCTGCCAAAAGTTCCTAAGCGTTTCTCCCGGCTTTCCCGTGAGGCGCAGCATGAAGATGCCGAACAGCAGGGCAAACACTATCAGCCCGAGCATATCGCCAGTCGCGGCCGAGTCCACCACGTTGGTAGGGATCATCCGCAAGAAAATTCCGGCGATATCATCGCTGCCGCGACCTTCGATTTTACTAAGGCTGCTCGCCAACTCTTCCTGCGATGACAGGTTTAAACGTTCACCGGCGGGTGCACCATCCACTATGCCCGGCTCGGTGAGATTGATGAGAAACAAACCCATCAAGACCGCCAGCAGCGTGGACACCATGTACAGGCTGATGGTTTTGGCACCTATGCGGCCGAGGTTTTGTCCAGACCCGGCACTGGTGATACCGCAAATGATGGACGACACGATCAATGGCACCACGATCATGTGCAGGGCGTTGAGAAACAGGGTCCCGAGAAAATCAAGCAGCGCGAAAACGGTAAAGCTTCCAATACCGTGATGGGGCTCGAGCACGGCCCCTACTAAGATTGCCAGCGCTATCGCCAGCAGAATTTGCCAATGAAGTTTCATTATTGTTGTGGGGTAATGGCTATGACATGGGATCGCCTCAGACGAGTGCGTCCTTCAACCCTTTGCCCGCTTTAAACACAGGCGCATTGCTGGCGGGAATTTGAATCGGCTCTCCGGTTTTCGGATTGCGTCCCTGGCGGGCAGGGCGAGATTTGACAGAAAAGGAGCCAAAACCAACCAAATTAACCGTCTCCCCTTTGCTCAGCGCATTGGTGATCTGCTCTAGCATCGCCGCCAGGACAGCTTCAGCCTGGCGCTCGGACAGATCTGCTATGTCGGCAATGGCTTGCACAAGTTCTGGTTTACGCATAAAAAACTCCTTTAGAGATAAGTCTGTGAAAACGGAGGGGCGCAACGAGCGCCCATTAGAACAATCCCCCGAAGGAAGGTAAACCCCCGGCTTCTTAGCCTCGCCCGGCGGAACCGCGCGCAGCGCTTCTGCGCCCCTGACCGCCACTGCGGTTGGCGCGCGGCGGTAGTTGGCCACCATTGCCACGCGCATCCGACTTTTGGCCTCCGGGACGACCGTTCCGCCCCCCGTCCTGACGCTTTTGTGCGTTCGCGCCATTGCCTTGACGACGGGGCTGCTGTGCTTGGCCTCGCGGCTGACGCAACTGGATGGGCTCGGGTCGAATCGATGGGTCGGGCTCAAAGCCCTCGACGATCACCTTCTCAATACTGCGCTTAACCAAGCGCTCGATATCGCGCAGGAACTTGTGCTCATCCACGCACACCAGAGATACCGCGACCCCTTCACTTTGCGCCCGACCGGTACGCCCTATGCGGTGAACATAGTCTTCCGGCACGTTGGGTAGCTCATAGTTAACCACGCGTGGCAACTGATCGATGTCGATGCCGCGCGCCGCGATATCGGTAGCGACCAGGGCACGAACAGCGCCGCGCTTAAAGTCTTCCAGCGCCTTAGTACGCGCACCCTGGCTTTTGTTGCCATGGATAGCGGCCGCCGTGATGCCGTCTTGCTGCAGTTGCTCTACCAAGCGGTTCGCGCCGTGCTTGGTGCGGGTAAAAATCAGAACTTGGCGCCAGTCACCAGAGCCAATCAGATAGGAGAGCAGCTCACGCTTGCGGTTGCGGTCCACCGGATGGACCAGCTGTGTCACTGTGTCGGCCGCCGCATTACGGCGCGCCACTTCAATCAGCACCGGCTGATGCAAGAGGCGATCGGCAAGAGCCTTGATTTCGCTGGAAAACGTAGCGGAAAACAGCAGGTTCTGGCGCTGCGCCGGAAGCATCGCCAAAATTTTGCGAATATCGTGAATAAAGCCCATATCCAACATGCGATCGGCTTCGTCGAGCACCAACACTTCGATCTGGCTTAGCGACAGCGCGCGCTGGTTGACGAGGTCCAACAAACGGCCGGGCGTGGCCACCAGAATGTCGACGCCGCCGCGCAAATGCGCAATCTGCGGATTGATACCAACACCGCCGAAGATCACTTGCGAACGCAAGGGCAAGTATTTGCTATAGGCGCGTACATTGTCGTGAACCTGCGCCGCGAGTTCGCGCGTTGGCGTAAGAATTAAGGCACGGATGGGCTTTTTGCCATCGACACGTGGCCTAGGGTTAGCCGCAAGCTTTTCCAGCAAGGGCAAAGTAAAGCCAGCGGTTTTACCTGTACCGGTTTGCGCGCCGGCGAGCAAATCACCGCCTTTAAGAACCGCTGGGATGGCTTGAGCCTGAATGGGTGTGGGGGAGGTATAACCTTGTTCGGCGATGGCACGCAGAATTTCCGCGCGCAAGCCGAGATTTTCAAACAGCATATGATTTTTCCTGATGCCGGGCTTTCCGCACGCAGTCAGAGCTGCGCCCTGGCCATGCAGGTAGGCCGAGGGGAGATGGTTGCCGGCAATGAATAGATAACATCGGACGCCGGAGATACCGGGCAATCGGACATGAGCTGGCCTGCTCCAGGCCGCGCACCTTACCTGAATTTGCCGCACAATGCTCATTTATTTGTTCGTCGGGCTCCATCTTTCGACAAGAGGGTCGTGCTTTCGTGGGTTGTGTCGCCTGCTTAAACCTTCATATTCCGGAAATCACCGTGTATGCTGCTGGCAAATTTTTATGCCGCATCGCTTATGAACAGCACACGGTCATCGACACTCAGTACCTACCTACAGTTAACCCGCCTGAACCGGCCGATTGGTATTTATCTGGTTTTGTGGCCGACGCTGTGGAGCCTGTGGCTGGCCGCTAAGGGGGCACCGGATATCAAAAATCTGGTGATCTTTATCTTCGGCTGCATCCTGATGCGCTCTGCCGGCTGCGTGATTAATGACTTTGCCGACCGGGACATCGACGGTCATGTGCACCGCACTCGCGACCGCCCCTTGGCGACAGGCGCGGTCAGCAGTTTGGAAGCCATTAGCCTCTTTGCCGCCCTGGGCTTCCTCTCTTTCATCCTGGTGCTTTTCACCAACGGACTCACGATTAAACTGTCGTTCGCCGGTCTGGCCCTCGCCGTTTGCTACCCATTCATGAAGCGTTATACCCACTTGCCTCAGGTAGTCCTGGGGGCGGCGTTTGCCTGGGCGATTCCCATGGCGTTTGCCGCCCAAGCGGGAACCGTACCTCAGGAAGCTTGGCTCGTGTATGTAGCGGTCGTTTTGTGGACCGTTTGTTACGACACCTTTTACGCCATGGTCGACCGGGAAGATGATTTGCGGATTGGGGTGAAGTCCACAGCGGTGCTGTTAGGTGATATGGATAAAATGATGACCGGCACACTGCAGGCGCTTACTTTGTTGACCCTGGTGATGATCGGCAAGCGCTTTGCCCTGGGTTGGTTTTTCTACCTCAGTGTCGCAGTGGCGGCAGGGTTATTTGTCTATCAGCAGTATTTGATCCGCAATCGCGACAGAGACGCCTGTTTTAGCGCATTTTTAAACAATAATTGGGTGGGGATGGTCATCTTTGTCGGCATTGTCGGCCACTACGCCCTCTCGCCAGAGTTGTCATAAAACCGCAACATTTCTTTTATCTAATGGCCAATTTGGATATGACGTACTGTCATATTGCATCGATTCATCTTGTATCGGGCTACACATGGCTGACAAAACAATTCTTATCGTCGAAGACGAAGCCCCTATCCGCGACATGCTCCGCGTCGCCTTGGAAATCGCCGAGTACTCCTGCCTAGAGGCGGCAGACGCACAAAGTGCTCACAGCATTATCATCGACCAACGACCGGATCTGATCCTGCTGGACTGGATGCTCCCCGGCACCAGCGGCATCGAACTGGCGCGGCGGCTTAAGCGCGACGAGCTCACCGCTGCGATTCCTATTATCATGCTCACCGCCAAAGGCGAAGAGGACAACAAGGTTCATGGCTTGGAAGTGGGGGCCGATGACTACATCACCAAACCCTTTTCCCCGCGAGAGCTACTGGCGCGCCTGAAAGCCGTCCTGCGCCGCACCGACGCCCTCAGCCCAGCCGAGCCCATCCAGGTACAGGGCCTTCGCCTAGACCCGGCCAGTCACCGGGTCACCATCGATGACACACCGGTGCAAGTGGGGCCGACGGAGTACCGCTTACTGGAGTTTTTTCTGACCCACCAAGAACGCGTCTATTCTCGTAATCAATTGCTCGACCACGTGTGGGGCGGCAACGTGTATGTCGAGGAGCGCACGGTCGACGTCCATATTCGCCGCCTGCGCAAGGCCCTGAGCCTTGATGGGCACGACCGTCTTATTCAGACTGTGCGCGGTGCCGGCTATAGGTTTTCCAGCAAGGCTGACGCTGCGCCCTGATTGATTTTTGTGCCGCTGGACCCGTCCGGCCACCCCCAAGCGAGAGCCTCTATGCTACGCAGTGGATTCAAAGCAGAAGTTTGGCGCTGCATCGGCGTGATTGCTACTTGCGCCCTTATCGGCCTGATCTGCGGCAAGGCCGCCCTAGGTATCGCTATCGGCTGCGCGGGTTACTTGTGCTGGTTGTTTATACAAATTCACCGCCTCGAAGACTGGATCAACCGCACTCGCCGAGACGGCACACTGCCCGCAGAAGATTTGCGCGGTGTCTGGGGCGATATCTGCTACGACCTACAGCGACTGCTCGCGCGCCATGAAAAAGAAAAGCAGCGCCTGCAGACGGTTGTCGATCGCGTCCAGGAAATGACGAGCGCATTGACGGATTCCGTGATTCTGGTGGACCGCCGCAACAATATGGAATGGTGGAACAAAGCGGCGGAGCGCCTTTTCGATTTTCGCAGTAAAGACCGTGGCCACAGACTCACCAACCTTATCCGCCACCCGCAATTCATTCATTATTTCGATCAGAAAGATTATGCCCACCCCCTTGAGCTCACCATGTGGCGCAAGGATCAGCAACTGGAGTTTCAAGTTCATCTCGTCGGTGAAGGAGAGCGGCTGGTGATGGTGCGAGACATTACCCGACTCTTTAAGCTTGAGCAGATGCGCCGCGATTTTGTTGCCAATGTTTCCCACGAACTGCGCACGCCACTGACCGTGCTCCGCGGCTATCTGGAAACGCTCGCCGATAGTCCGCAGCTGCCCCAGTCCTGGCAGAAAATGGTCGCTCAGATGGAGCAGCAAACTCAGCGGATGACCCTGCTCGTCAACGACCTCATCACACTGAGCAAGCTGGAGACCGACGAGAATGAGCCTTCTACAGCCCCAATTCCCCTCGCTCACCTTGTCGAGAATGTCATTGCCGACGCCCGCACACTCAGTGGTAGCCAGCAGCACGAGCTCGTCGTTCACGGGGAGGAAGATCTCGCCTTGATCGGCAATGAGAGTGAATTGCACAGCGCCGTTTCCAACCTGGTGGTCAATGCCATCAACTATTCGCCCGCCGGCAGCCGCATTGAAGTGTCCTTTCAAGAAGAAGCAGGTGGTGCCCGCATTAGCGTACGCGACCAAGGCGTCGGCATAGATCCCAAGCACATCCCCCGCCTCACCGAGCGCTTCTACCGGGTGGACGACAGCCGTTCCGCTGCCTCCGGCGGCACCGGCCTTGGACTGGCGATCGTCAAGCATGTGTTACTGCGCCACAACGCGGAGCTGCGGGTGACCAGCCGGCTTGGTAAAGGCAGTGAGTTTTGCTGTCACTTTCCGCCAAGCATGGTGGTACGCTTACCACCGGAACAAGGCGAGATCGAGACGCCCTAACGCCGGAGCGCGCATACAGGCCCCAGAGCCGTTAAAATCCCTCGCTACGAGGGTCACTATGCATATCGACTTTATTCACTCTATCAATGAAGTCTCACCGGAAGGCTGGAACTCGCTGTGGTCGAGCGATTACCCATTTGTTCGCTATGAGTTTCTTCGCGCTTTGGAAGACAGTGGTTGCACCACTGCTCACACCGGTTGGCAGCCTTTCCACTGCCTCGCCTGGGACGACTCTCGTCTGCTGGGCGCCCTGCCCCTCTATATAAAGACCCACTCCTACGGCGAGTATGTGTTCGATTGGAGCTGGGCCAGGGCCTACCAACAGGCCGGTTTCGATTACTACCCCAAGTTGCTCAACGCCATCCCCTTCACCCCCGCAACCGGGCCTCGCTGGGCGACACACCCCGACTTGCCGGCTGCGCGCAAGCAGCACTTGGCGCAGGCGCTTATGACGGCTGCGATGCACCGTGTAGATCGCAGCGGCCTGTCCGGCCTGCACAGTTTATTCCCAGCTGTCGCGGACGCCCAGCCACCCTGGAGCCATCCCGGCCTCATGCAGCGCCTGGACTGCCAATATCATTGGTTTAATCAGGGGTATGCGTCGTTCGAAGCCTTTCTGCAAACCTTTAGCTCGCGCAAAAGAAAGAACCTCAACAAAGAGCGCAGTCGCGTTCGAGAACAAGGATTTCTGGTGCAGATGAAAGAAGGGACCGCACTGAGCACCGCCGACTGGCAGCACTTCTACCGACTCTACCGCAGCACCTATCTCAAACGCAGCGGTCACGATGGTTACTTGAACGAAGAATTTTTCCAGATGTTGGGAGCTAAGATGCCGGAACACGTCGTGATGGCACAAGCTTGGCGGGACGGTATCTGGTGTGCGGCAGCCTTGTATTTCAAAGACTCCGCTACCCTTTATGGCCGCTACTGGGGCGCGGTGGATGAGTATGACGCCCTACACTTTGAGTGCTGCTACTACCAAGGCATTGAATACGCCATCAACCAGCAATTACAACGGTTTGATCCCGGCGCTCAGGGTGAGCACAAAATTGCGCGCGGCTTTACTCCCGTATTAACGCAATCATTTCACTACTTGCAGCAGGCGGATTTCGCCTCGGCTGTGAAGCGTTTTCTCGCCGATGAGCAAGTGCATCTGCGGGCCTACTGCGGCGCGGCCCGAGAGCAACTGCCTTTCAAGCAAGATCACCCTGTCATCCCTACCGATTGCTTGATCACCGGTCAGCTCGCCAACTAGAACCGATAATTTAGGTTCCAGCCAAAACCCAGGGTGTGGGCGTGATCCAGATCCAAGTTGTCCAAAATAAAGAAAAGGTCGCCCACGGGCATTCCCAAACGCAACTCCACTGCGGAGGTCTTCACATCCGCCGCCACATGAAAGCCCCAGCGCGCCTCCTCGCCCCATAGATAGCCTGCGGATACGCGATTAAACTCCGATTTGGACATGCGATCGTGGTTATAGCCAAACACCCACTGATCTCGCCTATAGGTCCAATCGATAGACGTGCGCTGGGTGAGATCTTGGGTAAAACTGTCATAGGTTTGCCGGCCTCTAAAGTTCGGCACCACGCTGACCACACCGTCTTCATCGGTGACAAAGTTCTCGGAAGTCGCGTCCGCTACTATGTGCGGCATATTTTTCCAGCGGATATCGCCGGCTATGTCGTACCCCATGACCTTGACGGTCATCTGCTCCGACACTTGCCAGGTAAACCCTAGATCTACTGCATAGCCGCGCCCGGTAGGTGCATCTACCCGATTGCGAAAGAGCGGATCATCGGTAAAGAAGTAGTCGGTATAGAGGTCGCCATCTAAGGCTCTCGTGGTTTGCCCGCCGATCTGGCGCTCAACCATCGCGATATAACCGCCCTCGCCGTTCGGATCCTTACCCAAATAGCCTGATACAGACTCAGTCCCGTACAGATGGGAGTAAGCGACATGAACATCCACTGTCCGCCCAAATGGCAAGGTAAAGCCAAACTTAGCACCGGTCATCTGGTACTGATTAGCCCACACATCCACATCGTAGCGATGCCCGTAAGGAATCGGCTTACGGTTCTTATTCAAATAGGCGAACTGCGCCGCCCCTTGGCTGAAGTAGAGGTTGTAATCATTGCGGTGAATCAGCGAGAACTCGACATTCTTATAGCCCACCCCGGTCTCAATCAGATTTCGAGTAAAGGCCAACTCCCCATCCTTCGGCGCCGGCCCTATCAGAAAGTCGATATAAGCTGTGACTGGATTGGCTTCGCTATAGCTGAAGCTCTCGGCGCGAGTGAAGATCCGCCAGTCACCAGCAAGCGCGGACTGACTCGCCAAACCGACGCACACAATACTCAAAATCCGCCTAATCATAGAAACCTGCTCTCTCATTATGGGGCTTGATCAGATGTAGCAATGAGTATAAGCAAAAAGATGGGGTTGTTAACAAACAAAAAGGGGCCGCTGGCCCCTTT
>CAYZVN010000111.1:0-8752 GCA_964482025.1 uncultured Saccharophagus sp. | reverse complement strand
CGTTAGCAATAGTACTTTTCGTTAGCAATAGCACCCCCGCGAGGAGCAGCGCCCTGCTCCTCTTTTTCTCACTCTTTGTATCCCAGCGCACGTTGCGATACCGCTCGTAAACCTTAACAAGTTGTTCGTACAGATGTTTTACGCGGAGCGACGCCCTTCATTCAAACAGGCCAGCAACCTAAATGTGGCAAGCGCAGCAGCCGCTTTAATTGTCGGCCGTACTAAGCGCGCAAAATATGCCCAGACAGAAGTGTTTCACGTCCTTGAACCCGCACAACAAAGTGAATAGAGTATTGCCTGCCTGTCGCTGATGGCAGCCCACGATTTGCTCTACACCTATACAACCCACCAGAATTAATACGGACTACCTATGCGTCAACTCTCAACGTGTTTTGCCCTTGTCGTTTGGGTGTTGCTGTCCAGTTGTAGCAGTTCACCGTCACAACACCCGTCGCTAGGCATGACCAGTGAAGAAATTCGTGTATCCACCGACGCACAGCAACTAAAAAGCCTGCAAAAGTCACTGGCCGAACAACTTACTGAAAAAGAAAAAGAAGACTTCCCCAAAGAATTTTCTCTTCTTCATAGCCTCAGCCAACGGGTGATAGAGCTGGAAACCCAAAAGCTGGAAAAAGAGCTGAAAGCACGACGCATAAAAGCGGAAGGCGCGCTTCGCGATAAGATTTCCCTGCCCGATTTAGCACACTTAAAAAAACAAATAGAAAACGATAAAGATCTTTCTTCTGGGTTGCTGCCCGAGATATTGAGTCCGATTGTGCGCGAACAGACCGACAGCCAAGCGGCCATGCGCGCATTGGAAGCGGACACCAATCAACAAACTCTGACCGCAGAGCAGCGAGCTACCGTTTACCACAAACTCTTTATGTTAAGCGGAGATTCTAAATGGAAGGAAATCCGCGACAAACAAATGGATATCATCGTCAAAGCCATTCATACCGCTACCGACAAGCAAGTGTTCAGTAGCGACCTGGAGAAGAAAATTGACTTTGTGCGCAGCATCTATGTTGAAGAGCCGAAAAAAGTCATTGAGGATATGCACACCTTATACGCCGTCCTCTATGCTCGTCGGCATGCGCAAGCCCGCCAGCTGGCAGACCGCGAAGCTGCATTCAAGGTGTTACAACAACTGGCGAAAAAGCCCGATTTTCTCGACATCAAAAGTAAACTCCGACCGTCCTATGCCGAACAAATCGCTGAGGGTTACGCCAACGATGTGGCGGAGAGCATTGCACGCGGCAGAAACGTCGCCGAATCTTACCGCCTGTACCAGCGCGAAATTGAGGTTCGCAACCTGCTAGACCTGAAGCCAAAAGCACACACCGATACCGCAAAATTAATTCAGCAGCTGGCGGACAAATTTCACCTAATTAATAAAGAAAATCCCTACGCTGCGCTCGGCTTACTATTAGCACAGCAAGTAATTGATCCCAAAACGGCAGATTTAAAACAGGCATTGGAACATCAAATTGTTCAAATCACTGACACCACCATCAGAAGCATTAGCCTCTCGCCTTTCCGCTCGCGCTACAACGATCTCAATTACGGGGAGGTGATCACTCCGTTGATCAGCCAACATCTTTACGATGCGCTCGGCAGCGATATTCAAATCATCGAGCAAAATACTGACGAGGGTTTTGACGCTCGGATTACCGGCAATATCCTGGAAGTTAAAGTTGAAAGTTCGCAAGCTCGCAACAAAAAACAAATGTTGGTCAATGTCGGTGAAGTTCAGCGCACCAACCCGGCTTATATCGCATGGCTAGAGCGGTCGCCCAAAGAGCGAAAAAAGCTGCCAAGACCTGATGAAACCATTCGCGAGCAGAAGCAACAGACCGTTTTTGTGACCAGCACACTGCATCGCAAAACCGGTGTTATTGCCATCAGCTACCGCCTGATTGACAAGAAAAAGCGTGTAATTTTTCCGGACAGCATCACGCTGCAGGCGGAGCACGAAGATGAAAGCAACGAAGGTTTAGAGGTCGGCGAACTCATCGTTCCTTACAAAATTGCCAAATTGCCGTCAGATACGGAAATATTGCAGAACCTCTCGCAAAATGTCGCCAGCACCATTGCCGGCAACTTGGCTGGCGTCCTGCTGAATCAGGAAATCGAATATTTAAAGGCTGCGGACAAAGCGGCCACCCAGAATGATTGTGCCGAAGAGGTAGAGAATTTAGCGAAAGCGATATCCCTGTTGACGAATAAGAAGAAAGACCCCAAGGATACTGAGGTTCCCATCCGCCGATTGGTCGACCGCTCCCTCAGCTGCTTGTAGCGGAACCCGGGGGGGGGTGCGGCGCTCTGCGCGAGCGGTTAGCGCCCGTATTCGATGAGTTTATCGATCGCCAAATCATTGTCAGGATCCAGATCGAGAATCTGCTGATACTTTTCCAAGGCGTTGTTACCAACCGGCGAGCGAATTCTCCCCGCCTCTTCATCGGCACGCGCCAAAGTCAGCAGCCGCTCAATTTTTTCGGCTTTTTTCGCCGCCGCCGCCAATGCATCCAACTCCTGCTGCTCCGCGATGGCGAACATCAACTTATCTTCTAATGTTTGCAGCTCCGGATTTTCCGGCGCCACAATGCGGCTGTCCTCAATAAATCCTTGGGCTCTGTCGAGAGCCTTTTCGTTAATCGCACGATTTGCCATTGCTAAATAAAGCTCGGCAATTCTCTCTATCCCTTCAAGCGCTTCATTGTTGTCCGGTTCGAGCTCCAACACCTGTTGATAGGTCTGATAAGCGTTACCACTTGCGGGTTTGCGCAGCCGCCAAGCCGCCATATGCGCCTCCGCCTCAGCGAGCAAGCCGGCAATTACCTCGGCGGTATCCGGCTCTGCAGCAACCGCCTCTTCAAGCGCCGGCGGCTCTTCAGCCAAGGGTTCTTCTTCACCAGGAGATTCATCGAGCACTGCGGTGGACTCTCCCGCCGGAGCGGCGGCCCCTTCTGTCGCAGATGTGTCGACGTCTACCACCGGCTCGTCTTCAGCAATGAATGAAGACGAGGTCTCATTTACTTCTTCCAAAGCGACCGCCGAATCAGCCTCTATCCCAGCCTCTTCAACACCGTTACGCTCTGCCTCTGCTGCCAGCGGCAGTTCGACCTGGGCGTCCTCCACTTGATCTGCTGCTTCATCAGCTGCCCTTACGACTGGCTCCGCCACGAATTCTGCAGGCGGCGTCTCGGCAATGTCTTCCGACGACTGGGAAACCATGCCAGCGGGGCTTATCCTCGTCCAAAGATCCCTAAGTTGGTCATTCAAAGGGGCGGCCCAAACGGAGCGAGACACTTGCTCCCAACCACCGGCATAATGAACAGACGCAAGCCCCACGGCGGCGGCTCCCATCAATAGCAATGACGCTTTTCGCATCGCCGACCTGCGAGGCTTCCGCTCCGTTCCGGCTGCAGGATAGCGTGCTGAGGCCGCCAGCGGATCATGTAGTCTCATATGCTCGGCGCGCGCCGTCTGAGTCAGCGACGCGCGAATTTGCGTACCATCCATATTGGAGTCGGGCAATGCCGATATTCCCACACTGTAACGACCGCTGACGCTGGTGACCGTGGGCGGCGCCAATTTATTCGCGGCGGCCACGGCCAAATTTGTTAAATCGCCTTGGTAAGCGGAGCGGTCTAGCTCTTCAAGCGCATCCACCACATCGTGTCCGCGCTGAAAGCGCGCCTCCGGCACTTTTTCGAGCATGCGATTGATAATGGGCTGGAAGCACGCCACCTCGGGAGGCAGCAAAGGAACGGGTTCATTGTCCTGCAGATAAGCCGTTGTCAGCATATCTTTGCCGTCAAACGGGACGAAATTGGTCAGGCATCGATAAAACACGATACCCAAAGCGTAAATATCCGCTCGGTGATCCACCTTATCGCCGCGAATCTGCTCCGGACTCATGTACCTCGGAGTGCCAATCACCATGCCCGCTTGAGTGAGTTCGGCTTGAGATTCCAGTTCTTTGGCGATGCCAAAGTCGGTCAACACGGCCGCGCCATCTTCCCGAAACATGACGTTTGCCGGTTTGATGTCGCGGTGAATGATATTTTTCCGATGGGCAAAATCCAGTGCATCGGCAAGCTGCTTAATAATTTTTACCGTATCTCTAAGAGACAAACCTTCGTTCAGCTTGTTGCTTAAATCGCCGCCGTGCAGATACTCCATGGAAATATAAAAATAATTATCGTACTGCCCTACATCGTAAACCTGCACTATATGACTGTGGTGCAGCTTGGCAACGATTGCGGACTCTTGCAGAAACCGACGGCTAAACTCGACAAGATCTTCTGCCGTGGGATTAAGTACTTTAAGTGCGACTTCCCGCCCAAAGCTCTGCTGGCGAGCCTTGTATACAGCGGCCATGCCCCCTTTGCCCAGGAGCACTTCTATGTCATAACCCGGAATACGCAGATCTTTTGGAATCACAATGCATAACCCAACACAATTTGGGGTCTATCTTAACGTAGGATGACAGCCAAGTAATCACCGGCGGAACATCCTCGACAAATTAAGGCCACACGTGAAGCATTGATTAAAAATCCATTCACTCCACCGCGCCCGCCATCTGCTCCAAGATTTGACCAAAAAGTGCTACGACGGCTTCTTTTGCATCCACCCCTTCGGGCAAGCCCGGTTGCACCATCTGCGCGATCAAGTAAATACTGCGCTGCCCATCGACCAAACTGAGCACTTGCCGAATAAAATCATGGCCCATTTGGCATTGGAACTGAATGTTTGGCACTGGCAAGTGATGCATAACTAACCAGGGCGGAGTCAGCCACTCATCGGTGTTACCCGGCTCCGCAATCGGCTTTGCCTGTTCCCGTTTGCGCGCCGAAAATGACAGTATCTGCTCGTGGTGATAACGCGCGTTCAGCGGCGACGCCATATGGGCAACTTCCTCGACACTTTGCAGCTCCAGATCGAAGCCGGCCATATCGGCAAAATCCAGAATTTCCTCAGCGGAATATTTAAGGTCAAAGCCCAATTGCCCCGAATAGAGAAGTGGCCCCGTGTTCACCCAATAACCGCCGGGCTTAAGCAAGTAGCTGATCACCGAAATCAGGTCCTTAACGTCGCCTCCGGTAACGTCCAACAACCAAGATGTCACTATGCTATCAACGGAGCTCTCCTTCAGCGGCATGTTCCAAACGTCCGCGCCCAGAGCGTACCAGCGTTTATGCAAATCTTGAGGATCATCCGGCGGCTGCATAACCCAAGAGCGAGAAAACGGATAGCCGACCTGCGGGTAGGTGTATAACTCGGGCAAAGTGAGTGGCTTGCGTCGCTTAATTAAGGTGTACGCACAAGTGAGAAGAAAGGGATTAATATCCGAGGCTATCGTAAATTCGGGCCGCAAAACTTTGTGCAAATCCCAACTTAAACGGCCCGCGCCAGCTCCGAGAAATAACATTTTTCCCGGCCGTGGGTTTTGCCAAACATTTAGTACCCGTTCCAAGTTGGCGTCGTTGACATGAGTGGGGTAATGCTTGCTTGGCTCAGCGTCCCACGCCCAATCGCGCAGGATGTGATGGTAATACTCGGTGGGATTATCAACCTTCATCTGCTCAAAAAGCGGCTCCCGCCGACTTACCAAACCGGCACCTTTTAGCTGACCAATAATCATCTCCAGGCTTTCACTCATCGCTTCCCGCGCTTGCACCAGCCGGTTGCGTGTCAGCACTGAAACATCATAGCCTTGGAGTATGTAATCTAGATGCTCCAGAGCGTCAACACCCTGAGTTTCCATCATCGACATTTGATGTTGCCACAAGCTTTTCTGCTGAATACCGGTGGTGAACAAACACGGAATTCCACCTAAAGAAAAAAATTCGCTATTGCATCCTTCACAATGAAAGCTCACGACTTCTTTTGCACAAATGGGGCATATCAATGCCTCTGCAGGGAAATCAAAATCAGCCAATTCAGTCATTTAGCACCAAGATCGTCTAGTAAATAAAAATTATAGGGCCCTATGAAATAGCCTCTAGTAAAACCAAAAGCTGCCCATGAGACAACAAAAAAGCCTCGCCAATCACTTGGCGAGGCTTTTTAAGGAGAAAACAGGCCGTTTTCTGCTCAACTAAGGTTAGCTGAGATCAACATCCGAGCCCGTAATATTATTGCCCAAATGCAAGCCTGTTGGATCAACACCCAATCCCAAGGCAACTTCCGCATGGAATTGACGCACGTTGGCTGCAGTACCTTTCGATGAGAAGCCTGAGCGGAATCCTGGCATTTGCGTTGCCAGCAGGAATGGCGCATCGGTAGAGGCGTGCGACAAGCCATTACCAAAACAGCTGACTTGGCAGAAAGCTGTGCTGTTAATCAGCGGCTGTCCGTCGGAATCCAGGGTCTCCGTCAGCTTTTTAATAAAATAAGCCGGCACTTCGAATTTCTCTCTCATCATCGGATCCCACACGGACGCGCCACCGGAGTGCGCGGCGCTGTGACCATCAAACCCTCGGTAGGTCCAGCCCGCACCATTGTGGTTACCAATTTGCAAAACACCCACTCGGGTAAGATCGCACTTAAATGCGGCGATCAAGATATCCGCCTGCAGTTTCGCATGTTCGACCATGCCAGCGTTACTGGAGTCGTCGTACGAGCCGGGAATACTTGGCTTGCACGAATCGAGATCAGGCGCAGCAGCATTGGCCAAATCGGCAATGCGCGCCTCAATTTTCTCAATCGCACTAAAGTGGTTCTGCACTCGACTATATTCGTCACTGCTCAGTTTTTTCTTAATATTCTCCAGAGCGCGCTTCTGCGCGTCAAAGGAGAGCATGTAAGTATCATCTGAACCCACATCCGGCAGAGCGCCAAAATAACGCTGCAGCGCCTGCCCCGGATCATCTATTGGCAAGCTGGTTTTGCTGATAATGGTCCCGGCGCCGGCACCCGATTCCGCGGCATTTGAGCCGAGGAAAATGGTTGAATAATAACTGCGTGGCCCCAAAATCGGCCCTAAATCCATATCCACCGTGTTGCGTGTGTAATCCCCCCCCAAAGCTTGGCGGGCACCACCGTGACCGGCCACCTCGGTATCAACACCACGGAAATGGCAGATCGAGGCAACGTTATAACTGCCCGGCCCATAGTGAAACGAAGACTGGGAGTTGGATATGCTCGAAGCAGAAGACGGCCGCCAATCTGGTGGCGAACCACTGTGGATGTAGCAATACACTACGCGTTTAGGGGTATCGGCCGCTTGCGCGTAACGAGCCGTCATCACACCGCCAAGCAAACTGGAATATCGCAGGGTGGCAGAGCCGATCCCCGTCTTGGCAACCAAATCCAGAAACTTGCGACGCGACTGCTGTACATCTTTTTGTTGAGCCTTCGCAATTCTTTCATTCGGCTGCGGTATTTTTTTCGAATCTTTCATGATCGTAAACCTATCGTTGACTATGACTGCGGGATCAATTGACCCCGCAGTAACACTGTTATTTACGGAAGCGGAATGCGTCAGACATGACGGCCGCTTTCAGCACGTCGCGCGGGCTCTTTGAGGCCGCATAGGCCGCGTTGAGCTCATCTTTGACACACGCGAGTTCGGCCGCTTGCGCGCTGCTGAGTCCGTAGAAACCATTTTCAACAGGGTCCAGGAAGGCCTGGCTCAAGGTGTACCCAAGGGCAAAACGAGTGGTTTTCTCGACTAGGCACGCCCCTATACCGGGCAGGTCATTGGCCACAATAACGCGACCCAGGTCTTTTGCACCTTTAAACGCCAGACCGTCGCCAGCGGCTTTGGCCGCATCGGCTTTGGCGCCAGACAAAGTACCCACCACGTCATAGGCGTAGAGCACCCCTTCATTAACGTGATCGATGACAAGGTCCTTATCTCCCTGAGGTACAGCCACTCCATTTACGAGCAACAAACCATCTTGCACCACATTGCCGCCTGCGCGCGGACGCAGTCGACCGACATTGTCGAAGTCATCCAAACCGAACAGCGGGTTAATAATCGCGTTATGGCAGGTGGCACATGAAGAGCCGGGAATATTCGTTTGCGCATCGTAGTACTCGGCGGTGGTGATATTGCCGGCCTCTAAGCGCTGGTTCAGTCTTTCGGCCGCTGCAGCACGCTCATCGGAGTCCTCCAGGTTAACCGGCAGTGGAATTGCCTGGCACAGTACGTCCTGGCGGAAGTGCGCGGAGCGCTGAATGGGCGAGGTGTAGTCCATGTGCGCGTTGTAGGCCATATAACCGCCAGATGCGATCACACCACCGCGCAAAGTACCGCTGGTATCCACCATGCGAAAGTCACCGTGGGACGAACCGCCGCCAGGCAAGCCGTAGAACGCCGACAAGGTGCTATCGAGGAAGGTGAAGTTTCCTTCATACATGCTCGGGAAGTTGCCGTTATAGAAGACATGCTTATAGATCTCGCGGATCTCTTGCATCATCGACTCGCGCACTTCCATGGTGAACTCAGGGTCATTGCGCGTCATGCTCGGCAAGCCGTCGGTACGGAACCACTTACCCGCCAAGCGCTCAACCTGAGCTCGTCCCAATGATGAGTCAATCAGCGCATCTACGTGTGCTTCACGACTTGATGGGTCAACCAACTCACCGGCAACCGCGGCATCCAACAGTGCTTTTGACGGGCCGGAACCGGTAATCGCAAAGGACAGAGCCGAGGCGTACTCATAGGGGTCAAGAACATAAGCATTCGGATCTGCTGCCATCAACTTCGCAACGTCGTCTTGGACGGGCTCAGCCTCACCCA
>CAYZVN010000110.1:6704-8817 GCA_964482025.1 uncultured Saccharophagus sp. | reverse complement strand
TCGGTATAGCTCGCCAGCACCGATAAAGTGGTGTTGCTGTCCGCCGCCGTCAGCTGGTATGTCACGCCGGTTGCGCCCGCAATCACTTCGCCGTCGCGCTGCCAAAGGTAAGTAATCGGACCCGATAAGCCGTCGGGGTCGGTTAAGTTCGCGCTTAGGTGAATCGTTTCCCCTTGTGCCAGCTGCCCGTGAATAACGACCTGCCCCGCCGGCGCAGCGTTGACGGCCTCAATCGGTGCCGTTGAGGGGGAGTCCATGTGCTCGTTAAAGCCCTGCAGATCCACGTAGCTAAGGCGCGCTTGGATTTGTGCATCGACATCGGCCTCCGTCAATTGATAGTTGGCCTCGGTGGCGCCTGCGATGGCGACGCCATCTCTATACCACTGCCAGTGCAGCTCTGCGGGCATACCGTCCGCATCACTCACGGTGGAAATGGCGCTCAGGACGCTGCCTTGACGGAGTTCGCCACTGATGGTGATCCCGCCGCTGGGTGCGTCATTGACGGGCCGCACCGGAGCGGTTTCGCTGCTGGGGATAACTTCGGCTGCGCCAAAGCCATCGACATAAGACACTTCCACGGAAATGTGCGCCCCCACATCCGCGTCGCTCAGTTGATAGTGCGCGTCGGTCGCTCCGGCCACGGCTTCGCCGTCTCGGTACCATTGGTAGTCATAGTGTTCGGGGAGGCCATCGACATCCGTAAACGCGTGGATGGCGGCGAGCACCTGATCCTCTTCTGCTTCGCCCTGCACCTCCACAGTGCCCAGCGGCGGGCGATTGATGTGGCCGATCACCGGGGTGCGGTCGCTGGGCATGCTTTCGGGAGTACCTAGGTCGTCCACATAGCGCACCTCAACCCATATCTGCTCACCCACATCGGCCTGCTGCAGTTGATAGCTCGCGTCGGTGGCGCCGACGATTGCAGTCTCGCCGCGGTACCACTGGTAGCTGAATGGGTTCGACACACCGTCTAAATCGTGGATATCGGGGATCGCGGTCAGCGTTTGGCCCAGCTGCAAGTCGCCGTCAATGCGCACCTTGCCGGTGGGTGCGTCGTTGCGATTGGCAACCACCGCAGTGAGTGCACTGGAAACCTGCTCATCCGTTCCTTGGGCATCGGTATAGAACGCCGTCACCGAAATCTGCGCGCCGACGTCAGCTTGCGTCAAAGTGTAGGAAAGGCCATCCGCCCCCGGGATCACCTCACCATCTCTAAACCACTGGTAAACAAACTGTCCCGTCAGGCCGTCGTCATCGGAAAAGGCCTGATTGGCCTGCAGCGTCTCCCCTTGCCGAGCAAGGCCGTTAATCACCATCGCGCCGGTGGGCTGATCATTGACATTGATGATTGGCGCGGTCGGATCACTTGCCAACGATTCACTGGTGCCTTGCAAGTCTTCATAACTCACCCTCACCGAGATCTTCCGGCCCACATCCTCTTGCGAGAGGGTATAAGTCTCGCCGGTCGCGCCTGCGATTTCCTCGCTATCGCGGTACCACTGGTAGTCATAGTGTTCGGGGAGGCCATCGGCGTCGGTAAAGTTCAGGACGACACTCAGGGTTTCGTTTTGGATGGGATCACCGACGAGGGCAATATCGCCCACCGGATCATCGTTGAGATTTTCGATGGGACCCGTCGCGGCGCTGACAACGCGTTCTGCATAGCCCTCGTCATCCGTGTAGCGGATCTCCACGGAAATGGTCGCGCCCACATCGGCTTGCGTCAGGGTATAGGTATCGCCGGTCGCGCCTGCAATCGCTTCTTCGCCGCGCAGCCACTGATAGTACACCGGACCACTCAAGCCATTGCCGTCGGTCAAGGTGTGACTCGCGGTGAGGGATGCGCCTTGGATAAATTCACCGACAATCGTCACCTCTCCCTCGGGGGGCAGATTGTCTGGTGCGCCCGGGTTGCCTTCCGCCAGATAAAAACTCTCGGAAAATTCGGATGTCCCCCGCTCGCTGGTTGCGGTGGCGGTGATATAGCTGCCGTCGGGAATGGCGACGGCAAAGCTCTGATTAAAGTTTGCGATGCCCGCAGGATTCGGTGTAACCGTGAGAGAGCCGATATACACCTGCGCATCCCCATGGCCCAACGCATGCGCAGTGGATG
>CAYZVN010000110.1:0-6604 GCA_964482025.1 uncultured Saccharophagus sp. | reverse complement strand
CCCCCAGAAGCGGGATCCGCATTGGAAATTGACCCTGCAATGCGTATTTTGCCGTCGACCACGTTAACGGAGCTGAGCTGCGGATAATTCATAAGCGAATTCGGACCGTTATCCGTGTCGCCCGGATCATTGGGGGTGACCCCATCTCCCTTTAAATCAATCCCCAAACCCGTGTTGCCAAATATCCGGTTCTCTAAAATTAGCACATCGAAGGTGTAGTCGTTTTCAACGCTGACACCACTGCCCGTATTGTGAGCAACGGTGTTGCCCTCGATCACAATTTCACTGGGTACAAGGTTGGGCGGGAATGGGAAAGGCGGCGAGCCTTCACCGGTTTTCACCGTAATGCCATCTCCGAGATTAGCGCGCGCCGTTTCGCCGTCTGCCGCTAGGCCGATTACATTATCGAGGACATCGACCTTGTAAGCCTTAGCGCCCAGGTAAATTCCACCGGAAGCATTGTCCGCAATCACATTCCCGCTAATGAGCGTCCGCTCTGCACCACCGAAGACGTTATCAAGATGATTGTCGATGCGTATCCCATATTCTTGATTGCCACCCTTCCCCTGGCCGTCCGCCGCGAGCCCAATATAGTTGCCGACAATTTGGTTGCCTTGCGCGGTCCCTTTGCCAATGTAAACACCGTGCATCTTATTGCCGCTGAGAATATTGCGATCCTCAGGATCGGTGCCGCCAATCAGGTTAAACGCCCCACCTTCAATATTAATGCCGCTGTGTGCGCTGCCCGTAATCCAGTTGCCGGCAATCCAGTTGTGGTCGCCGGTCACAATAATGCCGTCGTGCCCAGCGCCTTCCAGTCGCAGCCCGCGCACCGTAATGTGGTCACCGGCCAGTACCAGTAGCTGGGCATCACTGCTCACCCCTTCCGGGTCACCTTTCAGCACCACCAAGGGCTCACCGCCAAAACCTAATTGGCTGGTGCCATCAATCACCACCGAGGCTTCCACCTTGATTGCTGTGTCCAGCTCTATGGTGTGGCCGTTTTGCAGATCGAAGTTGATGGTGTAATCGTCGCCCCTGCTATCTCGGTTGACCGCCTCTACCGCCTGTCGCAAGGTGATGGGGTCGCCGGACGCCAACAGCTCCGCCACCGAGGTTACGCCTATGGGCAACCCGGCATCCTCGGCGGAGTTCACCACAATGGTGACGGCGGCCAAGCTGTGCTGCCAGGTGGCCTCAAACGCACCGGCAAAAGGCAGCAAAGCGTCAACCCTGCCATGCTGATATTCCAGGTGCCAGTCGGCCCCTAACTCCGCCGCACCGGTTTTATCGTCGCTGGCCGCCACATCCGCACCGGTCCACTCGGCGATGTTGCTCAACAAATCGCGACCGGCCTCGTTCGCGGCTATCTCACAGCCATAAAATAAGATGTCCGCGCCCGCTGCTAAGGCGGTGCGCCAGCTCTGCAGTTCCTCCCGATAGTGCTCGGCATTGTCGCCACGCAACTGGTCGGCGCCGAGCGAAATGGCCGCTGCGGCGCCGTGGCCGAGTAGATGTACGGCATCGACCTGCCCATAACTCCGCAATAGCTCACCCACCTGCGCTACGCCGCTGCGATCGGCATCGAGAACATGTACTTGGTACTGCACCGCCGCATCCGTGCGGATATGCGCGAGCAAACGCTCCGCATCCGGCGTGGCGGGATCGACGACAATCAGCTCGGTGCGCACCGCCGCGCGCTCAGCGTCGACAAAGCCTTGAAACGCATCCAGATCGAGGGGAGGAAGCGCCCACTGGGATGGTTGCGATAGGACGATGTGGGACGCAGAAAAATCGGTTTTGCCGGATTCCTGCAACTTGTGCAGAAGTTTGAATTCCAGATGGCCGCGCAGCTCGTCTGGCGAGGCTTGCAGATAGTGTTGGGTGAAGCCGTCGTCGTAACCGTCGATACCGCCGCCGATTGCATCCGCCGACAACAACACCCGCGGCTCGAGGGGTTCAAAAATCAACGGCGACACCGACGCACTGCCGGCAGACCGAATGTGCCTTCTGCCAGGCCGCTTGTTTTTGAATAACCTCACTCGAGGGTCCTCACCACCGTTCACCCAAATTGCTGCCAGGAGTCCATCTTCACCTACCCGAAGCCGTTCGAGTTTTGGTAAATCTAGTCAAGGGATTGGCACCGCGCAAAGCGGGCTGCCGAACGGTGTAAATGGCGCCATTACAGGCGTCGGAGAGAAAGTAAAGTGCGCTCGACCGCCCGCGCCAGCGCCTTGACGCAGCCAAACGCGAGCCAAACCGAAATGTGATTCAGGTCAAATTTTTGGCTTTCTCGGGCGGGGGCAACTGCCGCACAATTCCGACTTTGGCTGAGATTGCGCCACTTGTCCGCCAATAATTTCGTGCTATCATCCGCCGATGTGTACAACTCCGACTCACATAAACCTCTCTTTTCCGGTCTCCCGACGGTTTTCCGTCGTTAGCGCCTTTCTCGTTTAAGGCGGTTAAGTTGTCGATCTCTTAACCGCCTTAAACGTACTCTCTGGATTGACGGACCTGTCGCATACTGACCATTCTTCGATAAATATCGCTACCCCGCATATCAATTCGTCCAATGGATCTTCCACGGAGTTTTAGGCTGCTGTAGACCTGCTTGCTTTGAGCCTTTATGTCAAATCGGATAATCTCTCGCCCGCCCCGGCGGCCGTTGCGCACACTAGGACAACACAAAAACTAGCAATAGAGGTATCAACCGATTATGAATGCCACCATCAAAGCGCGTATCGAGACCATTTTCGATCAGGTCATTACACGCAATCCCGGCGAACCCGAGTTCCACCAAGCCGTGCGGGAAGTGATTGAGACCTTAGGACCTGTGCTCCACAAACATCCGGAGTACGCAGACCAGAAAATTATCGAGCGCATTTGTGAGCCGGAACGGCAAATCATTTTCCGTGTGCCCTGGCAGGACGATAGCGGCGAAGTACAGATCAATCGCGGTTTCCGCGTTGGCTTCAACAGCGCCCTCGGTCCCTACAAAGGCGGCTTGCGCTTCCACCCCTCCGTATCCCTCGGCACCATAAAATTCCTCGGCTTTGAGCAAACCTTTAAAAACGCCTTGTCGGGCATGCCGATTGGCGGCGCCAAAGGTGGCGCCGACTTCGACCCGAAAAACAAGAGCGACGGCGAAGTCATGCGTTTTTGTCAGAGCTTTATGACCGAGCTCTATCGCCATATCGGCGAATTTACCGATGTTCCCGCAGGTGATATTGGCGTGGGCGCACGGGAGATTGGCTTTTTATTCGGCCAGTACAAACGCATCACCAACCGCTATGAATCCGGAGTTATCACTGGCAAGAGTCCGGCCTGGGGCGGCGCGCTGGTAAGGCGCGAAGCGACCGGCTATGGCTCCGTCTATTTCGCCCGCGAAATGCTCAACGCCAAGGGTATTTCGCTGGAAGGCAAAACGGCTGTTGTTTCCGGCTCCGGCAACGTTGCCATCTATGCCATCGAAAAGCTGCAGGAATACGGCGTTAAAGTGGTCGCTTGTTCCGACTCCTCCGGTTTTATCTACGATCCCGAAGGCTTGGATCTGGATATCATCAAGCAAATTAAAGAAGTGGAGCGCGGTCGCATCGGCGCTTACCGTGTGGCGCGCAAAAAAGCCAGTTATACCGCCAATGGCAATATTTGGGACGTCCCCTGCGATATCGCTTTCCCCTGCGCGACGCAGAACGAGTTAAACGAAGAGTCCGCGCGCACTTTGGTGGCCAATGGCTGCATCGCCGTTAGCGAAGGCGCCAATATGCCGACCACACCCGAGGGTGTAAAAATCTTTTTGGATGCCGGCATTTGCTACGGCCCAGGGAAGGCCGCCAACGCTGGCGGCGTCGCCACCTCCGCCCTGGAAATGCAGCAAAACGCCAGTCGCGATGCTTGGTCGTTTGAGTACACCGACAAAAAATTGCAAAACATCATGATGGACATCCACAAAGACTGTTATGAAACAGCGAAAGAGTATGGCCTGAACAACAACTACGTCGCCGGGGCTAATATTGTTGGCTTCCGCCGCGTAGCCTCTGCAATGCTGGCGTTTGGCATTATTTAAAGCCGACTTGGC
Source organism: uncultured Saccharophagus sp. (assembly GCA_964482025.1). Taxonomy (GTDB): domain Bacteria; phylum Pseudomonadota; class Gammaproteobacteria; order Pseudomonadales; family Cellvibrionaceae; genus UBA5868. The sequence continues at coordinate 2,523 of CAYZVN010000110.1, read as the reverse complement.
GGTTTGACATTCATTTTTGCCGGGGTATTATGAGGCCAGCCCTTAAATCCGAGCAAAAAATGATCATCAACCGTCAATTATTTATTTTACGGATACCTCCGGCCTGCCCCACATAAACCGAGCGAGGGACGCGCTCGGCTTTTCTTATTCTCGCGTGCCGATTCCGGCAATGCCGAGCGTTTGGACATCCTGACTTAGCGCCTAAGTCAGCGAGTAGAAATCTGGTAAATCATTCAGCTATCGCTGTTTCCGATGGAATAGCGCGATTTCGCGCGCGCGTTTCCGTTATCGCCAATTTTGCTCAAGAGGAGAAGTGCCATGTCGAAAGAGAAAGCCAAAAAGCAGCCACAAAAATCGCTTAAAGAAAAGCGCAAAGAAAAGAAAGAAAGACGGGGCGGAAAAGGTTCTTCCAACCCATAGATAAACTCCGGTGGCGATTACATCGCCACCTTTTCACTGCGGTGATAGGTCATGTTCGAATCGAGCAACAGAATTACCTTGTTGTGTAAAAGCGATTACGCAAAACTCACAAAATTAAAATCCCAAATTAAGTGTAAAAGCACGCGCTACGGCAAAGGCCATCCCAAACTCGACACAGCAGTGGTCGTCGACGACCAGGCTTTTCCGCCCAATATGGCGAGAATCGGAACTCGTGTGAGTTTGAAAGATCTCGGCACCGGCTCCATTGCCAAATTTATTCTCAGCGAAAAGGCCGGCAAGCAGCAGAACAACGAAAGCGGCGTGCGCGAAGTTGCCATTACGTCTTCCCTGGGAATTGCGCTCTTAGGCACGCGTATGGGTGAGCATATTAAATGGACACTGCCCAACGGGCATACGCGCTATTTGCGAATTTCGGAGCTGGCGGCGCAAACCGCTATTTGTTAAAACGCTGCATCCTGCATCAGAGCGGCAGCCGCCGCTCTATTTTTAGCGGATTTCTTCGCTACCAAAGACCATTAAAAACCCACCGTTGCCTTGCACTCGCACAGGCGTCTGAGCCGCCGCCGTTACCTCCTCTTTAGCAAAAACAAAGGGCGGAATATTCGCGATTAATTCAGCGTTTTCCGGTGGAATTTTATCGCCTACCACAACGCCATTTTGGGTCGGGATAAAGCTGAGATCGAGCTGCCAGTCCTTTACCACATCTTCGCCATTCACTCCTGCGACATACCAAATATGTCCGGCGCGGCGGGCGATCACCACCTCTTTACCGGGCGTACCCTGCACCAAGCGGCTTTCGTCCCAGGCGACCGGCACGGAGCTCATAATTCGCCGCACATAGTCGGGCACATTGGCCATACCTTCGGGCGTTTCGGCGATGTGCTGCAAACCCGATAACAGCAATACGGGCAGTGCGAGCTCAAAGCCATTGGTGGTGCGCCTCTGGCGTCCGGGGATTTCGCCAAAAACGGTGGGGGTGAAATCCATAGGGTCAAATACATTGCGGGTAAAGGGCAACATGGCTACATGACTGGCGGCGCGATCGGCGGATTCTTGGTTGAAGGTGATCATCTCAAATCCGTGCACGGCTTCCATGGTCATCATATTGGGATAAGTGCGCGCAAGCCCGCGCGGCAGGCTGGAGCCGTGATAATTCAGCATCAAACCAAAAGCCGCAGCGTCGCGGGCGATGGCATGGTAATACGCCATCATGGATTGGCCATCCCCGGCAAAAAAATCCACTTTAATTCCGCGAATGCCCCAACGCTGCAACTTGGCAAATTCCTCGCGCCGTGTGGCGGAATTTACCAGCAAGTGTTTGGGTGTTTGCGGCGTGAGATTCCAGGTGCCCGCCGAGTTGTACCACAACATTAAACCCACATTTTTACTCGCCGCATAGGCGGCCAGCTCGCGAGTTTTCTCACCGCCGATTTGTATATCCCACGAGGCATCCACCAAGGTGTAAGGCCAGCCCATATCCGCGGCGTAATCGATAAACGCTTTTTGCGTCTCGTAATTAACCGAATCATCTTTTAAAAGTGCCCAACTCCAGGCCACCAAACCGGGCTGGGCAAATGGCATGGGCGCAATGGCCGGCTCGGCTAAATCTGTTCCCAGCGAGGAATCGGTAAGCGTTGCCAGATCACCAACGGCGATAATTCGCCAAGGTGAATGAAATGGCAATTGGGCCTCGGCTTTTAATGCCCCACCCGGCATTACTTCTGCCGCCATGGGATAGCCAATGCGATATTCCCCACCGGGCGACTGGGGCTGTAAACGTGAGGCGTGATAGTGCTCGCCAATGCCTGCCTCGGTAATGGCGAGCCACACGCCGCCACTTTGAAATAGCGCAGGAAATACCCAACCCGCCTCCGATGGCGACGTCTGGCCGACCGGAATATCCATTACATAATGTTCTTCGTAAGAGGGATTGGTATTGCTCCAACCGGTTTGCGCCACCGCCATGGGTTGCAACCACGCGCGGGTGTCGTCGGGAAAATGGAAACTGGTAAATTCGTCTTCTACCCTTAGCGGCTCGTCGCTGCTGCCGGGCATTTCATAGCGAAAGGCCACGCCATCATC
>CAYZVN010000109.1:0-8857 GCA_964482025.1 uncultured Saccharophagus sp. | reverse complement strand
AGCGGCGATGAGAGCCATCGCCGCTTCATATTTAATTAGCAATTGCCATCGGTTGCTTTATCGCACGCATCATCCAACGCGTCACCCGCGTTATCAGCGGCGTCTTTCACGCCATCTTTGGTTTTCTCATAAGCGTTATCAACGCTTTCACCTGCGGATTCGACAGGACCATCGTTGGCGTCGCAACCGACAAGAGAGGTCGCCCCAAAAACAGCCAGCAACAAAGCCAATACATGTGCTTTCATAATTATCTCCTAATGGTGGATGAATTCGCTTTTCTCTATGCGGATTCCATGCCAGCGGCTAACCGGGTAATGGTCCGCAGAAAAGGGTGAGCGAAACATGCCGTAAATGTCGCAATAGCTCCGCTTTTTCTCATTGTTTTGCTTATTACCTGTTAAGGAAAAGATCGTAACGCGACTAACCTCAGATGACGCATGCAGGAATTACAAGCTGCGCCACCAAAAATTACATGAATCTGCAATCTGTGACGGTTAATTTGTGTTCGGCCACTACTGCAGATTAGCAATTTAAACGCTTGTCCAGAAGCAGGGTGGGGCTCATTAATAGAGGCTTAATGGCACAGTGATTGCTATGTGGAGAAAATAAGGGCGGGAAAATGAATTGCGCTTAAAGATTTAACGTGATGTAGGTTCTTTATGAAAACACTAAAAAGAAAAATCGTGCAAGATGTAGCGGTAATCGATATTGAAGCGTCTGGGTTTGGCCGGGGAAGCTATCCGATTGAAATCGGTATCGCGTTACCAGACGGTACCCGCTACCAATCTTTGGTGCGCCCCCAGACGGACTGGCTGCATTGGGATGAAGGTGCCCAGGAAATCCACGGCATCCCACGGTCCTATTTATTCGAAGAGGGGCGGCCTATTCAAGAAATTTGCCGCGATATTAATGCCATGTGTCATGGCGTCACTTTGTACAGCGACTGCTGGGTGCATGATGGCCAGTGGTTTCAAGCCTTGTTTAATGCGGCAAGAATGCCGGCATTGGCCCGGTGCAGCGCGATCGAATATCTGCTGGATGATGAGCAGCAAGCTCGTTACCCGCAGGTGAAATCCAGAGTCGCCTCACGCTTGGCTTTGCCTCTGCATCGAGCCTTGAACGACGCACTGATTATCCAGGCTGCCCTTAAAGAGTTGCGCTTTGCGCCCGCAGAGCAACCGTTTTATCAGCAAGGTCGTTTTGCCAGAATGGCGTGCTGAAGATCGAACTGCCGCGCCTTCGGGAGGGCATGGATGACTGAAGGAGTGGCGGATTGGAAGAACGTTGCTTGGTTGGTAGCGCAATCACGAAGTGGGAGTTACAGCGTATAGGTTGGCGTTGATGCCGAAAACAGTGGTAGACCTCCCTGCCTAAGCCTTCACTTTCGCGGTTGGTTCAGAATAGCTTCAGCAGGTTCGTCATCCTGCAGACTTTCCTTCAATTCCGTAATTCTTTGGCTGCACAGTTGGCACTCGGCGAGAATTGTTTCAAATACTTGAATCGCCTTCTGTACATCACCACTTTTCTGCAAGGTCAGCTTGCCGAGTTCGGCGTTGATCGAAATGGTGTTCAGCGGATTGCGAATATCGTGAATCAGCGCGCTAGTGGAGCGTTTCATATCTTCTCCCAGATCAAGTGCATGTGGGGTAGCGGTACCGCGCTTACCCCGCGGGCGGATGCGTTACTCCACCACCGTATTGGTATAGCTATTGAGTCGGTTATAAAGTGTTTTCAAGCTGATGCCCAACATCTCGGCGGCTTTTTTCTTGTCGCCATCAAGGTGCTCTAGGGTTGTCTGAATCAGCTCTTTCTCCACATCCTCCACGGTCTTACCAAAATGTATGCCATGATTCTGAGCGGTCTCTAAGCGTGAGAAAGGAGATTGGATGCGTTCTGGTAGGCGAATTTTGCCGGTGGCCTGATCGGCCATGATGTAAGCGCGATGGAGACAGTGGCGAAGCTCGCGCACGTTGCCCGGCCAATCGTACTGACATAGGCGAGCGAGGTCTTCTTCACGAATATTGATTTTAGCGCTGTATTGCAGGTTGAGATCGGTGAGGAAATGCTCCACTAGCAGGGGAATATCGTCTTTGCGCATGCGCAGCGGGGGAATATGAATCGGGAACACCGCAAGGCGGAAATACAAGTCTTCGCGCAGCTTCTTATCTCGCGCAATTTCATGCTCGGGCCGGTTGGTCGCGGATACCACCCGGCAGTTCACATCGAGCGCGCTGGTGCCGCCTAAGCGGGTGACTTTTCGCGACTCCAGGACTCGCAGCAGGTTGGGCTGTAAATCCAGAGGCATTTCGGTAATTTCATCGAGAAAGAGCGTGCCGTCTTGCGCCAGCTCAAAAACCCCCGGTTTGCGGTTAATGGCGCCGGTAAACGCGCCCTTTTCATGGCCAAAGAGTTCGCTGTTAATCAGCTCGGTGCTGAACGCGCCACAGTTGATGGGAACAAAACTGCCGCGCGGCTGGCTGGCGGCATGGATGGACGCGGCGACTTCCTCTTTACCGGAACCACTTTCGCCGATCAGCATGACATTGGCTTGAGTGGTGGCGACTCGGTCGATCATTTCGTAAAGCTTCTGCATCATGGCGGATTCGCCCACCAAATGACCGAAATGCTTCTTGTTGCCACTATCGTGCCCGCCGGAGACGACACCGTCGGTGCTGGCGAGAAAAGCATTCAGCTGCTCAAGGTCGATCGGTTTGATCAGGTACTTGATATTGGGCCCGTACAAATTCATCACAAAGGATTTGATGGAGGCGTGCCCGGTCACCAGCGCAACTTGAAGGTTGTGATTGCCGGCATTCAGCGCATCCAACACGTGAAGACCACTGCCGTCCGGCAGGATTAGGTCGAGAATCGCATGGGTATAATTGCGGGCCACTGCCAGGGCCTTAGCTTCTTCGACGGAGCTGGCACCGGTGACCGTGTGTCCCAGCATCTGTAGCAAGTCAGTCGTAGCGTTTAAGAACTTCGTGTCATCATCGACCAGGAGAATATTCGCCACCAACGATTCCTCTATCAAATGTTCGCTTCTTGCAGCCTACCGGTTATCGGCGGCCACTTTGCACAACGCGCTCAGCGAATGCCTATGCGCACTACAGTCTGCTTATGAATCCCCATCCAACAAGCGTTTCAAGGGGAAGGCGAAGCGCATAATGGGGGTGACTCTTCCGTACTCAATCCGCGTCAGAGTCGTATGAACTTTGCCGGACCTGACGGTTGAGGTCTGTTCGGTACCGCAAAGTTCCATTTGAGGTCGACCCGTTGTGAATGTCGCTAAACATCAACTCAACACGAGCATCACCTAACCAGGTGCGAGCGCCTAGTCAGGTGAGAGTGGGCCATATGGCGCCGGGTACTTTAATTCAACGAGGATTTGGAGACAAGGTTGGCCAATAGATATACCCGGCGAACCGTAGGGTAGCGCGACAGCCAAGCTAATAGGGCGCCGGCGCTGATGAAAAGCGCTTTTTTATAGCGGAATTTGTGCAGTGGGTGCGCCTGCCAATGGGCTTGCATTGTTTGATAGTCGCGGATCAGGCGACCGTGATGAGCATTAATTTGGGCGAGCAGCGTCACGGTAATTCTCTTGTACGTTTTTAACAAAGCTGCGGGTATGCGGCAGTGAAGCGCGATGCACATACGCAGCCACCAAGTAGCGGCAGGCAATCAGTGCGGCGATTTGCATGAGTAAAAAACCGGCGATCCCCCAGCCCGCCGAGCCGAGCCAGCTGTACGCCAGCCAGCCGACGACGGCGGAAAAGGACAGCCAAGCAAACAGCGACAACAAAAACGCGACCACCAGCAATCCCAGGATTTTTGGCAGTGACTGCAACGCCAACCGCAGCTCGAGCGCGGCCAGTTCGGCGAAGCTCTTGGCGACTGTCATAGCGTCACCTGCCAGCCCCAGGATTGTCGGAGACGAATCCTCCGGCTTGGCGCCTGTTGGAATCTCCTGCTGATCGGTTTTGGGTTCGCTTGTAGTGCCTGCTGCTGTCATGAATTATTCCCGTTGACTGTTGGATCGCCTAATGTTGCTTATTGCGTTGCATCGACCACTTGCGGGTCGCTGCTTGCTTAACGTGTTACGCGCGACAGTAGCCAGCCGAGCGCGAAAGCAGCGCCTACATAAAGCAGTGGTTTTTCGGCCATTTTTCCTTCCGCTTTTTCCTCAAATTCCCAAGCTTTGCGTTTGCCCTCGGAAAGCTTCATTTTGGCGATATCACCCGATGCTAAACCGAAGCAGGCGATGGCATCGTAGATGCTGGAAGAGGCTTTTTTCATTTGTTCGAGCGCCTCGCCAATACGCGCAGCCTGGTCACTCATATTCTGCTCTGCTGCACGCGTCGATTGTTGATGGTTGCCGTTGGCTTTTTCGGGTTCAAACTGCGGACGGGCACCGGTGGTAGGTTGCTGAATATTCATAAGGCATTCCTATGTTTTGTTGATTTTAATGATAAGGCCTGATGTTTAGGTTGTTTACTCAGGCCGGTTGCGCAAGGCTAGGAAGACAAATTCTATGCCAGCCGTTATCACTGAGGATTTATCCATCTGAACTGTGGGTTTGCGCCCGGTTTCTTGTAAACTTTGCAAGAAATCCACTCTTTTTACAGCTTAGGCCAGCATCTTCAGTGGGACATCCGTTAAATACTTCCACCCAATCCCCAATTAAACGCAAATGCAGCAGGGCCAGTTTGATACACATCAAAAGAGGTATGGCAAGTAACATGCCGCCGACGCCCCATAGCCATCCCCAGATAAACATCCACAGCACCACCAGAAGCGGGTTGATGTTAAAGCGCCTTCCCAGAACGGTCGGCGTAACAAATTGACCTTCAATAAGATTGAGCACGAGAAAAACCGACGGCGCGACCATTACCTGGATTAGGGGCAGCTCCTCGGCGAAGCCGATAGCGGTCAAGATGCAGATAAGAATCAGCGGTCCTACGTAGGGTGCATAGTTGAGAATGGTGGCCAATGCGCCCCATAAAAAAGCATCTTCAACCCCGAAAAGGGTGAGCGCCGCCGCCGTACAAATCCCCAGGCCGACGTTGATAATGGACACCCACAGGATATACATGGATACGTCATCCCGAATCACTTGAAACATAATCACGGTCATTTTTTTGTCGGAAAACGTTTGTTGAGCTCGGACGATATTGCGCATCAAGTCATCGCCATAGACGAGAAAGAAGTAAATCATGATGATGACGGTAACAGCCTGCACGGTTAAGAGGAGCGTCGTCTGGGCAAACATCGAGGCCAGATTGACCATAGTCGAATCCACCGCCTGCTCTATGGCAGACGCCTGTTGAGCACTTGCGGTGGTGCCGACGCCGAGATTGCTGGAAACTTCCTTAACACTGGTGGCGAGTCGGTCGCCGATTACTGGCGCCGTTTCCAACCAGCGCATTGCCGGTTCGAATAACAGAGAGAAAATATAAATCAATCCACCGATAAGCGCGGCTTCCAGCAGCAGGCTGGCGGCCGGCTTCGGAATCCGAAATCCCTCCAGGGTGCGCACCAAAGGCGAGGCGAAAAGTGCAATAAAGCCGGCGACAAGAATTGGCAGCAGGATCAGCTTAGCGAAATAAATAATCGTAATCACGACAACAATCGTGAGAATGCGCAACGCCATGGGCGATTTTGGTGCGTCGGCTTGTGGCGGCGCAGAGGTGGGCGCAGAGGTATTAGCTTGAGGCTGTTCCATATCAATTCCTATCTTCCAAGCACATGTAAGTGATGCCTGTATAGCTGCTTTTGTGCCATCGATGTCTTCGCTTCGTTTTCTCAGCTTTTACGCCGGCTTGCTCCGGGGGCTTTAATAAACGCGTAATTTTCTTTTGCAAAAATCACTGCGGTTTATGTAAATCTGGCCGCGACCTTAGCTTGCCGGAGCGGGCGGGCGGCGGAACTTCCCGCCTTGTACTACTCCACTAGACGGGTCTACTACTCCAATAGACGGGTCCAATAGACTGGCACGGATGCTGCTATCTCCCTCTATGCCTGCGTATCACACAAGGCGGAATTTGGAGAAATATGATGAAACTGTTGAAGTTAGTTTTCCTGCCACTGATGGTTTCATCCTCTCTTGTTGTACTTACCAGCGCGAACGCCGATAGTAATTTAGACGACTACACTGAAGGTGCTGATGTAGAAGCCCAGCAGAACACGTTTGAAAACCTGCGGGATGGAGCGCAATCGGTAACGCGGGAAAGCCAACAGGTGTGGCAAGACGTCAAGGAGGAAAGCAAGGAATTATGGCGTGATACCAAGTCGGCGTTTAGCGAAGGAGTGCTGGAAGGAAAACTGCAAATGGCCATAGCACTAAATAAACACTTGGACGTTTTCGATATTGAAATTGATGTAGAAGGCAATAAGGCGGTGCTGGAGGGAGCAGTAAGTTCCGAGGTTGAAAAAGATCTGGCAGGAAGCATTGCCAGCGGAATTGAAGGCATTGTCTCGGTGGACAATCGTTTGATTGTCGATCGTTCACTGACGGCTAAACGCAATTTAGAAAGCGTGGATAGCAAAAGCGAAAAACGCAGCTTTTCCCAGTTCGTTGCCGATGTTTCTACTACCGCATCCATTAAAACCGAGTTGCTGGCGAGCGATGATATTAAAGGTTTTGAGGTTAATGTTGACACTTATAAAAATCGTGTCACTTTAACGGGTGAAGTAAAAACGGAGGTGCAAAAAAATCTCGCCGAATCTATTGCAAGAAAACGTGACGACGTCACTGAGGTGGTCAATAAAATTCGCGTGAATTCCTAGTGTCGGGTTTATTGGCCGAATCCATGAAGGCGCGGCGGTTACCGCGCCTTTTATGTGGGGGTAAATTATGTTAAATACCGCATTTATCGACGATTTGAGCGCTCGGCGCGCGCACGCGCGGCGCTATATGATCGGTTGTTCAGCATCCGCAACCGTCGAAAATTCGCAAGCCATTATCGATTTGCTGAATGAAGCTCTGGCGACAGGGTTAATTTGCGCGATGCGTTATAAAGCGCACTACTACGCCAGTCATGGCTTCGCACCACACGGCGATCTGGTGAAATTGGCAGACGCTGAACAGCTGGAGCAGGTTAATGAGGAGCAGGCGCATATCGAAAAAATCGCCGACCGCATTGCCGAGCTGGGCGGCTTCCCCGATTTTAATCCGCCGATTCTGGGGCAGAGGGGGTATAGCGATTACACCAATACCGCCGACCAGCTCGATGTTCTCAAAGAGGATTTAATCGGTGCGCGCATCGCTGTGGATATCTATGGAGAAATAATCCGCTTTGTCGCCGGTCGCGACCCTGAGACCTGCGGGTTGCTGCGGCAAATTGTGGCGTGCGAGCAGGAGCATATCGATAAATTGGCCACCCGGATTGAGGCCCTGCAGCCGGCGCCAGTTCCGGCGCGTGCAGTAGCCTAGCGAATGATCGTTCTCCAGTAGCGGCTTTGCACAGGGACTGGCAAAGCGGCTCGTCTCTACCGCCGGGCCGGATTCCCGGCACTGTTGCGATGGACCCCCTATTGAATGAAATAGCGCAAAATATCTCGCCAGCTCACCACGCCTACCAGCTTGTCGTTTTCCACAATTGGCAGAATGTTCACACCGCTTTTGAGTAGCTGACTGCAGGCTTCTCTTATACCCAGCGTCGGCGCTGCCGTCACCAGTTGCGTGGACATGATCTGGTGCGCTTTGCGGGTCAGCGTAAAACTGTCTTTCTTCTCTTCTGCTGTCGTGTGCACGAACGGGCTGATGTTGCGCAGGATGTCGCGGTCCGAGATAACGCCGAGCAGGCGGCCATCCTCGACGACCAACAAATGATGAATATGGAATTGTTTGAACATCGGTTGGAGTTCACCGATGGAAAGATCGGGTGATACGGTAATGAGTTTGCGGGTCATTATGTCGGCAATCGCCATATTCGCCACCTTGAGCCAGCCGCCATATGTATTGGCTCGTTATTCTTATAGGAGTTTAGTCTATTTTCTGCGCACCTAAGGCCGTAAGTGACGGGGGCCGGGTTGCGTATTCCCGCGACTGGGCCATAGTTAATAGATCATGACCCATGGTAAATCGGGACAGCGCCGGAAAGTTTCGGCGATATCTGGGCAAACATATGCCACTTCCTTGAGGTAAAGCAGTTTGATCTATGGATGACAACTTCACATTCCTGTTGGTGGACGATCACGCCTTGTTTCGTGCGGGTTTGGTGGTGTTGCTGCAGAAAATGTCGGGAGACGCAGCCGTGCTGGAAGTCGGCACAGCGGCTGCGGCGCTCGATATGGCTGCAAAAAATCCGGCGATCGATCTGGTCTTGCTGGATTACACGCTGCCCGACTCCAATGGCATTGAAGTATTGCGCACGCTAAAGCGCACGCGCCCGGAGCTGCCGGTGATTCTGTTGTCCGCGCACATCGATTCGGTGCTGATTCAACAAGCCTTGAAAGAACAAGCCAGCGGTTTTATCCCCAAAACCTCGACCCCCGATGTGATGATGTCTGCGGTGCAGCTAGTACTTAATGGTGGGGTTTATATTCCGCCAGAGGCCATGGACGCCCCAGGGGCGACCTCGGCGCCACCGTCTTTTTCGTCGCCTCCCGGGCGGATTCAACTGACCCAGCGGCAGATGGATGTGCTGCAGCAGATGAAAAATGGCCTATCCAATAAAGAGATCGCTCGCCAGCTGCATATGTCCCCCAGCACCGTGAAAGTGCATGTGGCGGCCATTCTGCGAGAGCTGGCGGCCAGTAGTCGAACGCAAGCGGTATTTCTCGCCAAAGACCGCGGCCTACTGGATTGATGACAATCCGCTATTGATGACAGTCCACTATTGATGACAGTCCACTA
>CAYZVN010000108.1:6667-8972 GCA_964482025.1 uncultured Saccharophagus sp. | reverse complement strand
GAGCTTGAAGAACTGCTGCTTGAACTAGATGAGCTACTTGAAGATGAACTTGAAGAACTAGAGCTAGAGCCTGTCTCACCGGATGACGATGAGGAGGAAGAACTGCTGTCGGAACCAGAGGAGGAGCTGGACGAGCTGCTATCACCAGAGCTTGATGATGAGCTAGAGCTACCGCCCATAGCACCTGTGCTACTGGAACTGCTGGAGCTAGAGTCTGAACCGCTTGAGCTCGAAGAGGAGCTACTGCTTGAGCTCGACGAGGAGCTTGATGAGCTAGAACCACTGGAGCCCTCGTCACGAAGCGACCACAAGTAAGCTGCAATATCTTCGGCACACTCATCAACGCAGATAGCAGTATCCGTCTGCGGCATAGTCTCTTCGATGTACTGCGCCAAACTCTGCTCGGTTAGTGAATACTCTTCGCTATCAGCAAACTTGAAGTCATTAACATCAAAGAACGTATCCGCGCCAGAAGCCCCAAAGGTGCCATTACTATTATCACTGTGACAAAAGACACACATATTGTCACTGTCGGCAAACTGCTCCGCGCCAGCTAGAGGGTCACCACCAGAGGAGGAGCTGCTTGAGCTTGAGCTACTGCTGCTAGAGCTTGAAGAGCTGCTGGCGTCACCAGACGAGGAAGAAGAGCTGGCGATATCGCCAGATGAGGTACTCGATGATGAACCTACCCCACCATTACCACCTGTTGAGCTGGAGCTGGATGAGGAAGAGCCGGGGTCACCGCTGGATGAAGAGCTGCTACTAGCGTCGCTGCCGGAGCTGGAGCTGGAACTAGAGGCGTCGCTACCAGAGCTAGAACTGGAGCTTGCGATGTCACCGCTAGAACTGGACGAAGAACCGCCATCTGCACCAGAGGAAGAAGAGGACGAACTGCTTCCTCCCATTGGGGGAGGCGTCGGATTGGACCCTCCGTTACTACACCCTTGCAAGGCAAGGGCACCAACCGTAAACAGCAGTAGTGCGAGATTTTTCAAGGTAAGTCTCCTGTACGTTTTATACTTATGACGTAATTTGCCCGTTGCTTTAAGTTCACTTCACCACGGTTATAAGAACGTCCGGCTCTACCGGTTATTGTTCGATTTTTCGCCTCTTCATCGAGGTCTAATATGTCATTCCGATCATCTTGACGCCAACAGCAGGAGAACCACACGGGAACTGCACCGCTTTTTTCCATAGGCGGCATCTTATACGGTGGGTCAGAAAGCAAGCAATGATGGACATCCGTACCGCATGTGACGCAGTTAGCATTAACTGAGAGCTAAACAGAATAAGTCTGATAACTTGAGCATTTCTGACAATAAGCCCACCCGGAATGTGAACTGGTCGAATCTTAACCAAGCCCCCACCTAAGCCTGATCAACTTATATACACTCTCCCTTCACCCATAGATTTGGCTATATAAAAGAAGGAAGATTTGGCACTTGCCCCTTCGCAAAAGCCATCCTGTAAACTAGCGCGCTTTGCAAACAAGACTCGGGGGTGGACGGTGAAATATTCCTTGTGGATCATTGGGTTGTTGTTCGGCCTTTTCCTAGGAGGTTGTGAAGGCGGCAAAAGCCCCGGAGTGGGCTGTCGGGGAGACTCGCCTTATTCACAGTGTGATGACAAACCGAAGTCGTGCCCATCTGGACAGGAGTGGCATAACGGCAAGTGCCAGCCGTCTAACACGGGCTGCCCTTTAGGTCAGCACAGTGAGAATGGTGTTTGCGTCGACAGTGGATTGGCCTGCGAGGAAGGCGAGCACCAAGAGGGTGACCGCTGTGTGCCCGATCAATTGTCGGTGGAAATCGTCGGTCAAAGCAGCTGTTGGAATCCGGCAAACGGTGCCACTCGGCTGATTATGCAATTTGTTACACGGGATCAGTCGGGCCTGGCGCTAGATCCAGAGCTGGACGCCAACCAACAGCCTACCGCGCTCGCCTCGCAATTATTTGTCGACAACCGGCCGACCGATGTCGAATCCTTGCTCAACCGCGACTCCGAGCTGTTGAAGTCCAACCTGGCCCTCTCCCTGGTATTGGACAGTACCTATTCCATGCTGACCCATACTCCTCCCGCGTTCGAGCCGATGAAAAACGCTGCCGTTGATGTTTTGACGGGCATTCGGGACGTTTGGTCTGCCAATAACGCTCAATTCCACTGGGAGTTAACCTGGTTTAATGACGAGATCTACCGCCCGGCAGCCAATAACCGCGGTGAAAACTGGTCCATCGAGGATATCGCCGATCTGCCCCCGCCCGAGGCCGGCAACTTCACCGGATTATGGAAAGCCGTGCATTACACC
>CAYZVN010000108.1:0-6567 GCA_964482025.1 uncultured Saccharophagus sp. | reverse complement strand
AGCGTCAAACGGGAATTTATTACCATGCAGACCTTGGGTGTGGAAACGCCCTTACAAGATGGCAAATATGAGTTCAGTTTACGCACTAAGCATTTGGCCAGCGGTGCCGAAGGCCGCAAAGATTTCTCACTGAAGATCAGCGAAGAGGATCTCGGCCCCTGCGCTGCCACGCCGTAGATGACTTAGGGAGGCTGAAGGAGCTATCCCTTCAGTCTCCCGCGCTCACACAGCGGCTATTCGCTCACCTTTTCCCCGCCAAATTGGCAATTTCACTCTGTTAAACCTGAACTCATGACCAACACCTGTTATTGCGATAGTGGCCAACTTTTCCAGAACTGCTGTAGTCCCTTGCTGACGGGCAAAGATTTTGCCCGCTCACCCCAAGCCCTCATGCGCAGCCGTTACAGTGCCTTTTGTAGCGGTAACCTCGACTATTTACTGCAGACACACCTAACCGATAAGGCCCCAGCCGATAACGCCGCCGATATTCAGGCCACTTTTGCTAACACAAGTTGGCTGAAGCTCGAAGTACGCCAAGCGAGAACGTCTGGCGATACCGGTGTAGTGGAATTTGTCGCCTATTATCGTGATCAACACGGGCCGGGACAGCTGCACGAGCGGTCGAATTTTCGCAAGCAAGACAATCGCTGGTTTTACTGCAGCGGCGTTCATCTCGCACCCGTCAAAACGGAGCGCAATGCGCCCTGCTGGTGCGGTAGCGGCAAGAAATTTAAAAAATGTTGCGGTGCCTAAAATAAAAAACCCGCCGAAGTCGGCGGGTTTTATGAAATCAGCCCTGTGTCAGGCGATTTAATTGTGCCTTGGCGGCTTCGGCTATTTCACCTGTCCCTTGCGCGGCAAATTCAAAATAGGTGCGCGCCTTATTGCGATCACCGGCGCTCAACGCCAGCTCTCCCAAGTGGTAGGCCGCCAGCGGCGTTTCTAACAGTTTCATACTTGCCTGTAGAGACTGATTGGCAGCGCTGTTCTGCCCGGCTTTTTTCTGCAGCAAACCCGCCCCCAAATAACCCAAATAATATTCCGGATTTAATTTGCTCGCCTGCTGGAAGGCTTGCAGAGCGGCGGCATCATCTTTCTGTGCCATTTTCAATTGCCCTTTGGTGGCAAAAAATAATCCCTCTTTGGGCTGCTGCTGGATGGCTTTTTCAACCGAACTGAGCGCACTGGAAAAATCATTTTTCTGCGCGGCGGCAAGTGCCTGTTCGTGAGCTTTATAGGCAGCCTCGTCTCGCTTTAGCTGGCGAATCGCCGCTTGATAGGCGTTTTTATTGCGAGTACCGCCTGGGTTGGCGGCGGCCAGTTCGCGATTGCGCTCAACTCGCGCAGCTGAGGGTGGGTGGCTGGCAAATAGGTTTTCCATAAAGCCCTGCTGCTGGCCTTCGGACAATCTCACGAAGGTTTCCTGCAGCTCCACCGCACCTTGTGGGTCGTAGCCTGCCTTCACCATATACTGCACGCCGTATTTATCCGCTTCGAGCTCCTGGTCCCGACCGTAGTGGGCCTGCCAAGCGTTCGCACCCACCCCGGCGCCGGTCATAATCCACTCGCCATACTCGCTGCTTTGCGCTGCGACACCCGCCGCCATAAGGCCGACGTTGAGCAGTGTTGCTCGCGTCATTTGCCGGGCCGAGTGACGCGCGGCCGCGTGGACAATTTCGTGGCCGAGTACAGCAGCCAGTTGAGATTCGTCTTCCAGCAACGTCAGCAACCCTCGGTTAATGGCGATTTTCCCCCCGGGGAGTGCCCAGGCATTGGGAACGCCGTTGTTCAGCACCACAAACTCATAGGGCAACTCCGGGCGGTCGCTGACGCGCGCGAGCTTCTGGCCAACACTGTTTACGTATAAGGTCAGCTCGGGGTCCACCACATATTTACCACCCTGTTGCTGTTGATAACTGCCATAGAGTTGCGCACCCTGCATCACTTCCTGCTCGGCGCTCATAAACGTCAACTCTTTATTGCCCGTCACCGGATTGACTGAACAGGCCGTTGTCAGGCCCACCAGGAAAAGCGCTAAACAGCGTGAGAATAAATTCATATTGGCTCCTTCTTTCTGTGTCGCTATAGAGTGGACCGAACACCGGGTGAGTGTCGGATTGCCGTTATAATGCGCGGCCATTTTAACCAGGAATCACCAAGATTATGCAGACTGCACAGGTAATTGAATTGTTCGCCGGACACAATCCGCAAGGACAGCCCGTGGTAGAGCGGATTCCGGTGGAGATCAATGAACAGAACGAATGCCGGCTGGTGCATTCCCCCGCGTTTGTCAAAGGACTCGCCAGGGGCGATCTGATTCGCGTCAACCGCGATAACGGCACCTTTGAGTTGCGACAACACAGCGGCAATCTCTGTATCCGCGTGTTTTCCCGCAGCGATACTCGCTTGCTGGATGAAGCCATTACCCCCGAACTCGAAAAACTCGGCGGGCAGCTGGATCTGGAAACGCCTCGGCTGCTGGTCTACAGCATCCATGTCAGCTGTGGCTTTAGCGCCATAGAGGCGCTGCTGAACCCCCGTATGTCACACGACAGCGCGTGGTTTTACGGCAATGTCTATGACCCGCAGGACGGCGTGACGCCGCTCAACTGGTGGCACTCCATCCTGGCCCCGGAATAGCACCTCTCCCCTTCGAGCACCGGGACTAACGAGCGCCTATAGTAAAAGGACTTGGCCGGAGCGCGATCTCTTACTACGCATCACTGTTCGCGCTCCGGTACCGTTTTTTGAGCTATAGCCAAGCCGCCGGCGATGATCATGCGCCCAGTTGCGGTATGGAGGGGAATACCGATGGCATTGAGAGTCTTGGTGGTGGACGACGCGAGTTTCGTCCGGGATATGATCAAGCGGACCGTGCGACAGCTGGCGCCCAGTGCCGAGCTCTTAGAAGCGCAGGACGGTGCGCGGGCGATGGGCATCATCAAAAGCAAAGGGGCAGATTTGATTCTGTCCGATTGGGAAATGCCGGAGATGTCGGGTGAAGAACTGTTGCTCTGGGTGCGCGCGCAACCCAGGTTCGGTCACACACCGTTTGTCATGATCACCAGCCGGGGCGATCGCAATCACGTCACGGCGGCGGTACAAGCTGGGGTCAGCGACTATCTGTCTAAACCCTTCACTGCCGAAGAGCTGACCCGCAAAATTCACAAGCAGCTCAAACGCTTAGGCGAGAAAGTCAGCTCCTCCACGCCGAGCAATCGCGGCTTGGCATTTTCCTCGGTGGAGGTCTTGACCGGCGGGCGCACCGCCGCTCCCGAGCCTGCGCCCCTCGCCGAAAAGAACGAAAAATTCAGCGGCAAAGTTCACCTGCGCTTTCCCCACATCTCTTGCGCTTACGAGTTGCTCGAGACATCCCATCAAGCGCTGTGCGGCCTTGTCGACCGACCACAAGTGCTGCCCAGCGTTTTCGATCACGCGGTAGTGGATATCACCGCTGCCAACGGTCAGGCGCTGGCGCGGGTCAATGCCTATGTGCACAGCATCAGCGCCTGCGAGCCTTCACCCAATGCTCAGCAGGTGCGCATGATTGTACGCTTTGTCGATCAAGACCCGGCCAAGCAGTCGGTGCTGGCGGATCTGTTTAACCGTTGAGCCGCGCTTAGTCAGCCTTTTGCGGCGCCTTGCCATCCTCGCTGCGAAAATCACCGGCCCATACAAATGCCCAGCGTTCAGGCTCGATGTGGCGGCGCATCGCCTCCAGCACCTGCTCCGCGGTCAGGGCCTGAAGCTGTTGTTCGCGCTGGATATGCCAGCTGATATCTCGCTGCAACTCCAGGTTGCGGACCAGGAGACCCGCCAAATTGCCGTTTTGCGTCCGATCCACCCGCGCTTGCTGCAGCAAGCCGGATTTGGCCGCCGCCACTTCCTCGGCGGTGAAACCTTTGCCCAACAATCGGGCCAGCTCTTCGCGCAGCCCAGCTTCCACCGCCGTACGGTTCTGCGGGGCGAAGATGGCATAGGAGGTGAATTGGCCGTTGTCGGTCCAATCGGACATGCTCAGCCACGCCCCCGAACCGTAAGACAGCCCATCTTGCTGGCGCAATCGGGTCGTTAAGCGACTGCTGAGGAAGCCGCCGCCAAACATATATGTGCCGAGCTGGAGCGCCGCCGCATCTGCGTGATTCTCGCCTACCGGCACGGGCAGCATCGCCACCACCGCAGCATTTTCTTTATCGGGGGTGATCTGGCGCAGGTTTATGGGCTCAATCGCTTGATAGGGCTGCAATATGCGCTCGAAGCGCGCAACGCTCTTCCAGTCACCAAAGCGGTCGCGCAACTGTTGCAGGGTGAGCTTTTCGTCCAGGTCCCCCACTACCGCAATCTGCATATGGGCCGCGCCGTAAAACTGCTGGTGAAAGCGCTGCAGATCCGCTGCTGTTACCGCGCTGACTTCGGCGATTTCTTCATCCAAAGTGGGTGCGTAATAGGGGTGACCGGGCGGCCAGGGACTGTAAAAGCGCCGCGCTTCTCGATTGACTATGGCTTGCGGATCCTGGCGTGAGGCCTCGAGGTTGGCGATCGCACTGGCTTTTAAAAGCTCCAGCTCTTGGGCGTCGAAGGTCGGATTGCGCAGAATTTCTTCGAGCAGTGCGATCACGTCCGCCAGATTGTCGCGCGTGGTTACAACGGAGGCATAGGCGCCACTGATACTGCCATTCACATTCGCATTGGCGTGCAGTTCATCGAGGCGATCCTGAATCTCCTGGCGGCTGTATTTTTGGCTGCCGCGCATCAGCATCGCCCCGGTCAGACTCGCCACCGCACGCTGATTCTGCAAGCTTTTTTCACTGCCGAACTGCATCTCCAGCTGCACCACCACTTCGGCGCCGCGGGTTTTGCGCGGTAGCAGAGCGACCCGGGTGCCAACCGGCAGCGCATGCTCTTGGGTTAGCGCCGCGATATTCTCAAACGAGGGATCAAAGGCTTCTCCCATTGCCGTCGCATCCCGACCTTTATAGTCTTCCAGCATGGCGGCAACGCTGTCGACGGCGGGAATGTCCACCCGCTCAGGATTCTCGGTAGGGTAAAACCGCCCCTCGGTGCGGTTGTTGCGCGCCAGGTAATACTCCGCCACCCGCTGGACATCGGCCACCGTGACGTCTTCGATACGGTCGCGAGTGAGAAACAGCAAACGCCAGTCGCCCATGCTGATGTACTCACTCAGTGCAATGGCGATGCGCTCTGAGGAGTTGAAGGCGAGGTTAATCTGCTTCAACAAGTTACGCTTGGCGCGCGCAACCTCGTCTTCCGTAATAGGGTTAGTGCGAACATTTTCGACCAAATTCAGAAATTGCTCGCGCGTCTTGTCCAAGTCGCCATCCTTCGCCACTTTAGCCGCCAAAAACATCAAGCTTGGATCTTCCCACTGAAAGGGATAGGCAAACGTGCTCACCGCCAGCTTGCGGTCCACTACCAAAGCTTGGTGCAGCCGGCCGCGCGGGGTATCGCCGAGGATTTCTGCCAAGACTTCCAGGGCTGCGTAATCCGCGTGGCTGCCGGCGGGTATGTGGTAGGCGGCGGCGTACCACTGAATATCCCCGACGCGCCGCACGGTCACACTTTTTTCACCGTCTTGCGGCGGCTCAACGGTATACAGAGGCAGCAGCTCGCGCTTGGGGCGAGGAATGCGACCGAAATGTTTGTGAATGCGCTTAAGAGTGGCGGCTTCATCAAACTTACCCGCCACCGTGAGCACCGCATTATCCGGCTGGTAATAGCGGCGATAGAACGCTCGCAGTCGCTCGATGGAGACGTTTTCGATATCCGAGCGCGCGCCTATGGTGGGCTTGCCGTTGTTGTGCCAGCGGTAGGCCGCCGCCATCATGCGCTGCATCAACACCGTAAACGGGCTGTTCTCGGCACGCTCGAATTCATTGCGCACAACCGACATTTCGCTGTCGAGATCTTTCTGGGCGATAAAAGAGTTGACCATGCGGTCCGCTTCTAAACGCAGTGCCCAGTCAATATTGTCTTCACTGGCGGCAAAGGTTTCGTAGTAATTGGTGCGGTTGACCGATGTGGTGCCGTTGGCCACTGCACCACGGGCACTCATCTCAGCCGGTATGTCCGGGTGCTTCTTGCTGCCCTTAAACAGTAGGTGCTCCAGCAGGTGCGCCATGCCGGTTTCACCGTAATTTTCATGCTTTGAACCGACCATATAGGTGATATTAACCGTCGCCGTTTCTTTACTCGGGTCGGGAAACAGCAGAACTCTGAGGCCGTTGTTCAAGCGGTATTCGGTAATACCTTCCACTTCCGCCACCTGAGTGACGCCGCGCGGTAAAGCGACTGAATCCGCTGCACTGGCTATGCCGCCAGCGATTAGCATTAAACACGTGAACGGGTAAACGAGTATTCGAAGCATCAGAGTTCCTTGACAGGTTGCGAGGACAGTCGCCGAGTGTACCGCCGCGCGCGGGCGGTGCAAGCGCGACTCTGTGCTTCAAACATTTCACTGGAGTGAAAGTTCCCATCCCAGGAGCCGTCGCGTGCATTGCGCGCTTGACTCAGTTGGCATAGCCACTATTATCCAACAGGGCGTTTGCG